>CAKZUP010000185.1 GCA_937922945.1 uncultured Granulosicoccaceae bacterium
AGCCTTGCGCTAAACGGCTTTAACAATCTACACCTTTTGCCAGCGGCCAGACTTTCCTGCCTTATAGATCGCATCGATGACTTTCTGATTTAGCACGGAGTCTTCAAGTGCAAACACGGTTTGTTTTTTTCCTGCAACGGCATTGGCGAAAGCCTCGATTTGCAGCTGGTACTGATTTATACCGGTATACCGGTATACACGTGCTTCGCTATGGTCCTTGTTGTGCACACGCACTTCATCGCCTTCGTATAAATTGGAGTTAAAGGGAGCAGTGAGTTCAATGAATCCCTTATCGCCGTGAAAAACCATCGATTGTCGATTGGCCATTTGGGTGGACAGATAAAAACTCATGGTAAAGCCTGCGAATTCAGCGCAGATGTTGGCGTAACGATCGGTTTTCATTTTTGGATCGAAATCAATCGTGGCTTGTAAGCGTTGTGGCTCCATTCCTGTTACGTAGCGGGCGGTTACCGTGGGGTAGACGCCAATATCGGGTAGCACACCACCGCCGAGTTCAGGGCGATTACGCATATTGTTCGGATCAGTGTTGAAGTAGGTAAATGATCCGTCTATGTGTTTAAGATCACCAATGGTGCCTTTTTTCAGAAGATCTTTTACTTTGTGCCATTGCGGGTGGTAGGTCACCATGAATGCTTCTGACACGATTACCTTGTTTTTGTCACGCGCTTTAATGATTTTATTAATATCAGAGGCTTTAAGCGAAATCGGTTTCTCACACAGAACATGCTTTCCAGCATTGGCTGCTTTAACGCTCCATTCAACATGGTGTGAGGTAGGCAACGGTATATAAACGGCATCGATTTCGTCGGAAGCCAGTAACTCTTCATACGAACCAAATGCGAGCGGTGCGCCTGTTTGTGCTGCTAACTTTTTAGCGCTACTCAGTTTTCTGGAGGCGATGGCTGTCAAGCTTGCGTTGCTGGCTGCCTGTATTGCAGGTATAAGATGTTCTCTGCCAATCAATGCAGTTGATAGAATGCCAATGCGTAACATGGTTTACTCCGGCCGATAGGAAAGGGCCTATTGTAGCTGATTGCTATCGTGTACTGGCGATGTACTGTTAAGCTAAAGTCTATCGAGTATGGACTGAAGTTTGGTCAACTCGCTTTCTGACAAACCCAGCGCGTTGATTTCATCATGAACAATTTTATTTGCATCGCTTAGTAGCGTTCTCCCGGCAGGTGTCAGGATAGCGAGACTTCGTCTTGCATCACGATCACTTTTCTCGGTTAACACCAAACCAATTTTTTCAAGCGGTTTTAAAGCGCGCGTTATGGCAGACGGTGTAAGGCTTACCGCATCCGCAAGATCAACACGCGTGGCGGAGCCCTGATACTTTTCCAGTAACTCTTTTAATAAAGAATACTCGGTGAAACTGACGCCCTTAGTACAAGAGAGGGCACGATCAAGTTTGCGCTCAATGCGAGACGCCACTTTAAGTAAGGTAAAGATGGTGGTGGTATTTGCTTGCTTCATGCGTGAATAATACTTGATTGGTTCAGTATTATGCAAGTAAAATGCGTGCCAAGGTAACTTAGTACCATTATTCATATAAAACAATAACTTAAATATTTTAAATATAATTGCTATACATTAAAGTTAATATAATGTAGTTTAATGTGAAATAAAATTAAGCGATACGTTATGAAAATCAGCAACAAGGTCAAAGAGCAAACCCGAATTCGCTTGTTGGAATCGGCCGTGGATGTGATTACGGAGAAGGGCTTTGATAAGGCCTCCATGCGTGAGATTGCAAAACGTGCCGATGTTGCTGACGCCACCATATACAACTACTTCTCAACCAAAGAAAAGCTGCTGTACGGCTACTGTGAATACGTGCAACAACAGGTAATGAAGGAACTCAAGGCAATAGAAGATTTTCACGAGTACAGTTTGCGGGAGCAGTTGCACCAGCTTGTTGAAATGGAGCTGCGCATGTGGCTTCCAGCCAGAGAGTTTTTACAGGAGGTGTTTGCACATACTTACGCTGCACCCACTGTTGGTTACGAACTGCTTGCAGACACAAAAGCATCGTTAAAGCTCATGGTCACCGATTTAATCGAAGCTTCGATAGAGGCTGGTGAAATGCCAGAGCAACCGTATCAGGATTTACTGCCAACACTGTTCTGGGATTATCAAACGGCCATTCTGGCGTATTGGTTAAAAGACACCTCCGATGAGTTTTCCAACACCACACAATTGGTTGATCAAAGCACGGAGATTATTGCGCAGTTGCTCATGGGCGGTGTGATCGGAAAAACGCTGGATTTGTTTTCGTTTCTGTTCAGAACGCATGTGTTGCAGCATATGAATGTTCTTGAATCCTTAGTTAAACAACCGGAACTCATGGCGGCTAAACGGCGCTTTATGGAGGGTGCGTCATGAGCAAAGTACCCGACACTCAACTTGCCAGAGCAGGGGTCGTGGGGTCTACAGCGGTAAGGTTGGGCGTTGGTAAACTGAAAAGCAAAGCGAAGCGACCGTTTATGAGCCAGCAAGCGGTGAATGATGATGTAGAAAAGCAACAGAGCGTCGAGGCTGAGATTCTATTCAATGCCATTACGCAGCTACGTGGTACGGCGGTAAAGCTTGCACAAATGCTAGGCATGGAAACCGATTTGTTGCCTGAGCGAGTTCGGGAAGAACTCACCAAGTCTTACTATAAAGTACCGCCGCTTAATCGCGTATTAGTGCAAAAAGTGTTGCTTGACGAGTTTGGTAAAACGCCGCAAGCACTGTTTGCAAATTTCAATAGTGAAGCCATGGCTGCAGCAAGTTTGGGTCAGGTTCATCAAGCAGAGCTGAAAGATGGGCAGCACGTGGCCGTAAAAGTGCAGTATCCGGGTGTGCATGTCACTATAGACAGCGACATTAAGCTGCTGCGTAAACTCTCCCGTAGCGCTATTCCGCTGCTGGCAAAGCATGCTCGACCGAGCAAGAATGTCATTGATATTTCCATAGATGAAGTAGGCGCTCGCCTAAGAGAGGAAACAGATTATCGTCTTGAAGCTAACAATACCCAGTGGTTCAAGGAGAATCTATCACTATCAGGAATTCAGGTTCCCAGAGTGTACGAGCAATTCTGTTCAGATCGTGTTCTCACAACTGAGATGTTACAAGGTCAACATCTGGATGATTGGTTGGCTACTAACCCCTCTCAAGAAACCCGTGATAAAGCCGCGCAATTAATAAACGATTGTTTTGTTGTATCAACTATGCAATTGGGAAGATTGCATGCCGACCCGAATCCTGGGAATTATCTTTTCAAAGAAAATGGGGATGTCGCACTGGTCGATTTTGGTTGCGTAAAAGTCTTGAGCTCTCGTTTCACCGATAACTTACCCAACCTGTTGTTTGCGTTTTATCAAAATGATATCGAAAAAATTATCGATGCGTATGCGGCGATCGGTATGAGGTTATCGAATACGGGAATCGATGATTTCCACACCGTTATTCGTCCGTTTGGGAAGTGGTTGGCCAAACCATTTAAAGAGCCTTATTTTGATTTTAAAGAACACAATCGTTATACCAATGAAGGCTTGCAACTCATTCGAGAGATCGCTGAGTCTGCGTCGATGGAGGAGGTGGAAGAGGATTTTATCTTTTTCGATCGCACGCTTTATGGATTATTTAAAATATTTGAACGTCTGGAAGCCAGAGTTTGTTTTCGCGCCAATTGGGAGGCGTATTGGGGTACCTTTACAAAGTAAGGTCCCGTTCATGGATAGGCCAGCACAAACTGGTCATGAAAAATAGGATGGTATGACCTACTACCCAGCCATTCGTTGCGCGATAGAGAACCAGTTATATGCCAAGATTAATATTAGTGTGTGGTGGCACAGGCGCCGGGAAAACCACCTATTCGAACTCGCTTTCTGAACAAGTGAGCGCTATTCGTTTTTCTATCGACCCCTGGATGCAAACACTCTTCGCTGATGATATGACATCTATCGATTACGACTGGATGATAGAGAGGGTGCAACGGTGCTATGCGCAAATCTGGGAGGTAAGCGAGCAAATTTTAAAAACAGACGGCAATGTTGTTCTGGATTTAGGGTTTACCACGAAAGAGCAAAGAAACGTTTTTGTCGATAGGGCTATTCGGCTTACTATCAAAGCCGAGGTTCACTATCTGGACGTACCACCGCAAATTCGCAAACAACGTGTAAAAACTCGCAACCAAGAGCGAGATCCGGCTGTTTTTGCGTTCGAGGTAACCGATGCGATGTTTGACTTTATGGAGTCAAGGTTTGAGATTCCTGACGAGAACGAATTGAAGCACGGCATAATTGTTAAGGCGTAAACACATGTTCTATTCTATAGGCATATTTAAGCCGCTAGCGTGTTTTAACCCATAGGATTGACTACTACCGGCAGAACAGCGTTACGTTGTGCTGCTAAACGCACTTTTTGCTCCACCACTACTTTGTGTTTTAAAGATAGACGATGCATCTTGTGGCGGCGGAACCGGCATAAGCACCGGTACATCACGTAAGCGCGGTATCGTGCTTTGCTTACCGCAAACCATGTTGTCGTTAAAGTACTCCCACAGTGCTTGCTGCGTCATGCCGGTGAAGGTACTCTGTGCGCCACTAATGGGCCAAGCGTCAGCGGCGGCTAGTTCATACAGCAGTAACAGCCGTGGATTCTCACCCATATTCGGTGCACTACCATGGGTTGTGCGAACATGATGGATACTGATTGAACCAGCTTTGCCTGTGATGCTCACTGCATCGTCTAAACGCGCAGCTGTATCGTCGGGGTGAATAGCGCCACAAAATACCCCGTTATTAAAATGCGAAAGTATCGGCTCTTTATGACTGCCGGGTACCATTTGTAATGGACCATCTTCCTCGCCTATGTCGCTGAGCATGACACCTACAGCCAGTAAGTCATCATTGGTATGCGGGTAGAATGACCAATCCTGATGCCACTCAACCGGTGCACCGCCTTGCGCAGCTTTGGTGTTCAGTTTGGAGTTATTCATGCGAATATTATTGCCAAGTAAAGGCTTGATCAATTCGGTTAACGCGTCACTGCGCATGTACTCTTTGAATACCGAATGTACCGCATGGGGTGTTTTGATACGATTGAGTCGTGGTGTGTTAATCGAGTGGCCGATGTCCAGGTCATAAACATCATTGTTTTCCTGAACCGTTCGTGAGTCTTCTATCAGCTGTAGCGTAACCGCCTGCAATTGTTGAAGCATATCGGCAGGAACCGCATCCTCTACAAGTATAAAGCCATCTCGGTCGTAGTCTGATTTTTGCTGATCGCTCAACATATCCTGGCGTCTCCTGAAAAGCGCTGATATCGAATACTGGAATCAAGTACTGTATCAGGAGAGCGGGGTATTCTCAAAACCGTTGTCAGAATCCCCGGCTTGATAAACCCCGTTTCATTAGTCGGCGGCGGTAGCCTCTATTTCGAATATGAGTTCAGGTATAGCCAGTCGGCTCACTTCCAGCAGCGTCATCGGTGGAGCTGCGTTCACTGGCATAAACCGGTTCGCAAACAGATCGAAATGCTTCAATGCTTCTTCTACGTCAGTGGCGTAAATGCGTAACCGAGTAATATTAGCCAGCCCCATATCAGCGCTTGCCAGCACGGTTTCCAGATTGTCTAGTGTGAGCGACATTTGGGCTCGCATATCGTTGGCATGCTGGGGTTTACCCTCGCCATCAACGGCCGTTTGTCCGGCACACACCAACTGGCGTTTGGTGTTTTCGATAATTTCTGCCTGGTTGTAGCCGACTTGTAACGACCAGGGCCAAGGATTAACCGGCTGTCTGTTCATCATTCGATTTTCTTCCGTTATGTAGTTGAAAATTGAAGATAGCAAAGCCCTACTGACAGCATGGTGTCAGTAGGGTTAAATTAGTATGCGCAAGTGGTTTGGAGACCTGATATGCGACGTGCAGATAGAATGATAAAAATGGTTCATTTCCTACGTAGTCGGCGAAGGGCTGTGACGGCAAAACGCATTGCCGATGAGTTTGGTATTTGCACGCGCACGGTCTATCGCGATATTCAGGATTTAATGGACACCGGCACCCCTATTACAGGCGAGGCAGGTGTCGGATACATGATTGATAAGCAATATTATCTTCCGCCAATTAGCTTCGACACCGATGAACTCGAAGCGATCTGTTTAGGTATTAGCATGGTGCGGCAATGGACTGACGAAAAATTTGCCGATAAAGCGAATGATGCGTATGAGAAAATACATGCTGTGTTACCTGAAAAACTCCAAGGTGAAATTCAACAGCTGACTACTTACGCTATGCCAGCTGAACCATCGCTGTCATCAACGGTTAGCTTCTCACAGCTACGTGAGTGTATTCGAGAGCAACGCAAAATTCGCATTGAATACAGCGACGACAAAAAGAAGCCAACCAGTCGTAGTTTATGGCCACTGGCTTTGGTGTTTTGTAGCCCGGTGTGGTTATTGGCAAGTTGGTGCGAAAAACGTGGGGATTTTCGCCATTTCAGGCTAGATAGAATACAAGCAATACACTTTGGAGACGAGCGCTTTGACAATGATCCTGATAAAGATCTCTCGGCCTATTTGGCAAAGCCTGAAGCCTGCAACCCTAATGTGTAACCGCTCTGTAAAAGCGCTTAGGGTTCGTAATTACTCGTGTTGATAAAACGCGCGTATTGCTGATTTCAGCCTTTCGAATACCACACGTAACATTCGAATACGCAACCTTTGGGATCACGATATTCGGATGGATGGCAGTGCGCTTGAAGCGCTACTTGGCACTCAATTCAGACATACGCCGTAAAAGGGTGCGGTATTGGCTAGCCTGCCAAGTTTAAAGTGATTCTGTATCGATGCGCGATTAAGCCGCATAGAACGTGGCGTACCGATCTGAACTTGGGGTGGGGCAAGCTATTTCTAGCGCCCCATCCAACCACCGTCAACTGTCATGATATGACCATGCATATAGTCTGAGGCATTGGAAGCCAGAAACACGATAGGCCCAGCAAAGTCTTGCGTTTCGCCCCATCGACCCGCTGGTATGCGTTCCAGAATGGCATCGTGACGTTCTTTATTGTCTTGCAAGGCCTGCGTGTTGTCGGTTCGAATATAGCCGGGAGCAATCGCATTCACATTAATACCCTTCGAGCCCCACTCATTTGCCAATGCCATTGTGAGTTGTCCGATACCACCTTTACTGGCTGCATAGCCGGGTACCGTGATACCTCCTTGAAACGTTAGCAGTGATGCTGTAAAGATTACTTTGCCCGCGCCGTTCTTGATCATTTGCGCACCAATTTCTCGTGTTAAAACGAACTGCGCAGACAAATTAACTTCTATGACTTCATCCCACAGTTCGTCAGGGTGCTCTGCAGCCGGGGCGCGCTTTATTGTGCCCGCATTGTTCACCAGGATATCGATTTTAGCGTGGTTGGATTTAACCTCGGCAATGAATTGATTGAGCGCGTTGCGATCGGAAAAATCGCAGGTATAAGCGCTGAATTTTCTTCCCATACCCGTGATGGACTTTTCTATATCGCTATCGCTGCTTTCAAGCGTTGCACTAACGCCGATAATATCAGCACCTGCACCGGCCAGTGCTTCTGCCATGGCTTTACCTATGCCACGCTTACAGCCAGTAACTAACGCTGTTTTACCTTCGAGATTGAAACTGTTTAAAACGCTCATGCTGTTACATCCGAACACTTAATAAGGGTTTTCATGGCCGTTGGGTTGCTGCTTAACTCAGCAAAGGCATCACCGATTTCACTGAGTGACTGAATGCCTGTTATGAGTGTTTTGGCATCGATGTCGCCGCTAGCCACCAACTTAATGGCTTCGTCATAGTCTTCAGGCTCATAGACACGGGCTCCCAGCATTTCAATTTCTTTCCAGAAAAACTGAAACAGATCGACTTCAGGTTTCGTGGCATGAATCGCGACCATAACAATGCGTCCTCGTGTTGCAACGGCGGCGGTCATCAGATCAACACCAGGTTGCGTACCAGAGACTTCAAAAACAACATCGGCCCCTTTACCATTGGTGTTCTCGAGCACGGTTTTGGCTGCATCAACCTCCGATGGATTGAGTGTGCCGATACCCAGTTTCTCCGCCATGGCTAATCGGTGCGTGTTAATTTCGGACACGGTAACGTTGCCGCCAGCTTGCTTGGCAGCCATTGCCACTAGCATACCGATTGGTCCACCACCAATTACCAGTACATCGTCTCCCGATTGCACACGCCCGCGTTTTACATCGTGACACGCAACGGCTGTAGGTTCGATGAGCGCTGCATGCTCCAAGGGTAAGCTGGTGGGCAACTTGTGCAATGTGTGACTGGGAACCGTCCATTTTTCCTGAAACGCGCCATCGGTATCCAATCCGAGAAAATCGAGGTTTTGACAAATATGTTGGTGCCCACGTTCACACGCAGCGCATTGTCCACATGCATCGAGTGGCCGGACAACCACATGATCGCCAACCGCGACGTTTGATACGTTTTTGCCAACCGCATTAACAACACCGGACATCTCATGTCCGATGACGCGATGATCGCCTATGCGCGCATCCATGTGGCCTAGATACACGTGTAAGTCGGTGCCGCAAATTCCGCAGAAAGCAACATTGATTTCAACCTCATCATCCCCGGGATCGATGCTCGATTTGGTTTCTATTGAGAAGGTCTTGTTGCCTGTGTAGTAGGCCGCTTGAATATCAGTCACGATAAATCTCGCTCTGCGTTGGTCATTGAGAATGGCTTGAGTTTATCAGTAAATACAATCTAAATGCCTTGTTACAGGCGCGTGTTGCTTAATGTGTGTCGTGGGTTTCGTTCAATTTTTCCCAATTGAACTGCACACCGGTACCCGGTGTATCGGGCGCAACGGCCTTGAAATTTTCAACCACCAATGGCCTGTGAGTGTATTGATCTATAGGGAAAGAATGCACCTCCAGCCAGCCTGAATCTGACAGCGCTGAGAGCAAAGACACATGCAGTTCCTGCATGCCGTGGCTTGATACCTGAATTCCGGCCTGCTGTCCGAGTGCCGCTGCTTGCAACCAGCCGGTAATGCCACCGCAGTTCGACGCATCCGGTTGTAAAAAAGACAGCCGTGCGTGATTACACGCCAATTCAAACTCGTGAATCGTGTGGAGGTTCTCTCCCATAGATAACGGCATGCCGGTTTCATTGGCAATACGGGCAAAGCCGAAATAATCGTCGGGAATGGTGGGTTCCTCGAACCACTGTAATTGGTAAGGCTTGAACGCGTGCGCAGCTTCAATGGCCTGATCTACCGTCATCGCATAGTTTGCATCGACCATGAAAGCGCGGTCGGGCCCCAGAAATTCTCGTACGGCTTCGATACGTTCTAAATCCTGTGCAAGCGTCGGTTGGCCAATTTTAATTTTCACGGCATTAAAGCCGCTCTCTATATAACCATGCACGCTGCTGAGCAACTTATCTAACGGAAAATTAAGATCGATTCCACCGCAGTAAGCGTTACAAGTGTTGCCGTGACCACCGGCCATTTTCCACAACGGCTGGCTGGTTTTTATGCCTTTGATGTCCCATAAAGCTATATCCATTGCTGATATAGCGAAACTGGCGATACCGCCTCTACCAACATAATGAATATGCCACTGCATTTCATTGTATAAAGCTGGTATATCGTCGGCGTTTTTGTTTTGCAACAATGGGATAAGATCGTGCTCGAGCATGGCGAGGATGGCCTGGCCACCTCTGCCGCCTGTGTAGGTATAACCCGTACCCGTTGCACCTTGTTCGGTTTCTATAGTGACGGTAATCAGTTCGAAGTGAGTGTGCGCGCCGTGCTTTGCATCATGCAATACTTCCGACAAAGGTATGCGGAATAGCCTGCTTTGAATATGCTTGATTTTATCCATGGTATGGTTGCCCGATAACGTTTCCACCGCTGTGCCAGATAGCAATTTTGGGAGCTGACGTGCTGCAACGCAAACAAATTCAAGCCGAACTCAGTTGTTGATTCAAACCGAGCTGACTTTACCTAAACTGGATGGAGGTTTATTTATTCAAACTTCGGCAGCGCGTGCTCTGCAAACTCGGCTTATTTTATCGGCTTGGTTTTATCGGCTTGGTTTTATTGGTTTGCAACTATGCAAGCTTATACGATCAGCTTAGTCGGCACTCTTGCGATGCGTACCGTCGCAAAGTGGGGCGTTACCGCTTGCGCGACAACCGCAAAACCCGACTTTTTTGGATTCTTCGGCAACGTACTTTACGGGCGAGAATTCTGATCCCTTATGGCTGCCATCGCAAAAGGGTTGATTATTACTTTGGCCACATGCACACCAGAAGTAGGATTCACCTTCGACAACATCGACCAGGTAGGGCGCTTTTTGCGTTGATTTGCCTTGACTCATAGTTTTCCAAATCCGAACGATTATTCGTGAATTACTATATTATCAGCATGCTAAAGCTTGCGTCAGAAATTTCGCTCAAGCGGCTTTTCGATCAAGCAATAGTAGGCACAAATGGCAATACGGTAGAACGTAAAAAGCAAAACAGTGACGAACGGCCAGATTATGTCGTAGCGATACCAAGCGAAAAAGGATAGGGCGTAGAGTGTTGCGCTTACCCAAAACGTTATTAGCTGCCATCGGATATGAGAATGATGTATCGTATTTTTACTTTGATCAATAAGCATGTGATTGATAAACATGCCCATAATGGCAGTAAAGCCGAACAACACATGCAGAGCCTGCAGCAATAGCCCTAATACCACGAGCCTTTTTGCTGGGTCATCAGCCAGATTTTGTTGGTTGCTATTCATCGTTTATGGTTATCGCGTTTACCAACCGCCGCGGCTCAGCCAACGCTCTATTTGTTCAAGCCTGTCGCTCCCCCAAAATAACTCACTATCGACAACCATGGTTGGTGAGCCAAATATGCCGCGTTCTATGGCCTGGTTAACCGCGTTTTTTAAGGCGTCCTTTATCGTTTGATCGGCCAGCCCTTGTGCTAATGCGTGTTTGTCCAGCCCAATAGATTCGGCTATGGAGAGTACTTCCTCGGCATCGCCGATGTTGCGACCGTCAACATAGTAGGCTTTGAGTGTGGCATGGATGAACGGTGCAAGCGTTGCAACAACTGCCGTTTCATTCGATGCTTTAATCCAGCAACAAGCACGCGCAGCAGCGACAGTACTGATAGGGAACGGGTCCGGGTGATTGTAAGGCGTGTTATATTCCCGCGCCGCACGTGAAAAGTCGTGGATCGCGTAGTCTCCTTTCAGGGGATACGTTGTTAATGGTGCTTGCCCGGACACTTTGAAAATGGCGCCAAGTAAAATTGGGTGCCATGTTACAGATCGGTCGTATCGTTCAGCAATTGCCTCTATTCGTGTGCTGGCGAGATATCCATAGGGGGATGAAAAGTCGAAGTAGAAGTCGATCGTATTGCTCACAATGTATCCCTCATGTTTTCGCCTTCGTTTTTGCGCCTTCGTATTGTCGTTCGCAACCAATTGATGATTCTACGTGGCAACTGTGCCGGTGTCGATAGGTTGAACCGACTTTAGCGATTGGTTAAAGAGCGACTAATGACTAAGCGCTGTATTTCTGACGTACCCTCATACAGTTGACAAACGCGAACATCCCGAGCAATTCGCTCTACTTCATAGTCTTGCAAATACCCGTATCCGCCATGAATTTGAATGGCTTCAGAGCACACTTTCTCTGCCATCTCGCTGGCGAAGAGTTTGGCCATTGACGCTTCAACCAAACACGGTTGACCGTTATCTCTTAATTGTGCGGCGCGTAAAATCATCAGCCGCGCAGCATCAATTTGTGTTGCCATATCAGCAAGCTTGAATGCGATGGCCTGATGTTCAAATATCGGTTTACCAAAACTTAGGCGTTGTTGCGAAAACTCCAGCGAACGTTCATAGGCAGAACGAGCCATACCGACCGACTGTGCTGCAATACCAATTCTTCCGCCTTCTAGATTACTCAACGCAATTCGATACCCCTCACCGTTTTCCCCCAAACAATCTTTCGCTGGAACAGCGCAATGATTCAATGTTATCTGGCAGGTATCGGAGGCACGTTGCCCATGTTTTTTTTCCACACTACTCACTTCGTATCCCGTGTTGTCGGTGTACACCAGAAACGCACTTATGCCGCGTTTACCTTCGCCTGTTCGAGCGAATACGATGGCTATGTCGGCGTTACTTCCAGAGGTAATAAATTGTTTAACACCGTTAAGTTCAAAACCGTCTTCAGTGGCTGTGGCTTTCGTGCTAATGGCTGCCGCATCTGAGCCTGCATCAGGCTCTGTTAAACAGAACGCTGCGAGCATGTCACCCGATGCCATCGGCGGCAGCAGGCGTTGTTTTTGTTCTTCGGTTCCAAACCGAAGCACTGGCATGCAACCCACTGAATTATGTACGCTCATGACGGTTGAGCATGAACCATCGCCAGCGGCAATTTCCTCCAACGCCAATGCGTAGCTGACGTTGTCTGAAGCGGCACCACCGTATTCTTCGGGCACCAGCATCCCAAGAAAACCCAGTTCGCCCATTTGTTTTATGGCATCGGTTGGGAAGCGAGACTCTATATCGTTTTGTGCTGCCTGTGGCGCTAACACTTCTTGCGCGAACGATCGGGCCGTGTCGCGTATGAGTTGTTGTTCTTCAGTGAGCTGCATAGTTTTGACTTATGGTTTAGTTGAGTCTTTCTATTGCTACAGCTGTGGCTTCACCGCCACCGATGCATAACGCTGCAACCCCGGTTTTTAAATCATTCTGTTTTAATGCATTCATTAATGTGACAATAATGCGCGCTCCAGATGCACCAACGGGATGTCCAAGTGCACAAGCGCCACCATAGATGTTGACTTTTTCGTGTGGTATCGACAGCTCATGCATGGCCGCCATTGTGACAACGGCGAATGCTTCATTGATCTCATACAAGTCGACATCGTCGGCTTGCCACGATAATTTTTCCAGTAAATTTTCAATCGCATGGACGGGAGCGGTGGTGAACCAGGCTGGCGCATGCGCAAAACTTGCGTGACCCAATATCTTTGCCATGGGTTGTAATCCTCGCCGTTCGGCTTCACTGAGTTTCATCATCACAAGTGATGCCGCGCCATCGGATATAGAGCTGGCATTCGCGGCTGTTACCGTTCCATCTTTGGCGAATGCAGGTCTTAGCGTCGGGATTTTTTCAATATTGGCTTTGGGCGGTTGTTCATCGTGCTCAATGACGGTCTCGCCGCGACGCGTTTTAACGGTTACCGGTGTAATCTCGTGAGAAAACAAACCTTCTTTGGCGGCTTTTTGCGCTCGCTGAACCGATGCAATGGCAAAGTCATCTTGTGCTTCACGCGTGAATTGGTAGTGGGTGGCAGTCTCTTCTGCAAAGCTGCCCATTAGCCTGCCAGGCTCGTACGCATCTTCGAGTCCATCGGTAAACATGTGATCTTTGACTTCGCCATGGCCCATGCGTAACCCGTCGCGTACTTTAGGTAACAAGTAAGGCGCGTTGGTCATACTCTCTAAACCGCCAGCCACCATCACTTGTGCACTGTTGGCGGTGAGTAAGTCGTTTGCAAACATCACAGCCTTCATACCAGAGCCGCACATTTTATTAACTGTGGTACAACCAGCTGCTTTTGGTATCCCTGCACCAAAAGCGGCCTGACGAGCAGGGGCCTGACCCATCCCTGCAGGTAGTACGCAACCCATGATAACTTCTTCAATATCGTCGCCACTGACACCTGCACGTTCGAGTGCGGCTTTGATACTAATTGCGCCTAATTCTGGCGCCATCATCGGTGACAATTCACCTTGAAAGCTGCCCATTGGTGTGCGTGCGGCGCCAACAATAACGATCGGGTCTTCAATGTTTTTCTGGTTCATTCAATGAATCCTTTTTGTGGGGTGCGATGTAGTTGGCATAACAAGCACTACTGCAGTTCATCTAATTGTTGTCGGCAGCGGGTTGCAATCTCTTCAAGCTCCACCAGTGCAATCTTAATATCTTGTTGTTGTTCAAGTAACGTGTTTCTGCTGTTATCGATTTTTGAAAGCATAAGCTCCAGCTGACGCTTTTCGCCATCTGGTCCGGCCGAGTACAGTTGGATGACCTCCAGTATTTCATCGAGGTTCCAACCCAGTCGTTTGCCCCGTAAAATCAGCTTCAATCGTGTTCGGTCCACCCGCGAATAAATCCGCTGTTGTCCGCGTCGTTCGGGGTTCAGCAATTTTTTGTCTTCGTAGTACCGGATTGTGCGCGTTGTGAGGTCAAATTCGCGCGCCAAGTCACCAATACTGAATTCTTCTTGATCTGTGCTCATGGCTATAGATTAGGTTGACGTTAACGTAAAGGTCAAGTGATAATAAGTATTCCCGCAAAAGGAGATGGACATGTCTGCCCCGGCTGAATCCGTATCTACCCGTTCTACGCCAGAGCGATTGCGCTTTGTGACCGCCGCAAGCCTGTTTGACGGGCACGATGCGTCCATCAACATTATGCGGCGTATGTTGCAGGCTGGTGGCGTAGAGGTTATCCATTTGGGCCATAACCGTTCGGTGGCAGAAGTTGTCAATGCCGCCATTCAGGAAGACGCCCATGCGATTGCCATAAGTTCCTATCAAGGCGGCCATGTTGAATACTTTAAATACATGATCGACAGCCTGCGCGAGCGAAGCGCACAAGACATTCTTGTGTTTGGCGGTGGCGGTGGTGTCATTGTGGCTGATGAAATTCAGTTACTGCATGATTATGGTGTGGCGAAAATATACTCCCCTCAAGACGGTCAGGCCATGGGTTTGCAGGGCATGATTCAGCACATGCTCGACACCACAACAGACGCGCACAGCACAACCGCCGATGTTGCTGATATAGCGGATCTGATTAAACCCAAAGAACCTCCGTTTAATCCAGCCAACCACAATGCGCTAGCAAAGTTATTGTCCCGGATTGAAAACGATCAGCTAAGCGAGGCAGAGTTAAAACGTTTATCGAAAACAGCCCAGTCGATGCAAACCAAGGCCCCGGTGCTTGGCATTACCGGTACTGGCGGTGCGGGAAAATCTTCTGTTACCGATGAGTTTGTGCGACGACTTCGATTAGATCAATCCGATGGTGTGTCTGTTGCTTTGCTGGCTATCGATCCATCACGACGTAAAAGCGGTGGGGCCTTGCTGGGAGATCGTATTCGAATGAATGCGATTGAAAGCGATAACATTTTTATGCGCTCGCTAGCCACTCGCGATGCGGCCGGTGAGGTACCTGCAGCGTTGCCACACATGATTGATGCCTGTCGTTTGGCAGGTGTTGATCTGGTTATTGTCGAAACACCGGGCATTGGTCAGGGTGATGCGGGCATCGTGCCCGTGTGTGATGTGTCTTTATATGTTATGACACCTGAATTTGGTGCAGCCAGTCAGCTGGAAAAGATCGACATGCTCGACTTCGCTGACGTTATAGCGATTAATAAATTTGAACGAAAAGGTGGCGACGATGCGCTTCGCGATGTGCGAAAGCAAGTACAACGAAATCGCGAAGCCTTTGCTGAGTCACCGGACACTATGCCGGTGTACGGCACCATCGCAGCGCTGTTTAACGATGATGGTGTTACTGCTCTTTACCAGTCGGTTATCGCTCTTCTGGCCGATAAAGGGCTTGAGCTAAAACCCGGGCATCTGCCTCGCGTTGAGGTTAGCGCGAGCACGCGTTCGACCAGTATTATTCCAGCCAAACGTCAACGCTATCTGTCTGAGATTGCCGACACCGTTCGAGACTATCGTCAGATGGTTCTCGATCAGGCGCAGCTTGCAAGAGAGCTACAGCAGCTACGTGCTTGCGCTTCTATGTTGAATGCAAGCAGCGCGGATGGCGCTATCGCTGACTTGATTAGCCATAAGCAGCAGCAACTATCGGCTGATGCCAATGCGTTGTTGAACCGCTGGCCTGAACAGGTAGAGGCCTATACAGGTGATGAACTGGTGCAGCAGCATGGCGAAAAAACGCTGCGCACGGCATTGAAAGTAGAATCGTTGAGTGGAACGAAGGTATCGCGCGTGGCACTGCCTCGGTACAGTGATCATGGTGATTTACTGAGTTGGCTGATGCTTGAAAACCTGCCGGGATACTTCCCTTTCACCGCAGGAGTATTTCCGTTTAAAAGAGCAGGTGAAGACCCCACAAGAATGTTTGCCGGTGAGGGTGATCCGCTTCGCACCAATAAACGGTTCAAAGCGTTATCAGAACATTCCGATGCCAAACGACTCTCTACTGCGTTTGATTCAGTCACTCTTTACGGGAACGACCCAGCAGTAAGACCTGATATTTACGGCAAAGTAGGAAACTCCGGGGTATCCGTTGCAACTGTTGAAGATATGCAGGTGCTCTACGACGGTTTTGATTTGTGCAACCCGAGTACGTCTGTGTCGATGACCATAAACGGTCCTGCGCCGACTATCCTGGCCTTCTTTTTTATAACGGCTTACCGTCAGCAACTGGATGCATTCAAAGAGACGCATTCGCGCGAACCGAGTGTAGAAGAGATAGATGAGGTTCGCCGTAATACCTATCGGCAAGTACGCGGTACTGTGCAAGCGGATATTCTCAAAGAAGACCAGGGCCAGAATACGTGCATCTTTTCCACTGAATACAGTTTGAAAATGATGGCTGACATTCAGGAATGGTTTATTGAGAACGATGTGAAGAATTTTTATTCGGTCTCAATCTCCGGTTATCACATCGCTGAGGCCGGTGCGAACCCCATTACCCAACTTGCGCTAACGCTTGCGAACGGTTTTACCTATGTCGAGAGTTATCTGGCAAGGGGTATGTCCGTGGATGATTTCGCTGCGAACCTGTCGTTCTTTTTCAGCAACGGTATGGACCCTGAGTACACGGTATTAGGTCGAGTTGCCCGTCGTATCTGGTCGGTTGCGATGCGCGAACGATATGGTGCGAATGAGCGTAGTCAACGCCTGAAATACCATATACAAACTTCCGGTCGTTCGCTGCATGCACAAGAGATGGCATTCAATGATATCCGCACAACCCTACAAGCATTGATAGCGGTATACGATAATTGCAACTCATTGCATACCAACGCCTACGATGAAGCGGTTACGACACCCACCGATGAATCTGTGCGTCGAGCTGTTGCCATACAGCTCATTATTAATCGTGAGTGGGGGCTTGCGAAAAATGAGAACCCCAGCCAGGGCAGTTTTATCATCGATGAATTAACCGATTTGGTAGAAGAGGCGGTGCTGCTGGAATTCGACCGTATCTCCGATCGTGGTGGTGTTCTCGGCGCGATGGAAACCGGCTATCAGCGAGGCAAAATTCAGGATGAATCCATTTTGTATGAACATCGCAAGCACGATGGCAGTTTGCCTATTGTCGGCGTGAACACGTTTTTGAATCCGGAAGACGAAGTCACTCAGGGTATTGAATTGGCTCGCTCCAGTGATGCGGAAAAGCAAAGCCAGATTCAGCGTCTGGCTGAATTCAAGGCGCGTCACAGTGATGTATCTGCGGCAGCGTTGAGAGATGTGCAGCTCACGGCAATGCAGGGCGGAAACGTGTTTGGCGCACTCATTCGAGCGTCAGAATGCTGCTCTTTGGGGCAGCTCACCGAGGCGATGTTTGCCGTTGGCGGGCAGTACAGACGTAATTTGTGACGAAAATATGGCATACATTGTCTAAGATTTTACGCAGGAGCTTAAAAAAGTAGCTTCGCCTTCAATTTAAGTTATTGAAAATAAAGAAATTATTTTATACGCACGAATGTGCGATCAGATCGGTTTTACAATTTCAGTGATGCTCTATACTCAGTTACTAACCTGAACCTGGTGTACTGTGGTGCAGAACAAATTGGCGAAAAATTCGGTTGCACAGGCAGCTCGTAAGAGGTGCCTCTCATGCGCATGCTGAGCAAAACTGACCTGCTTGGTCAGCAGTCAGACCGTGTCGCTCTCAAAGATGATCAGCTCGTCTATCGCGCCTGCTCCATGGCTTTTGCGCAGATTTTTGGTGTCGATTCACCCGATGACGTCATTGGTAAAACCGACTTCGACCTGCTCAGCGCCGAAGTGGCGCGAGAGCAACTCACCCTCGACAGTCAGGCTATATATTCAGCCCAAGCCGATATCAGCACCATTGAATTGGGTGAGAACAGCACGCAAATCATGATTGTTCGTACGCCAGTGTTTGGTTCGAACGGCTGCGTTACCGGAATCGATCTGCGCCTTATCGGTGGTCCGAGTGTGACGCCACCGAAGTCTGCGGTCACTATTGACTATGAAACGCTTGTTAATGATGGCATTCAGGGCAGCCTTATATTCAGTAAAAACGATATTCTTTTTGCCAACGACAACGCTGCGCGAGTCATGGGATTTTCCAACGCGCAAACCATGGCCGATCGCGCTGAATTAAATGAGCTGTTTGCAGAAGCAGAAATCGCGAGGCTAATGTCTGCATCTATCGATGATATGGAAACGCCAAGCGCCAACAATGCAAAGCGTCTGACTGTATCCGCCACAACGCGTGATGGACAGCCACTGCGATTAATCGCCAGAGCAACCCACGTGCAATGGGGAACCACTCGAGCAACCTTACTCTCGTTCATCGATGTCAGCATGCCAAATGGCAAAGTCGATCGTAGCTTTAACTCGTCGTTCAGCGCATCCGATGCATCGGTTCCCGCTGTTAACGTGCCGTTGGAAGTACAACAACTGCGTGCTAGCGAACAACGTTATCGACACTTTGCCCATGCGTCAGCCGATTTCTTCTGGGAGCTGGATGCCAAGCTCATGTTTCGCATGGTTTCAGATGAGCTGGAAAGTGTCTTGGGTATCCCGCGTGAGCACCTTATTGGTCGTACGCATAAACAGCTGCTTGAGCACCCGGCAAACGTAAACGATGTAGAGCTTTGGCAATCGCACCTTGCTCAATTAAAAGACCATATCGCTTTTCGGGATTTTGAATTCCGATGGGTTGTGGCAGGAGAAACCAAAGTCATCCGCTACAGTGGTATTCCTGTGTTCAACCGAGACCGGGAGTTTTTGGGGTATCGTGGCACTGGTTGTGACGTGACGGCCTCGGTTAAACAGGCGGAGGCGGTTGCCTATCATGCCAATCATGACGCGCTTACTGGTCTGGTGAATCGTCGGCAGTTTGAATCACGAGTCAATCAGGCGCTTCAGTCTGCTAAAACCGATCGAAAATCACACGCTATGTGTTTTATGGATTTGGATAGTTTCAAGATAGTTAACGATACTTGCGGCCATGAAGCAGGCGATGAACTACTTCGACAGCTCGCTCAGTTGTTCGATAGTCTGGTTCGTAAAAGTGATATTCTGGCGCGACTGGGCGGCGATGAGTTCGGTGTGTTTTTATATAAATGCAGTGTTGCTGAAGCACTGAAGTTGGCAAACCAGATACGCGCCGAAGTAGAGAACTTTCAATTTCTCTGGCGCGAAAATCGATTCACCGTGGGTGTGAGCGTTGGCTTGGTGGTGGTTGATGATCGATGGGAGAGTTTAAAGTCATTGTTCAGCGCGGCTGACTCCGCCTGTTACATCGCCAAGAATGAAGGTCGCAACCGAGTGGTTGTTTACCGAGAAGGTGATGGTCACGCAAGTAATCGAAATATCGCTACGCATTGGGTTGAAGAAATTAACGCAGCGCTGGAAGACAATCGCGTGCTCTTGGCTTGTCAGAAAATACAACCCTTGCACGATCAGCCCGACGGTTTACGCTTTGAGATGCTGCTGCGGTTAAAAGGTAAAGATGGGCAAATGATCAGCCCGCAATCTTTTTTACCCTCCGCCGAACGCTATGGTTTATCTTTTGCGCTGGACGAAAGAGCGTTGGATTTAACGCTTGAATGGCTTACAGCCAACCCCAGTTTGTTGCACAGCATACGGCATTGCTCATTGAACTTATCTGGTGCAACGTTTGCCAATATTGAAAATGCCGAAAAGTTTGCGTTAAAGATTCAGCAAAGTGCCGTACCTGCTGAAAAGCTGTGCTTTGAACTCACGGAAACGGCCACCATTGCCAACTTATCCAGTGCATCAGAATTTATGCACAAGCTCAGTGAAATTGGCTGTCGGTTCAGCATCGATGACTTTGGTTCTGGTTTATCCTCCTTTGCTTATCTGCGAAAGTTACCCATCGATTTTCTGAAGATAGATGGTTTGTTGGTGAAAGATATCCTTGACGACCCAACGGACTTCACATTAGTAAAGGCCATTAACGAAATGAGCAAGTCAATGGGTAAACGAACCATTGCCGAATTTATAGAATCGCCTCGTTTACTCAATGCTGTGCGCGACATTGGAATCGATTTCGCTCAGGGCTATCACATTGGTGAACCAGATCTGATTGAAAATAATTCGATCAGCGCGCCCGCTTAACCTAATTCAAATTTCCGCGTGTGAAAATTTTGTATATCGCAGTCCACCATCATATTGGATGGGGGGCTGAACATTGGATGGCTAACGCTTTCGAACGAGCTGGGCATACAGTTGGTCGTTTCGATTATCGTGCTCGTCGCAAGAAGTTCAAACCCTGGTTCCTCATTCGACATGAACTGTTTGGTATCGCCGATACGTTTAAGCCCGATGTGGTTTTAATCCAGCGCGCAGAAAAAATGCCATCATCGATTAGCAAAATATTCAATGTGCCAGTGGTTTTCTGGAGTACCGAGCCTTTAATCAGGCGGCGCGATGTCGATCGGTTATTGAGTAAAAACGCCCAGCTCGATTGGGTTTATTTGCATACCTATACTTGTCAGTCGGTGATAGAAAGTGAGTTTCCGCATCTGTCTTCCCGCAGCTCGGTTATGCATAATGCCGGTGCTTTGGAAAATCATAGCGGTGATGAGAAGCGAACGCGTTTTGCCATATTCAACCGTAATGTTTCGCCAAGAAGAAAGGCCTGGTTAGATGAGGTAGGGGATATCGTTGATGTTGTTAGCGGTCGCTATGGCAACCCTTACTTTGATGATCTGCGAACCAGTCAAATTGCAGTCAACATTCACTACGCGGATGAAAGCGTTGATGATTTTGAAACCGGTATATTCGAAGCGCTAGCCAGTGGCTGTGTCGTCGTCACTGAATCGCTCAACCCACGCACAGTTGCTGATATGGGTATGGAGGATGCCGTTATTCAGGTAGCGTCGCCAGCTCAAATGCGTGAAACGTTGTTGGCTTTGCAAAACGACCCGGAGCGTATTGCCGCCTATCAACGAAGCGGGCAGGAGGCTATGGTACATAATCGCTGGGATGCACGCGCAGAACAAATGTTGGCTAAATTTTCTTCGCTCATAGCCGGTTAGTGTCTTCTTGCCTTACGTGCTCGGTATAATTACCTCGGTCTGAACCCTGTTCATCGATACACTGCAGTTGTTCTAGCAAACTTAGCGGGTATCGATCATGTACAAGCGTAAACACAAAGCAAAACACACAGAATCAAT
Source organism: uncultured Granulosicoccaceae bacterium (assembly GCA_937922945.1). GTDB lineage: Bacteria > Pseudomonadota > Gammaproteobacteria > Granulosicoccales > Granulosicoccaceae > Granulosicoccus. The sequence continues at coordinate 21,495 of CAKZUP010000185.1, forward strand.
GTTTGAGCGAAAAATTCGGCAGCAATGTCGTTTAAAGCAAGCGCGTGATGATGTTTGGTTTTTTGGCGTTGCTGTTTTATTTGCGCTGAGTGCCACTCAAGGCATGTTTAATATTCAATAGTCAGTTGAAGCTCAGGAAAGATGTGTTTTCTGGACAGCTTGCCGTGGTTAAAGGTCATCGTGATGTGATGATCTTCATTTGGCCTGATGTTCACAAGCTCACACGCGCCAAATGTAGTGAGTACATTCGATGCCATGCTTCCAGGAATACAGAGCTTTAGATCAGTTAACACCCAATCATGGTTTCTTGGTGTCGGTAAATTTTCAGGTACAGACAAGGCCGGCGGCATACAGATGCACAG
>CAKZUP010000186.1 GCA_937922945.1 uncultured Granulosicoccaceae bacterium
CCGCCTTGATCGCTCTCCTTAAAAAGAAGGCGCAGTTATCACCGTGCGCCGATACATTCAAGCAATCGTGCTAAATAATAATATTGAGCGAAATAAAGACGCACGTGCCAAAAGATGGCACGTGCTTCTCCAATGCGCAACTGAATAAATTCAGCTCTCCTGTTACGCCTCTCCCCAACCTCCTCCGCCGGGTGTTTTCATATCGAAGATATCACCAGCATGCAATTCACAAACATCATTGCCAGCCAGTGGTATCACATCACCGCTCGTCCTGATAACACGATTCTCACCGATCGCACCATCGCCACCTCCAGCGCCGCCACTGGGTTGAGTTATTCGGTGCGATGACAGGGTTGTGACCGTCATTGACTCCAGCGCTCGTAGCGCGCGATGAATACCTTCACCACCCTGCCATTCTCCAACGCCTGCAGAATCGGTTCTTAAGGCAAACGTTTCAACACGAACAGGGAAGCGGGTTTCCAAGACTTCCGGATCGGTCATTAAGGTATTGGTCATGTGTGAGTGCAAACCACTAGCACCTTGAAAACCCGGACCAGCGCCTGTCCCCCCGGCGATGGTTTCATAATTTTGAAACTGATCGTTGCCCCAGACAAAATTATTCATCGTACCCTGGGAGCCGGCGATAACACCCAATGCTGAAAACAGACAATCAGCAATTGCCTGACTCACTTCGGTATTACCCGCAATAACCGCCGCAGGATAAACAGGATTTATCATGGACCCTTTGGGCGCGATAATATCCAGCGGCTTCAAGCAGCCTTGATTCAGCGGTATGTCCGTGCCGACCAAGGTACGGAACACATACAACACAACCGCATGACAAATAGACAGTGGCGCATTGTAATTACCCGGATCTTGTGGAGATGTACCGGTGAAGTCAATCGTTGCCCCTTGAGCTGCTTTATCCAACTCAATACGAACCTGTATTTGAGCGCCACTATCCAACGCATAGGTGTGCGTTGTATCTTTTAGCGTTTCAATCACACGCCGTACAGAGGCTTCCGCGTTATCCTGAACATGCCCCATGTACGCTTGCACCACCTCTGAGGAAAACTGATCGATCATTTTGTGGATTTCACGAATACCGGTTTTATTCGCAGCAATTTGTGCTTCGATGTCTGACACGTTATCGTCGATGTTCCGGCACGGGAAACGCCCGGATGCCAGAAGCTCGCGGAGTGCCTGTTCGCGCAAAACACCGGCTTCTACCAATAAAAAATTATCGATAACAACACCCTCTTCATCAATGTGTTGGCTATCTGGGGGCGCCGAACCCGGTGTTTTGCCGCCAATATCGGCATGATGCCCTCGTGAACCCACAAAAAAGAGTATGTTCTCGCCGGCTTTATCAAACACCGGTGTAATCACCGTAACATCGGGCAGATGGGTACCACCATTAAACGGTGCATTGAGCATATAGCTATCACCGGGACGCATTCGGTGTTCGTTTAGACGAGCTATAGTCTTAACGCTTTCGCTCATCGAACCTAAATGGACCGGAACATGTGGCGCATTGGCAACAAGGTTTCCATCGGCATCAAATAAGGCGCATGAAAAATCGAGCCGTTCCTTGATATTAACTGAGTAGGCCGTGTTAGCTAAGGTCGACCCCATTTGCTCTGCTATCGACATGAAGAGGTTGTTGAACACCTCAAGCATAACGGGGTTGGCGTTTGTGCCCAGCGCCGTGTCTCGCTGCTTTTCCTCATAGCGCTCGAGAATTAAATTCTCGTGCTCATCAACCGTTGCCTGCCAACCCGCTTCAATTACAACAGTGCCGGTGGTCTCTGTGAGAATGCCAGGACCGCTTACCGAATCACCAACTTGCAAACTGGCTCGGTCGCGTATTGGCGTACGCTGCGACACGCCTTCGGAAACCATGTTCACGCTGCCTGCATCGGTATCGTCTGTCGTGGTTGCAACCTGCGCTTTTATAGTCGAGTGAACTGCACCTACCGCTTCGCAACTCAACATTTCTATAACTAATTCACGATCTGGCGATATAAAACCAAAACGAGCGGTGTGTGCGTCGTTGAATCTCTGCCGCATGCTGTCAGCATCGCCAAACTCAACTGGTAACGACTGATGAGAACCAGCGTATTTAATATGCGCGCTGCACATCACCTCCACACACGATGCTTCGATGCCCTGATTGATGACCGCTTGCTCGGCACTCTCACTTAATTCCAAGATGACAGCATTAGCTTCACCAATACACTCAATTGGCTTATCGAACTGCGCTTCAACCAGCTCTCGAATATCGGCCAGGCCCATACCGAAGGCTGATAAAACACCCGCGTAAGGATGGATGAATACGCGCTTCATACCCAACGCATCGGCAACCAGACAGGCATGCTGGCCACCGGCTCCACCAAAACAGTTTAATGTGTATTGCGTGACATCATAGCCGCGCTCTACCGAGATGCGCTTTATGGCTCGAGCCATGTTTTGCACTGCCACCTGCAAAAAACCTTCTGCCACTTGCTCTGGTGAGAGCAACTCACTACCGGTTTTTCTGGCAATCTCGTTTGCAAGCGCTTCAAACTTGCGACGCACAATTTCAGCATCGAGTGCTTCATCGGCATTTTTTCCAAACACATTTGGAAAATGCGCCGGGTTGATCTTACCGAGCATGACGTTGCAATCGGTTACCGTTAATGGACCGCCACGCCGATAGCAGGCAGGCCCAGGATTCGCCCCCGCGCTCTCAGGCCCAACCTGATATCGACCGTCATTGAAACTCAGTATCGACCCTCCACCTGCTGCCACGGTATGAATATTCATCATGGGCGCACGCATTCGCACGCCAGCTACGTGGGTTTCAAACGAGCGTTCCAATTCGCCAGCATAGTGACAAACATCGGTAGACGTGCCGCCCATATCAAAGCCAATTAATTTATCAAAGCCTGCCAGCTCTGCTGTTTTAACCATCCCGACAACACCACCTGCAGGGCCGGATAAAATGGAATCTTTACCTTTAAAAAAAGCGGCATCCGTTAATCCACCATTTGACTGCATAAAAAATAACCGCTCACAAACACCCGATTGAACACTTAACGCATCACTTACCTGTTGCACATAGCGATTTAATATTGGCGATAAATAAGCATCGACAACGGTTGTATCACCACGACCCACCAGCTTGATAAGTTTTGAAGTCTGAGAACTGGTTGACACCTGCGTATAGCCGATCTCTTCAGCAAGCCGAGCTACAGCCTGTTCATGCTCAGGGTTCAAATACGAATGCATAAACGCAATAGCAACGCTTCTGACACCAGCATTAAAAGCTTCCAGCAACTGCGTATTAGCTTGTAGTAAATCAACCGGCACCACCACGCCGCCCGATGCATCCAGACGCTCCTTTATCTCGCCTGCATGGGAGTACAACAAATCGGGCAATTTGATATGTAAATCGAATAACGAGGGTCTGTTTTGGTAACCAATTCTGAGTAGATCTTTAAACCCTTTGGTTATCAACAGCAGCGTTTCGTCACCCTTTCGCTCGAGCAAGGCATTGGTGGCTACCGTGGTGCCCATTTTAACGGTCTTGATACTGTTCGAAGAGAACGCCTCATCGGCTGATAGGCCCATTAGCTGCCGAATCCCCGCCACAGCAGAGTCGTGGTATTGCTCAGGATTTTCAGATAATAGTTTATGAGAAACCATTTTTCCGTCTGGACCAACACCCACGATATCGGTGAAGGTACCTCCACGATCAACCCAAAAATGCCACACAATGAAGCCTCCTACAATTAAAAGGATAAGAAAAATAAAACCGGCTGGAAAATGCGACGTTGTTTAGTACACCAACGAAGGCAACCAAAGCGCTATTTGCGGAAAGAGTAAAAGCAACGCGATCATGAAAAACATCGTAAGCACAAAGGGTGCTGCGCCAATCATGACATCAAGCATCCCACCTCGTTTGCGGATACCCTGAACAACATACAAATTGATTCCGATAGGTGGTGTTATAAGAGCTGCTTCCAGCAACACCATGAGTAATATGCCGAACCAGACGCTGTCAAAACCCAGCGCAATCACAATAGGTGTTATTAACGGCGCAGTGGTTAACAGCATACTTAGCGTTTCCATAAAACAACCCAACACTAACAATATAAGCACAATAAGCAGCATGGTTTGCATGGGCGACATGCCTAAACCGGTAACAAAATCTGCTAGCGCCTGTGTGAGCCCTATTATGGATAACACAAAATTTAAAAAAACCGCTGCAACAATGATCAACATGATCATTGAGGTTGTTCGCATCGTGCCTTCAATGGCTTCACGCAACATGGTGATAGTGAGCTTTCCATTGAAAAACGCCAAGACCAACGCTGCAACAACCCCCAGCCCGGCAGCCTCGGTAGGTGTAGCCAAACCTGCATAAATAGAACCCACAACCACGACAAAGATGCCAATGGGAGGCAACAGGGACGGCAAGCAATAAAGACGCTCTTTCCACGTAGCCACAACGGGTGTACCACCCCATTCCGGTTTTAACTTGCACAGAACAATGACTGTGAGCATGAATAGCAATGCTAGCAGTAGCCCGGGTACAAAGCCTGCCAGATAAAGCTCAGGTACCGACGTATCGGTTAATAGGCCATATAAAATTAAATTGATCGAAGGCGGTATGAGTATGCCCAAGGTGCCGCCTGCGGCGACGGTACCGAGAAACAGT
>CAKZUP010000187.1 GCA_937922945.1 uncultured Granulosicoccaceae bacterium
GCTTTAGCGTCGCTGGTATTAGGTATGGGCTTGCCGGTAACAGCGGCTTATATTGTTCTATCGATTCTTTCGGCACCAGCGCTTGCTGGTATGTTGGCCGATGTGCACATCGTGACTATGCTGGTTCAGGGTATTCAGGACCCTGTTGTGGCTGCGTCATTCATGTTGGTTGATTCGCCGCATGTGGCGAACCTCGCGGATGGTTTAAGTATTGCTGCCGCGCGGGAGCTTATGTCGTCAATGCCATTTGAGTTGGCCATTGTATTGCGCCCAACCTTGGTTAACCCGGAATTAATGATTGGCTATTTGTTAACAGCACACCTTATTGTGTTCTGGTTAAGTCAGGACAGTAACGTAACCCCACCGGTTTGCCTTGCGGCGTTTACCGCTGCAGGAATAGCAGGTTCCCACCCAATGCGCACCGGTGTTGAAGCCTGGAAAATTGCTAAAGGCTTGTACATTGTGCCGTTAATGTTTGCGTACACACCGCTGGTTACAGGCACCTGGCTGGAAAAATGTCAGATTGGTTTTTTCTCATTGTTTGGCATCTATGCGTTTAACGCACTGTTGCAGCGCTATTCAGAAGGGCCAATGCCTTGGTGGAAATTGGTGATTATTGTTGCCGGTGGTGTTGCAGCATTTATTCCGTTGCAGTTGTGGCTGAACATTGCAGGGGCTGTGGTCGTGGTTGCGGTGATTTATTCTACGATGGGTAAGGCTGGGGATAAAGGTGTGAGTAAGGGTGTGTTGCCAAGTAGCACTTAGTCTATAACCAATCATACTCTCCCGTTCAGCAATAACTTTTCATAGTAAAATGCTCCAATGAGCACGAGCAATACGAATACAAGCAAGTATCTTAGTTTGGTGCTTAGGCACAAGCCTGAAGCCGCCGGTGTTACGCTGGATGAAAATGGCTGGGTAGAAATCGACAGTCTGTATATAAGCAAAGTGGGTCGTGACGTCTAATGCGTCGATGGAAGATTCAGTTGCGCTCAGCGCGCTACGCCAGAACACATCCAGAGTGTAACTGCAAGCTAGTCGTTATTGTTTGCCGTACTAATCACTCCTCTATCAGCTTACGTTATATAGGTATAGGTTGTTAAATTTGAATTTGTTGAGATAACCACTCAAATGTTTTTATTGGTGAAAGCGGTGCAACTTCCAGACTGTCGTTCTCACTCGATTGAACCAGTCCTACTTGGAAATCGCAATTATATTAAATTCACGTATTAAACGATTCCTATTCGCAAGTCTATTGTGGGCCGTGTCCTGGCCGATCATTTATTATTTCAAGATAGGTGAAATAACAGGCCCTCAAGCGTGGTTCTGGATTGTGGGGGAAATAAACTATCCAGTAGTGGCAATAGCTTATACTTTAATAGATAGAATTTGTGAGCGTTTTGGCATGAAGCCAAGTGTCACGTTTATTGTTTCGGTTATAGTGATATTGATTTGCATGCCGTACTACTATAAGCACTATGGATTTGCGTTGGGAGTAACCTTAGAAGCCAGGTATTTGTAAGAATACATTTCAAGCAGTATATGTGGAACTCAACTGGTATTACGAGCCACGAGAAGGCGTTGCAGATGTCCAAATGTCGCTAGTCTGTTTAAGCTGAGTGCAGTTAGTTAAAATATCTAGGGTTGATATGCAATAGGATAATAGTGAATAAATTACTGCTATCAATTGTCCCATTGATCACACTTGGATGCTCCTCTTCGGAAACTGTAGTAGTTGAAGCTCCAAGCCTAACTGATCAAGAAATAAACCTAGTGTTTGGCACAGATGACGCTGATACTAATTCTAGCGAACTTCCATTTGATCCCCTTGGCAGTATTGATATCCCAGTAGGTGGGTTTGATTCAATACCAGTGCGAGAGCTGGTTGGAGACTTCAGTTACGAACCTTTCAATGAACGCGATGGCATTTTCATTACCTTCTTATACAATGAGATAATGTACTGGTGTTATGTCAGTAATTGTAAGTACGATGTGTTCTAACGAAGACGTGTACGCTAACTGATTGCGTGGTGTTATGAACTTAATTGCTGAAATTCGTAATAGTTGGGGTTGGGCTGGAATAGAGCCAATAGAGGTAGTGGGTGACAATGATTTCGGTAATCTGATTGTCAGAGATGTAAACGGGCGGTATTGGCGTATTTGTCCCGAAGATGTTTATTGCGAAGTTATAGCCCAAGATGAAAATCAGCTAAATAGTCTCTCGAAAAACCAAGAGTTTCTTACAGATTGGCATATGTCAGCACTTGTCGAGCAAGCAAAGCAAAGCGCTGGTTCTCTACAAAAAGGCCGCAAATATTGCCTGGCAATTCCAAGCGTCCTGGGTGGGAAATACGAAGCCTCTAATATCAAGACTGCACCACTTGCAGAGATAATTAGTCTATCGGGTGACATAGCGAAGCAGATACAAAACTTGCCCGATGGCGCGGAAATTCGACTTAACGTTGTGGACTAATGGCTGGGTAGCGGCCCATATGTTCAATTATTAAAATAAGGGCTGTATGTGCCAGCCCTATCCTTAACAAGTTGATCAACACGGGGGGTTATACGATTCTCTGTCAGGCGTACTGTTAAATACCACTGTACTGATTTTATAGTTGTTCTGTAATACGCCGTGGCAGTCTGTGAGATAATTTAGTGCAAAGTATTCATTTCAACTGGAAGAAAATATGTCAAAGAAAGATAGGCATGTAGTTCCGAATTCTGACAATGGATGGAGCGTTCGTAGATCAGGTTCTGAGCGCGCTTCTCGTGTGTTTGATACACAGGCGCAGGCGATAGCTTACGCGCGATCTCACGCCAAGAAAGATAAGGCAGAACTTTATATTCACAAGAAAGACGGAACAATTCGTGACAGGGATAGTTACGGCAATGATCCAAAAAAATCAAAAGGCTGAACATAAGGGGTTGAAATGGATTTCGAAAAAAATGTATTCGTTAACTGTCCGTTCGATCAAGCATATATCAGTCTGTTACGACCATTGCTTTTCACCATTATCTACTTGGGGTTCACACCAAGAATTGCATTAGAAGCGTTAGATTCAGGCAGTCCGCGTATTGAAAAGATAGCAAAACTGATACGGGAATCGAAGTATGGAATCCATGATTTGTCGCGACTTAAGGCCAAAACTAAAGGTGAATTATTCCGCTTGAACATGCCTTTTGAGCTAGGGCTCGACGTTGGTTGCAGAATGTATGGAGCCGGCAAGCTAAAATCTAAGCGTTGTTTAATTCTTGAAGAAGAGAAATTCCGATATCAGGCAGCAATTTCAGATATTTCTAATTCTGATATAGCAACTCACGGTGCAGAGCCTGAACTAGTAACAACTGAAGTGAGAAATTGGTTGGCCTCGCATATGCTTCATCGGCCTAAAGGGCCAGCTGCCGTTTGGGGTGCCTACATAGACTTCATGGGTAAGAATTACGATGATCTCATCGCCCTTGGATATTCAAAAAAAGATGTTGAATTGCTTCCAGTTAATGAGCTAATGAAAGATATGCTGCGGTGGGTGAGTACAAATAGCCACCAGTAACGCGAATTGGCTTTAACCAGACTTTCCGGTTTCTATAATTTCGAAATGTGGGCACGGTTGCCCAATGGTTTAACTGGTGGTTTGTTTTTTTGCTTGCGAATTTTAGTTAACTTCCCACGTAATGCGCGCTAATTAAGGCGTATTGGTGAGATCTCGCGGCATCGTATAGCTCAACTACTCCAGCTCCAACTCCTTAATCTTCCTTGTCAATGTATTACGCCCCCAACCCAACAACCGCGCAGCCTCTTGCCGCTTGTCCTGCGTTTTGTTCAGCGCAACCTGTATCAGTATCTTCTCAAATACGCTGGTTGCTTTGGGTAACAGATTAACTTCACCGTCGTGCAGTGCTTTATTAGCCCATTGGCGAAAGCTTGCTTCCCAGTTTGTGTCTGCGTCGGTGGGAAGTTCCTGATTGTGTTTCGGTAAGTCGCTTATCTCCAGCTCATTGTTGCTGGCCATAACGGTAAGCCAGTGAGCAATATTTTGTAATTGGCGTACATTTCCAGGCCAAGGTAAAGCCGTGATATAAGCTTTAAATTCAGGCGTCATCACTTTGGGTGTTTCATTCAACTCAACAGCGGCCTTGTCCAGAAAATGCGTTAACAGCATAGGAATATCTTCACGGCGTTCACGTAGTGGCGGTGCTTCTATGCGAATGACATTCAGGCGATGGAAAAGATCTTCACGGAACTGTTTTTTCTCAACCAGCTCTTCAAGGTGCTGATGCGTTGCCGCCACAATGCGTACATCGACCTGTATAGGCGTGTGGCCACCAACCCGATAAAACTGTCCATCTGCCAGAACACGCAATAAACGCGTTTGCGAAGAGGCTGGCATATCGCCGATTTCATCGAGAAACAGTGTGCCACCGTCGGCTTGTTCAAAACGTCCGATACGGGTCGACTGAGCGCCGGTAAATGCGCCTTTCTCATGTCCGAATAGTTCAGATTCCATTAAGTCATGCGGAATGGCTGCCATGTTCAATGCCACAAATGGCTTCTCAGAACGGGGGCTATGATGATGCAGCGCGTGTGCGATTAATTCCTTACCCGTTCCCGATTCGCCATTAATTAGTACCGTAATTTTTGATTTACTCAATCGGCCAATGGCTTTGAACACTTCCTGCATTGCAGGCGCATCGCCAATAAGCTCGTCTGCTGTTTTCTCTTTTTTTTCTGTGCTGGTCTCTTTTGCCGGGCGTTTTTGCTCATCACGACGAACCTCACATGCGCGTTTGGTTCTCTCAATAACACTGTCGACATCAAACGGTTTGGCGATGTACTCAAACGCACCTTCTTCAAATGCGGTTACCGTGCTATCCAGATCGGAGTAGGCGGTCATGATAAGCACCGGTAAGTCCGGGTGTATTGCTTTAAGTTGTTTCAACAGTGATAACCCGTCCGAGCCGGGCATTCGTATGTCACTAATCACAACGTTTGGTGGGATGGCATTGTCGCGAATAAGCTGCAACGCATCGTCCGCAGATTCAAACGTTGTGACTTCCATATTCGCCTGTTTAAGGGCTTTTTCCAACACCCAGCGAATCGACTTATCATCGTCGATAACCCATACGTATTCGTCGTTCATAAAATCTCCAATGGGGTTAATACGGTGAACACGGTATTGCCCGGTTCGCTTTCACATTCAATGAGTCCACCAAGCTGATTCATAATGGACTGCGCAATAGAGAGTCCGAGGCCGGTACCCATATCGGTACCCGATACCATCGGATAGAAAATCTGATCTAACAATGCAGCTGGAACGCCCGGTCCGTCGTCACGTATTTCCAATGCAGCAACCAATGGATGGCGTTCTGAACCGATCGTGAAGCTACTGATTACGCGCGAACGAAAAACAATGTTGCCTTTATCACCCACGGCATTGATGGCGTTACCGGCGATGTTCAACAGCACTTGCACGAGTCTGTCGCGATCGCTGTAGAACTCAGGAATGCTGGGGTCGTAGTCGAATGTTATATCAACGCTTTGCGGCGCACCGACGCGTGAAATTTTTCTAACATGTTCGAGCACTTCATGGATATTAACGATGTCGCGTTTGGGTTTCGACACGGGGCCAAGCATGCGATCGATCAGTGAGCGTAGTCGGTCTGCTTCCTGAATAATGATGGACGTGTAGTCGTGTAGTTCAGGATCTTCCAGTTGTTTGTCGAGTAGTTGCGCCGCACCTCGAAGGCCGCCCAACGGATTTTTTATTTCGTGTGCCAACCCGCGGAGTAACGAGCGCGAGTGCTCTTGCTGCGCAAGAATAGCTTCATCCCGCGCGATACGCAGTGAGCGATCGAGCGCATCGATTTCAATAAGTAAGCCGCGTTGATTGTTAGAGGTAATCTGTGGCGTTATAGAGCAGTCGACCACCTTGGGCTCCAGGCCGTGAGGTTCAATAATGGCTTGGCGATCTGTGTAGGGTTGGCCACTGTCAATCGCTTCGCGTAATCGTGTGAGCAGGGCATCGGAGATATTGACAACTTGAATCAGCTTTTTGCCCAGCGTTCTGCTCATGCTGGCGCTGAGCAGTTGTTCTGCAGCGGCATTCAGGTACACAATCCGCAAATTGTCGTCGAGCAGTATCACTGCAGTGGACAGCTGATCGAGAAGCGCAAATTCTCCAAATGTTTCGGTTTGAGTGGTCATCGTTTCCTGAATGGTGCAATTCTCGAACCCTGTAATCGGGTTGGTAACATTGCCGTTTTTAAGATAATAATTGTATAAAAATCAATTAGATATGATTTCAAGTGTCCGAATTGGAGAAAAATAGAATGCACTATAATAATGCATCAAGGGGAAAAAGCGCACCTAAAAGGTGCGATCAGGGTTGAAAGTCGATCTGGTAGGCGACGCGGCAGTCATTGAATTTAGACGATGTTGATGTGAGGCGGTGTGCCTCAGAGTTCGGTGGTCAAATCAGAGGCTACTGGCCAGCGACGCGATACTTAACGTGAATCTGTGTTTTCTCAGAAGACAAATACAATCGACCTTTCTCATCAACCAACTTCACCTGCAGCACGCGCGTACCGCGCTCCGGCGGGGGCAGGCTGAGCATGGGTCGTTTGCCACTGGCGATGAGTATGTCGTCCATCCATAGCTGAGCTGTCAGGCCACTCTCATGCATGGGCGTTGGATAGGATTGAAACTCCACCCATGTATTGCCCAAAGGGTCTTGCAGGATGGCATCGTGAATGGGCGTAAGAATCTCTATGGTTGTCACCGGTAGGAATGTTGCTGGTTCCTTGGGCTCGACATACGTAGCTTTTGGGGGATTCTTGGGTTCTGGCGCCACTAGTACCCCTTCGGTTTCAGAGTCAGGCTCGTCAGCTGTTGGGGATACAGAAGATTCGCTGCTCACGTTTTCTTCTGCTTCCAGCGCCTCTTTGGTTTTCTGTGCCGCCTCGTTCAGCGATTCTGCGCCTTCCAGAGGTTGGTCGGTGAAAACGATGTTGCCATCTTTATCAACCGATTTATAAATAGCACCAGCCACGGCATCGACAGTTTGCAACGCAAAAAACAGTGCAGCCGCACCGAGAATGGCCGGTTGACAAAGCCCATGCGCAAACCGAATTACCTGCTTGGCCATGATTGATTTGACGTTGGAAAACAGCGGTCTCATGCCACTGGAAAATGCATTTTTCAGTCCATTCAGCATCACTTGGCGGGTCAGTCATGCACGTGAATTTTGCAAAATGCTAACTGGTTATCGACATAGGGCTGGCTGAACGCAAAACAGACGCACCCGACTGGCTCTGTATCAGCGTGTCTGGTTCATCGCTCGAGCTGCCCAGAGGAACGCCCGACCGTGTTATCAGCGTGAATAAAAACGGCTGAGTTCACGATTTACTAAGCCACAAATTGTCAGTTTTTTTCTGATTGTCTATCAGTTAAAAACGATAGAGAACACGGTGCTGCGGAGCGGAGTCAAATTATGACTTTTTCTCAATTGGGCATGTGTTGAATTTTCGAATTAACACACCATGATTTCGCGGAGATTAACGATCAACCAAATTTTAAACCGCAAGGAGATTCTTCATGGCAAATTACATTGCACAAGATCGAATTTTCGTTCGATCTTTAGCTCAAGCCAGCCAATCATGGCTCGGTAAAAGGCCCTTTGTTTACGCAAGCGCACGTAACTCGAGCATGGTAAAAGTAACGACGCTGCTACTAATAATGTTGTCTGCTCTGTTTACTGCTAATGCACAGGCATTGCAGGTTCCTGACTTTGAAAAGCTCGTTAACGATCATGGTAAAGCAGTGGTAAAAGTAACGGTAACAGGGCAAACAGGCCCAGCGGAATCGACAAACCAGTTACCTGAACTACCACCGCAATTCAGGTATTTTTTTGACAACCTGCCTCAGCAGCAACCGCAACCACGTTCAGGTTTTGGGTCGGGGTTTATCATCTCTGAAGACGGTTATATTGTCACCAACGCGCATGTTGTGGATAACGCCGACGAAGTACGTATCCTGTTAACCGATCGCTCGGAGTACTCGGCAGAAATCATCGGAAGTGATGAGCGCAGCGATATTGCGTTATTAAAAATTGAGGCAGATGATTTGCCAACCGTATCGCTCGGTGATTCCGACGATGTGAATGTCGGTCAATGGGTGTTAGCTATTGGTTCGCCATTTGGTTTTGAGTACACAGCAACCCAAGGCATTGTATCGGCCGTGTCTCGTAGCCTGCCAAACGAAAACTATGTTCCTTTTATCCAAACCGATGCTGCTGTAAATCCCGGTAATTCTGGAGGGCCATTGTTTGATACAGAGGGAAATGTCATTGGTGTGAATGCACAAATTTACTCCCGCTCTGGCGGCTACATGGGCTTGTCATTTGCCATTCCGATTAACGTGGCTATGTCAGTGGTTGAGCAGCTTAAGTCGAACGGATATGTGAGTCGTGGTTGGCTAGGCGTATATATACAGAATGTTGACCAACCCCTGGCAGAATCATTTGGCTTGCAGCGGCCCCAAGGGGCACTGGTATCTCGTGTAACCGACGACAGTCCGGCAAAGCAAGCAGGTGTACAGCCGGGAGATGTGATTCTGTCATTCAATGGAACAGACATTCGAAAATCGTCTGATTTGCCGCCGCTGGTTGGTCTTGTGCCAGTTGGTGAAGACGTTGAAATGCAAGTTCAGCGGAACAATGAAGCCATTACGCTAAATGTGACCATTGCCGAACTTGACGATGATGGCAGAGCAACATCGTCAGCAGAAAACGGAAAGAATGAATCCGGGTTAGGTGTAGTGATCGGCGAACTCTCATCTGCGCAGAAGCAATCAACTGGTGGAATCGGCGTTCTTATAGAGCAAGTCGCGCCGGATAGTCCGGCCTCTGCAGCGGGAATGAGAAGTGGTGATATATTGGTGTCGTTCAATCAAACCAACATCACCTCGCCCAGGCAGTTGCAGGAGTTGATAAAGGAGGCTCCGCGTGGTAAACCTGTGCCTGTCCTGATTCAGCGAAACAGTCAAGCGTTGTTTTCAGCTCTAACACTGAATTAAACCGGCTGTTTTACGGGGAGCCCGGTGCGAGTAAGTTGCCCGGGCCTCCCTTGTTCGATCTACAAAATTGATCACTATTACGAACCGCGAATGCGTCATATCAACTACAACCATTTATTTTATTTCTGGAATGTCGCAGACGCAGGCTCAATTGCCAATGCATCCAAACGGCTATATCTCACACCTCAAACCATCAGCACCCAGATCAAATTACTGGAAGAGGCAACTGGCACGTCCCTGTTTGAAAAGTCCGGCAGGCGGCTCGTGCTCACGGAGCAGGGAAACGTTGTTAAAGGTTTTGCTGATGAGATTTTTTCACTGGGTTCAGAGTTGTCCCAATTCATGCGTGGCAACGAAAAGCACGTTGCTCATGAACTAACCGTTGGCATTGTCGAAACACTGCCAAAAATTGCCGTTGAGCAACTGCTTAAACCAGCTTTTGATTCCAATGTTCAGATCGTTTGTTTGGAAGGGAATCTGCCAACGCTGGCGGCAGCTCTCAAGAAGCATGAGCTTGATTTGATTTTGTCCGATCAATCGGTTCCTGTTGATGAGTCTTCAAAAATCTACATTCACGCACTTGGCCAAAGTAAGTTGGCCTTGTTCGCGCCGCCTATGCTGTGGAAACGGTATCATAAGGTTTCTCTAGACGGACTGACAGATGCGCCAATGCTGCTTCCAACAGAAAGCAGTCCTTTACGAAGAGCTGGCGAAGACTGGTTTATACAACATGGTATAACACCACGTATCGTTGCCGAGTGCAGCGATAGTGGGCTGATAAAGGCTATGGCGGCTGCGGGGCGTGGTATGTTCATCGCCCCACTGAATATTCGAACCGAAATTGAAAGAGCCACCGGATGCAAATTAGTGATTGGCTTGGATGATTTTAAAGAGCGTTATTATGCTATTACGCTGGATAAAAAAATAAAGCACCCATTGGTTGGTGAGATAGCGGACTCTGCCCGCACATCATTGGCGCTTGATTAACAAAAAAAATTGAAACTATGAACGAAACAACTCTGAGCAAACGCCAACGGGCCACAAAGGCGCTTACCGAATTCATGAAGCTCGAATCAGCTGGTGGTGTGCTGCTGTTATTTACGGCTATTCTGGCGTTGGTCATTGCCAATAGCCCCTTGAATGAATTTTATAAAGGGCTGATCGATACGCCTGTCTCGGTGCAAATTGGAAATCTGATCATCGCCAAGCCACTGCTCCTGTGGATAAACGATGGGCTAATGGCGATATTTTTCTTTCTTATCGGCATGGAAATAAAACGTGAGGTGCTCGATGGTCAGCTCTCAAATCCTGCGAATATTGTGCTGCCAGGGCTTGGCGCTATCGGTGGCATGGTGGTACCAGCAGCCATTTACGTGTTATTCAATCTCGGTGATAAGGTAGCGATGGATGGTTGGGCCATCCCCGTTGCTACCGATATTGCTTTTGCATTGGCGCTTTTAAGTGTCTTTGGTAGCCGTGTACCGGTAGGGCTAAAAGTGTTCTTACTAACGTTGGCAATACTGGATGATCTGGCCGCAATCATAATCATCGCCATATTTTATTCAGGAGATCTCTCGTTCGCAGCACTGGCTACAGGCGCTGCTGCGCTCGCTGTTGCTGTGTTTATGAACTTGCTGGGCGTTGTGCGTACATCCATGTATTTGCTGGTTGGCGTTGTCTTGTGGGTTGCTGTTCTGAAGTCGGGAGTGCATGCAACACTTGCAGGCGTGCTACTCGCATTATGTATACCTATGCGATCGAAAGATGGTACATCTCCGCTTAAATCGCTTGAGCACAATCTGCACGGTGCTGTGGCGTATTTTATCTTGCCCATATTCGCTTTTGCGAATGCCGGTCTGAGTTTGGCAGGTGTTGGCTGGGCTGATATTTCTCATCCAGTTACTCTGGGCATTGTCTTCGGGCTGCTTGTTGGAAAGCCGTTAGGCATCATGTTTTTTGCTGGCGGTGCTGCAGCATTGGGGCTGGTTAAGTTGCCTGAAGGGGTGACACTCAAACAAATACTCGGTGTGGGCTTTACCTGTGGAATAGGCTTTACGATGTCGCTGTTTATCGCCGGGCTCGCGTTCGAGCACAGTGGTGGCGAATACTATACCGGGGATAAACTGGGTATTTTGATTGCCTCGACGTTGTCTGCGCTAGCGGCGTTGTTTGTGCTGCACAAAGCGTTACCTGCACATGGTGCTAAAAGTGAGTCTGTGGAGTAACGCACAGCGTTTAGATAGTGCCGTGAAGCTTGGTAACCAAATTGGCTGTTCAGTAACTATTTCCTGAGTATGGGTTCGAAAAAAACGAATTTAAAAACATACACTAGCCCCTATCTCCTATGTGTCCCGTAAAGGGCAACACTGTAAATTTAGATGAATTGGAGACAGGTAATGATTTTGAAGCGTTATATAAAGTCGTCTATATTGGCCGTTGTGGCATCAGTGGCGACCTTAGGCTCCGCTTATGCGGGTATGACAAACAAAGCTAATATCATCGATATCGCTGAAGAAAAAGGGCAATTTTCCATGTTTCTTAAAGCGGTAGATGCTGCAGGGCTTGGGGAAACGCTGGAGAACGCTGAAGGCGTAACTGTGTTTTTGCCAACAGACGATGCTTTTGAGATGCTACCCGAGGAAACCCTGGCGGAGCTTCTTAGTCCTGAGAGTAAAGACAGACTCAAAGATGTGCTCAGCTATCACGTAGTAACCGATGAGCTTGAAGCAAAAGAGATTGTTGACGATCTCAAAGGTGAGACGTTGCTTGGACAGCAAGTGGCCTTCAATGTTGAAGCTGATGGCGCAATGGTTAACGATGCATCTGTTATTGAAACTGACATCATGGGTAAAAATGGTGTAGTGCACGTTATCGACAAAGTGTTAATGCCAAACGAAAGTTAGAAAAGCAGTCGGAAATCGCATGGGCAGCAATGTGGTTTTTAGTGCTGTCCATGCTTGTTTTTCCGTTCAATACGGTTCATGCCGAACCAAAAAAGCGATTCTAATTCTTTATCAAAAGTACAACCTGGTGAGTCAGGTAGATATATTGGAGTTCAACTGTGGAAAACGCACGAGTAAATGATGTAACGAATTTGCAGCACATTCTGAATACTGTTGATGCGAGCAGATTGGCAGTCGCCGATAGCTTGTCAAAGCTGCTTGCCAGTACCTATTCACTCTACTTAAAAACACAAAACTATCATTGGAACGTTAGAGGGCCAATGTTTGTGACTTTGCATCAGCTTTTCGAGGAACAGTACACTGAGCTGGCTGCTTCCGTTGATACGATAGCCGAACGGATTCGTGCGTTGGGTTTCGTGGCTCCGGGGTCACTTGCGTCATATTTAGAGTTGTCGGACGTTAAGGATGAGCAGGATTGTCCAACAGCAAATCAGATGCTTGAACAGCTCGCAAAAGACCACGCTATGGTGATAATGAACGCAAAGTTAGTGCGCTCATTGGCTGATGATCTTGATGATGAGGTTACAGCAGACTTGATGACACAACGTATTGCTATTCATGAAAAAAACGTTTGGATGTTTAATTCATTGATCGATTATTAGCAATCGTTTATTTGTAATGCGATGACTAGTGGAATTAGGTAGCTAAACTGTATGAGGTGTGTAGAAAGTTGCACCATCACAATCTATATGATGGTGCAACCACGTTTTTACGCTTTCAGAACAATCAACTAACCGCGATTATTCTTAGCAAGAGTAATACATATCAAACTCAACCGGATGCGTTGACATACGCAGGCGAGTCACTTCTTCCATTTTCAGTTCAATGTAAGCATCGATCATGTCGTCGGTGAAAACGCCACCGGCGGTCAGGAATGCACGATCGTTATCAAGACCGGTAAGTGCCTGGTCGAGAGAGCTTGCAACCTTAGGAATCTGCGCTTCTTCTTCTGGAGGAAGATCGTATAAATCTTTATCCATTGCATCGCCAGGATGGATTTTGTTCTGGATGCCGTCGAGGCCAGCCATCATCAAGGCAGAGAACGTTAAGTATGGGTTGCCTGTTGGGTCAGGGAAACGCACTTCGATGCGACGTGCTTTCTGGCTTGATACCCAAGGTATACGAACCGATGCAGAGCGGTTGCGAGCAGAGTAGGCAAGCATAACCGGCGCTTCAAATCCCGGTACCAAACGCTTGTAGCTGTTGGTTGAGGCGTTGGAGAAAGCATTGATTGCGTGTGCGTGCTTGATAACACCACCAATATAGTAAAGCGCAGTTTCAGACAAGCCACCGTACTGATCGCCAGCGAACATGTTCTCGCCACCTTTGAACAGTGATTGGTGAACGTGCATACCACTACCGTTATCGCCAACGATTGGTTTAGGCATGAAAGTAGCGGTGCGACCGTACATGTGTGCAACGTTATGAACCACATACTTCAGTGTTTGCACGCCGTCAGCACGTTTAACTAATGTATCGAATTTTGTTCCAATTTCGCACTGACCAGCTGTACCCACTTCGTGGTGATGTACTTCAGGCTCAACACCCATTTGTTCCAGCACCAAACACATGTTGGCGCGCAGGTCTGCCAGTGAATCTACAGGAGGTACTGGGAAGTAACCGCCTTTAATACCAGGACGGTGACCAATGTTGCCGCCTTCCATTTTCTTACCGCTGTTCCACGCCGCTTCTTCTGAATCGATGGAGTAGCCCATGCCTTTCATGTCGGTGTTCCAACGCACATCGTCGAACACGAAGAATTCAGGTTCAGGACCAAAAAATGCCTGGTCAGCAATACCGGTTTGCTGCAGGTAGGCCTCAGCACGCTTGGCAACGGTGCGTGGGTCGCGCTCGTAACCCTGCATGGTGTCTGGTTCAACAATATCGCAACGGATGTTCAGTGTGCTTGATTCTGCAAACGGGTCCAGAACCGCGGTTGATGTGTCGGGCATCATGATCATGTCGGAAGCATTAATGCTCTTCCAGCCATTGATCGATGAACCATCGAACATGTTTCCGCCTTCGAACGTGTCTTCATCTACCTGATTGGCAGGCATAGAGAAGTGCATTTCTTTACCGCGCGGGTCGGTGAAGCGGAAGTCGACGAATTTTACGTCGTTGTCTTTCATTGTCTTTAAAACATCACTTGCGGACATAGTCAGCTTTTCCTCGTATTAATTTTTCATCGTTGTATAGGTTGGCACTGCATTCGTCCGACCTGGTGCTTTAGTAGATTGCATTACATATACCAACTTGGAAGTAGTTGGAATGTGTATAAATATCAATAGATTACATAAATAACGGTTAGCTAGAGCGCACTATAATAGTGCAAGCGCTCATTATGATGCACAATCTTGGAGCGCGCCTGAATTAGCGGGTTATAGTTTAACTGAACTGGCATCGGCATGGGCTGTTCCCGCGTTTTTGGAGCAGACTGTCGCCTTGGCTCGGGTGGATTAATTGGCCGCGTTTTTCGTCTGATTGAAAGGATGCTGGGTGGCAAACACCTTTAACCGAAATAAGCACGACGGTTTGGGTAGCGTCCAGTAAACTTAGCGTCTTAAATGCCAAATTCATGTGGAGAATAAGCAATTGGCTTCGGCTCAGCAACACGATGTAAACACGTTTCAGGGTATGGTCGCCTTGCTGCAACAATATTGGGCAGATCAAGGGTGCATTGTGCAGCAACCCTACGACATGGAAATGGGCGCGGGCACGTTCCACAGTTCAACGTTTCTGCGTGCCATTGGTCCTGAGCCATGGCACGCTTGCCACACGCAAGCCTCGCGACGGCCCACCGATGGTCGTTACGGCGATAACCCGAATCGTCTGCAACACTATTATCAGTTTCAGGTAGCGATGAAGCCTTCGCCACCGGATATGCAGAATTTGTATCTAGGCTCGCTGGAAGCACTCGGCTTCGATGCACTGGAGCACGATATTCGGTTTGTTGAAGATAACTGGGAATCGCCCACGCTTGGTGCCTGGGGGCTGGGTTGGGAAGTCTGGTTAAATGGCATGGAAGTTACGCAATACACCTACTTCCAACAGTGTGGCGGGCTACCTTGTAAGCCGGTATTGGGTGAGTTGGCCTATGGCATTGAACGTTTGGCCATGTATATCCAGAAAGTGGAAAGTGTTTACGACCTGGTTTGGGGTCACTCCGGTAATCGTGTGGTGACTTATGGCGATGTGTTTCATCAAAACGAAGTTGAGCAGTCGGCCTATAACTACGAACACGCCGATGTCGATGCCTTGTTTCACACCTTCGATGAATGTGAGAAAGCCTGCACTCGGTTAACCGAACTCGAACTGCCGTTACCGGCATACGAACAAGTACTCAAAGGTTCACACTCATTTAACCTGCTTGATGCACGTCACGCCTTGTCGGTAACAGAACGTCAGCGTTACATCCTCAGGGTTCGGACCATGGCGCGGCAGGTAGCGGAAAGCTACTACGCGCGCAGGGAAGCCTTGGGCTTTCCGTTGTTAGAAACGTCCGCTCTTTCAGACAATGAGCAGGAGCAGACGAATGACTGAATCTAATCTGTCTAATGCTTCAGACTTACTCATTGAAATTGGTTGTGAGGATTTACCAGCAGCGTCGGTTGAAGTGCTGGCCAACCACTTGGCTCAGGGCTTATACGATGCGCTGAAGAAAGCCGAGTTGTGCAACAGCGCGCCGCAGGTTTTCGCCACGCCAAGACGCATCGCTGCACTATGGCCTAGTGTTGGAGAGCGTCAACCCGATCAGCAAGTTGAACGTAAAGGTCCGGCAGTTAAAGCTGCCTACGTTGATGGTGAACCTTCCAAAGCGCTTGCCGGTTTTTTGAAATCGGCTAACGCAACGGTCGACGATATATCCACTATCGATACGCCAAAAGGCGAGTGGGTTGTTGTTAAGCAAACGCAGAAAGGGCGCTCTTTAGAAGAAGTGGTTGCCGCTGCCATGCCCGATATTATTAAAACCATGCCAATGCCCAAGCGCATGCGCTGGTCTGACTTCGATCATGAATTTCTGCGTCCTGTTGTGTGGCTTTGCGCCATGCACGGCAATACAACCCTGCCGCTAACGCTATTGGGCTTACAATCCACAAACGAAACACAGGGGCATCGATTTCATTCGCCTGCACCTGTTGCATTGGCTCAGGCTTCAGATTACAACGACGTTCTTCGCAAACACTATGTTATTGCCGATTTTGCTGAACGCCGAGCTTTTATAAAAGCAGAAGTTGAGAAAAAAGCCCAAGCCTTGGGTGGCACAGCCGTGAGCGATGCAGCCTTACTAGATGAAGTCACCGCGTTAGTTGAGTGGCCGGTTATTGTTGCAGGTCAGTTCGAACAGAACTATCTGGAAATTCCAAAAGAAGCCTTGATACAAACCATGCAGGAAAACCAACGCTACTTTGCTTTGTTGGATAGTAACGACTCGTTAATGCCGGGCTTTATCACGGTATCGAACATCGCGTCGAGTGCAGAGCAAACCATTGTCGATGGCAATGAACGTGTGATACGTCCGCGTTTTGCCGACACCATGTTTTTCTGGGAGCAGGATAAGCAGAAAAAACTGGCCGACCATCAGCAAAGTCTGGGTTCACTGATGTTTCAGGAGAAGCTGGGTTCGGTTGGCGATAAAGTGGAAAGGATGCAGCAAGTGGGTGGATGGTTAGCGAGTGAGCTGAACATTTCCGAGGCTGATGTAAAACTTGCCGCGAGCTTATGTAAGTGCGATTTAAATACCGAGATCGTAAAAGAGCTGGCCAAAATGCAAGGCATCGCCGGACGCTATTACGCTCTGCGCGATGGACATTCCGAAGCGGTTGCAGCGGCCATGGAAGAACATTACTTCCCTAAAAATGCTGGTGGTCAGTTGCCGGTAGATGGCGTTGCACAAGTGGTGTCTATTGCTGATAAAACCGATACGCTGGTGGGTATATACGGGTTAGGCATGAAGCCTACCGGTGCAAAAGATCCGTTTGGTTTACGTCGGTCCGCTTTGGGTCTGGTGCGCATCATTATCGAAAAGCAGCGCGATATCAATCTTGCTGAACTTATCGCTGCATCAGTTAAAAGCTATGGTGCTCGTTTACCGGCAGAGTTCGATCAACAAACTTTGCTGGATTATATAATTGAACGCTTGAAGGGCTATGCGCAGGAGCAAGGCTTTAGCATCGATGCCATCGATGCGGTGCTGGCGAAGTCGCTGGATAATCCATTGGATATCATTGAACGCCTGAAGGCGATCGATCAGTTCCGCAGCACCGATGCAGCCGAGTCTTTGGCTGCTGCTGCCAAGCGCTCTGGCAATATTCTGAAAAAAGCCGATGGTGTGCAATTAAACGCAATCGATGCAACGCTGTTGGTGGAACCGGCAGAGATCGAACTGTATAAGGCCTTGCAAACACTAGAGCCGCAAATTGAAGCTGATTTATCCCAGCGAGATTATCAAAAGGCCATGACGGCAACCGCGAGTTTGCGTGGCAGTGTCGATGCGTTCTTTGATAACGTGATGGTAAATACTGATGATGAGTCAACCCGAAACAATCGGCTTGCCTTGCTTAATCAGCTGAATGCGCTGTGCTCTTGCACCGCTGACTTGTCACGATTACAGCCTAAGGAGGCGTAATTGAAATTAATCGTGCTCGATAGAGATGGCGTGATCAATCAGGATGTTGAAGGCCCGATTGTCTCCCCGGTAGCATGGGAACCCATCGATGGCAGTCTGGATGCCATTGCACGTTTAAGTCACGCGGGTTATCAAGTGGCTGTTGCAACCAATCAGTCTGGTATAGCTCGCGGTGTGTTAACAGTCGACGATCTTCATGCGGTACATCAGAAAATGCACGAGCAGGTGATACAAGCTGGTGGTCGTATCGATACTGTTGTGTTTTGTCCGCACAGTGAATCCGATGAGTGCGAATGCCGCAAACCTTCCCCTGGCATGTTGTATACACTGAGTGAAAGACTCGATGCCGATCTCACCAAAGTGGCAATGGTGGGCGACTCGTTAAGGGATATTCAGGCCGCAATGGCTGCCGCTGCTCAACCGATTTTGGTGCGCACCGGTAAAGGTGAAAAGACACTGCAATCGAACAAAGGACTTGAACACATTCCAGCCTACGATTCTCTGGCTGCATACGTTGACGAACTGCTGATGCCCAAAGATGAAGAGTGAGCATAATATTCCGTTACTGGTGCTGCGAAGCACATTGTTTTGGATCGTATCGATAGCCAACACATTAATGATGGGTGCGCCGGTTTTAATCTCCCGGTTGTTCTCTTACGATCTGTCGGCGTACATGAGTCGTGTTTGGTTACGCATTAATTTGTGGGCGCTTCGGTTTTTTTGTAACGTCACCTGGCGCGTTGAAGGTATTGAAAACATACCCGATCATCCGTGTTTAATGTTGGCGAAACATCAGTCCACTTGGGAAACCTACTACCTGCCAACGCTGCTGCCCAAAGCGGTCTACGTTGCAAAGAAATCTTTATCGTACATTCCTATATTCGGTTGGGCGATTTGGTGTCTGAATTTTATTCTTATCGATCGTTCTTCCGGTCGCTCCGCTATTGCACAAATGGTGGAGCAGGCCCGTGAACGTTTCGCTGCTGGTTGCAGTGTTATCGTATTTCCGGAAGGCACTCGCATGCCGGTTGGGGCAGAACCGAATTACCGCATTGGTGGTGGGAAAATCGCTGAGCACACAGGCGTCGACGTAGTCCCGGTTGCGATGAATGCCGGGGAGTTCTGGCCACGTCTTGGCTATATAAAGTGGCCCGGAGAAATCACCGTGATTGTTGGCCCGGTAATCAAGAGCGAAGGAAAGCTTGCGAATGAGATTATGGACGAGACGCAAGCGTGGATAGAAGCCCGCATGGCTGAAATTACCGTGCTTGACCGATTTCCTTACTGATTAAACTCGCTGCCGCCTGTCAGGTGGTACAGCTTGCGGCAGAACTTTTACGGTAAGTCGAATAATCGTCTGGCGTTGGCCGTAGTTGCATGCGCGATGGTTTCAGCATCTTCCGCTCTTAAAGAGCTGATGGCTTGCCATATATCCACAAGGTAGGCAGGTTCGTTACGTTGCCGAGGGTAGTTAGCCGGCGCCTGATCCGGTGCATCGGTTTCCAATAACATGGCATCCAGCGGAAGTTCTGCCACCATCGATTGCAATCGCTTCGCTCGTGGGTGTGTAACCGCGCCGCCGAAACTCAATGAATAACCCAAATCGATTAGCCTGCTTGCCTGTTGTAATGACCCATTGAAGCTGTGAACAACCCCACGGTAATGTCCTGAAGCGCGAATCATTCTTATTACGTCTTCAACAGCCCGCACAGCATGGATAACTATCGGCAGATTAAATTCTCGTGCAAGTGCCAGCTGAGCTGCAAACAAATGTTGCTGTTGCGCTTTGTCTGCGCCTGAAATGGCATAGTCCAGCCCGCATTCACCTACCGCCACGGCGGGTTCTTTGCCAAGCCATAGTGGTAACTCCTGCAGATGTGCATCGGTGTGTTCCGCGTAGAAACACGGGTGTAATCCGTAGCAGGGAAACAGGTCTGCATGCCCGTCGCAGAGCTGTTTTAGCCGCTGCCAGTGCTGCTGGCTTACGGCCGGAATAATCTGCGCGGCGATATTGTGGTTGCGTGCGGCCGCAAGTACCTCCGCCAGATCGGGTTGCAGGCGATCATCGTCGGCATGGACGTGGCTGTCTATCAGAATCGGGGTCGATTTAGTGGGCATACCGGCTTTTGGAGGTTTAATCCGAGTCTAGGATCGTGAGAGAATGTAGCATAGGCTATGGGCTGCACGAACCTGTCGGTCCAGAGTGTAATAAATTAGCAGGGGTAAGCCATGCGTTGGAAAAATGTTCGCAGAAGCCAGAATGTAGAAGATCGTCGCGGTCAGCGCGCTGGTCGCCGTATGCCAGGTCGTGGAGGTGGAATGAAAGTCGGCGGTGGTGCCGGTATTGTTCTGCTACTGCTTGGCCTGTTTTTCGGACAAGATCTTATTGGTCCTTTAACCAGTGGTGGCGCCACTGGTGGCGCGCCACAGATCGGTGCGCAAACCCGACTGGATAGAAACAACACTGAAGTTCGCACCAACGATCAGGCGAAAGACTTTATTGCCAGTATTCTGGGTACCACCGAAGATGTTTGGGGGCCGCTGTTTCGTCAAGCCGGTCAGACCTATCAACCTCCCAAGCTGGTTATGTTCAGTGACGGTGTGACGTCCGCTTGCGGGTTTACCTCATCGGCGGCCGGGCCGTTCTATTGCCCTGGCGATTCGCAAGTGTATATCGACTTGAGTTTTTTCCGAGAGCTGCAGCGCATGGGCGCCGGTGGTGATTTTGCTCAAGCCTACGTGCTGGCGCATGAAGTTGGGCATCATGTGCAGAACCTGCTGGGTGTTTCTATGGCCGTGCAAAGACGTCAGCGTACATTACCAAAGGCGCAGGCGAATCGTTTATCAGTACTGACTGAATTGCAAGCCGATTGCTATGCCGGTGTGTGGGCTCATCATGCCCACAAACAATATCAATTGCTTGAGCCGGGTGATTTAGAAGAAGGCATGAACGCTGCTTCTAAAATCGGTGACGATGCGCTTATGCGAAGCGCAGGACGTCAAGCGCATCCGGATGCATTCACCCATGGTTCATCGGCGCAACGTCAGCAATGGTTGTATCAAGGGCTGGAAACTGGCGATCCGCAACAATGCGATACGTTTCAGGGAGCGTCCTAAACTACCTGCGCAGCGTATTAGTGCAGCGGGTTAGCCTTGATGCGTTAGCGCCTTAATGTCAGTGCATAAGCTCAGTTTATAAATGTTGGTTTATAAGCTGAGCTTCAAACTGTCTATGTAAAAAAGCGAATATCACGAACACACTTACTCATGCGATTAAGCAAACAGGCGTTTCTGGATAATCCCAATAAGCGGATTACGTTGTTGGGTATGTCGGGCGTGGGTAAAACCAGGCTCGCCAATTTTTTGCGCGATGAAAACTGGTTTCATTATTCCATCGATTATCGCATTGGCACTCGCTATCTTGGTGAGGCCATACTCGATAACATCAAGCTGCAGGCTATGCAGGTACCGTTTCTGCGCGAGCTTCTGCTTAGCGATTCTATCTACATTGCCAACAATATTACCTTCGACAACTTAAAACCTCTGTCCAGTTTTCTTGGAAAACTGGGTAATCCTGATTTGCATGGTGTGGCGCTATCGGAATTCAAGCGTCGCCAGCACTTGCATCTGGACGCTGAAATTGCGGCTATCAGAGACGTGCCGATGTTTATAGAAAAGGCCAGTACAATTTATGGGTACGACAATTTCCTGAACGATGCCAGCGGCAGCTTTTGTGAGATAGACGATCAATCACTTATTGCAGAAGTGGCTGAAAGCACGTTAATCATCTATATCGAAGCCGATGCAGACGATGAAAAAATGCTGATTGAGCGTGCTCGCCGTGAACCAAAGCCGCTGTATTATCGCGAGCCTTTTTTAGATGAGCACCTTGCGCTTTATATGCAGGAGAACAACATCGAATTTGTTGCGCAGATAAATCCAGACGATTTTGTGCGTTGGGTTTTCCCCAAACTCTTTCATGCGCGTGTGCCTCGCTATAAGGCGATTGCGTCGGAATACGGTTATACAATTTCTGCACGTGATGCGTTTGCCGTAACCAATGCCGATGAATTCCTTACGCTCATTACAAGTGTATTAGAACCCTAGCGACGTTATCCTATGCCACTGGTACAGAAAAACGATTTACCTACCTACCAACGATTACGGCAGGATGGGCATCAAATACTGACGCAGGAACGGGCGAAGCAGCAAGACATTCGCGGACTGCACGTTGGCTTATTGAACATGATGCCAGATGCAGCGTTAGCCGCAACCGAGCGGCAGTTTTTCCGTCTGGTTGGTTCCAGTAATCCGATTTCACAGTTTCATATTCATCCGTTTACATTAGACGAAATTCCTCGCAACGAGGTTGCGTCAGAACATATCGCACGGTACTACGAATCGTTCGACACGATAAAAGAGCAGGGATTAGACGCGCTGATTATTACCGGTGCTAACGTTACCCAAGCCGACTTGTCGAAAGAAGTTTTCTGGGAACCGCTAATGAGCGTGGCTAATTGGGCCTATGAAAATGTGACGTCCACGCTGTGCTCCTGCCTTGCCAGCCATGCGCTTTTTCAAGGTCAATACGGCATACCCAGAAAACGCCTGACGAACAAATGCTGGGGTGTGTTCGAACATTCAATGCAGAAGCGTACGCATCCGTTAATACACGATATGAACACGCACATTGTTGTGCCTCATTCACGCTTTAATGAAGTCACCGCTGAGCAATTAAAAGAAAAAGGTATTCATGTGCTGGCTGAGGGTCCTGAACCCGGCGTTCAACTTGCCGTTAGCCCGGATGGTTTTCGCACGGTCTTTTTTCAGGGCCATCCAGAATACGATCGTATTAGCCTTATGAAAGAGTACAAGCGCGATATCGGGCTCTATTTGAACGGCCAAATCGACACCTATCCGCCAATGCCCAAGCATTATTTTGATGAGTTCTCTTCCGCCATTCTGTGTGAGTACAGAGAAAGTGTGTTGTCCGCATTGCGAGCTGGTATCAGTGCGCCAGAGTTTCCGGAGGCGCATTTGTTGCCACACCTGCGTAACACCTGGCACGATAGTGGGGAAGCCATGGTCGGCAATTGGTTGGGCCTGATGTATCAGATTACGCACACCGATCGTAAGCTGCCGTTTATGGAAGGGGTTAACCCGGATGATCCGTTGGGTTGGTTAGAGCAAAGCTGACAACAGGATTAAACCTGATCGGTTATCTGCGCACACCTGTCTTTCTTTGCGTGTAAGTGTTTGCGTGTAAGTGTTTGTGTGTAAGTGTTTGTGTCTGTGGACGCCAGAATGTTCAAGCTAGTGTGTGCAAGCCGGTAGGTCTAACACTACATAATCAAGTTAATCATCAATAAACTCACCACCATAAATAAAATCGTCATGATGCCACCAGCTCGCATAAAGTCGGCAACCTGATAGCCGCCCGGGCCCATAATAAGTGCGTTAACCTGGTGGGTTGGAATCAGGAACGAGTTTGAAGTTGAAATAGCCACCGTTAACGCGAACACGGCAGGGTCTGCACCCACAGCAATTGCGATGTTCACAGCCAATGGAACCAATAATACGGTGGCCCCGATGTTGGACATCACTAGCGTGAAAAAGGTGGCAAGACCTGCGATAACCACTTGCAGCACCCAGTTAGGTACATCGCCCACCAACGTAAGTATTTCCTGTGCTATCCATGCTGCAGTGCCGGATTGATCGACGGCAATACCCAACGGAATAAGGCTTGCCAACAAAAATACGGTTTGCCAGCTAACGGCTTCATACGCTTCATCGATAGTGAGTACGCCAGATAACACCATGCCCATAGCGCCGGTAAGCAGTGAGACGGATAAATTATCGGTGAGTAGAAATAGCGTTAACGCCAAGCAAAAGAAGATGGACGCTTCGCGAATTTTGTTGGTTCGCAGATCTTCGTATTTCACTTCTGTGGCAATAACAAAGTCTCGGTTGCGCGACAGCTTTTTCAAATCTTTCCAGCTGGCGTGCACCACCAATGTGTCACCGGGCTGGAGTTCCTGGTCGCTGAAATCGCGTTTGATCACCTGGTCGGTACGAAATATCTGCAATATGTTGGTGCCATAGCTACGCCGTGGTTTGACATCCTTAATGCTCTGTCCAACAAGGCTTGAGCCGGGTGGTACAACTAGCTCTGCAATTCCGCTGTGTTGCGGATTAAGAACATCGGCAAAACGATCGGGTTCGCCACGCAGTTCCCAATGGAACTCATCGCAAAAGCTTTCCAATGCACGTTTGTCGCCCATAACACCGAGTTGGGTGTTTACCCAAACAACTTCTTCACGATCGGGAGGGATTTTGACAACGTCACCACTGTAGAGCGCAAGAATAAGTGGCGTGTTCGGATAGTTCTGTTCAATTTGACGAATGGTCATACCGACCATCGGGCTGTCATCGGTCACTCGGGCTTCAAGTAATTCTCCACCAATCCCGTAAATACTTTCGAAGTAGTCAGCGGCGCGTGAGGTTCGATTAGCGTCAGTGTTGTTTTTTGTTTGTGGTAATACGAAACGTCCCGCCACAACAAAGTAGATGATGCCCGCCAGAATGAGCGCAATGCCAATGGGCGTGACAGCGAATAAGCCGAAGGTGTCCATTTGCTGATCGGCCGGCAGTGTCTTGTTTGACGATATCAGCAGATCGTTTAGTAGTATCAGCGGGCTGGAACCAATCATGGTGGCCGTACCGCCAAGAATGGCGCAAAACCCCATTGGCATAAGCAGGCGCGACATCGGGATTTCGCTGCGCACCGAAATACGGCTAACCACTGGCAGGAACAGGGCAGCGGCACCTATGTTCTGCATGAAGCTTGATATGAACGCAACCGTGCCGGAGACCAACGGAATTATTCGGCCTTCGGTTTTACCGCCTTTTTTAAGAATCAGCGAAGCCAGCTTGCTCATGATGCCGGTCTTATCCAGTCCTGCCCCTATGATCATAACGGCAATAACGGAAATAACCGCATTACTTGAAAAGCCTGAAAACAGTTCTGTTTGCGTTAATAGCGGATTAATGCCGGGCACCATGGTGGTGAGGCCGAGCATAACCATAATGCAGATAGCGGCAACGTCGACTCGTAAAATCTCAAACGCAAATAAAATGATAGTGATGGCGAGTAAGGCCAGAACAATCATCATTTCCAGGTTGAGGGTAATCGTGTCGATCATTACTGTTCCAAAAGTGCGGCTATCCGAGCCACTGGGGTTTATTCTTTAACGTACAATTTTTAAACCCAATTTAGGGCTTGCGGTACAACAAGTCAAAAACATCGTGACCGAGTCGCTCACCGCGCTGTTCGAAGCGGGTGTTGGTGCGCCATGCTGGCCGTTCTGAATAGTCACCACTATTACTTTGGTTGACAAGTCGCTTGCAGCTATTCAATTTTTCTACCATCCAAAGGGCATAGTCGTGCCAGTCGGTTGCACAATGTAAAACACCGCCGCTTTCCAGTTTATCGGCAACCAGCTCGATAAATTCTGTTTGCACAATTCGCCGCTTGAAATGTCGCTTCTTGCGCCATGGGTCGGGAAAAAACAACAACACCCTATTTAAGGATGCATCCGGAATCATGTTTTGAAGAACTTCGATTGCATCGTGCTGGACGATTCTGACGTTGCTCAAGCTTTCCGACTCAATGCCCATGAGCGCCTGGCCAACACCTGGCTCGTGTACTTCAATGCCAATAAAGCGATTTTCGGGATATCGCTTGGCCATATCGACCAGAGCATCGCCATTGCCGAAACCGATTTCCAACCAGACAGGGGCATCATCAGGCGTTTGCTCAGCGGTTGTGATGGGTGCTGCGCCCGTTAGATCGAATAATGTCGTGAAATCCAGTAATTGGTCATCTTTGTACTGCACGCCAAATTCGGGTAGCAAGTTCTGCATGGCCGCCGCTTGCGCTTTGGTTAACCGACCGTTGCGAATAACAAAGCTGCGTATTGAACGACTGGTGAGTCGTCCCGGAAACTGTTGCTCTGTCATTTACCGAAGAAACTGGCTGTGCATGTTGTGCCTTAGATTGTATTCGTTACGAACCAAGCCCAAGCGTTGGTTAGCTTGTGGATTTGTCAGGGTGGCCTGTCATACCTCTAATGGCATATGAGTGGCCGCCACACGTTAACGGTGTTGATATATCCGCTGTGCAGGAACCTAACTCCACAGATGAACGCAACCGAAAAGTGAACGGCATTAGTTTTGATCGCGTTGACGCAGCGCACGACCAAATCGGTTAGCGCACTTGCGTTTATCGATCGTTAGCTAATGACGTGTCTCTGCCGATTCCGGTCTGACACCTATTATTATAGGTGGCTGAAACGGGTTTGCTTAGCGGCAGCGTCACCGTTCAGATACATCCAGGTAGCTGGCTGGGCAACAAAGGTGACAGAAAACGAATTCTTTGCTGTTCTAGCGTTAAATTCGTTGTGGGGTAAAACCCATTTAGCGACGACCTCGGCCGCGTGCTTTTCGAGGTTCTTCAAACTGAACTTTAAGCGATTTGTCTCCAACGATCTTGCCGTTCAATCCAGCAATCGCAGCACGAGCTTCATGGCCTTCCATTTCAACAAACCCGAATCCTTTGCACTTGCCACTGAATACATCTGCAGCGAGTTTGATCGAGCGAACCTTGCCGAACTCAGCAAACATTTCGGTCACAGTTTCTTCTGTGGATTCCAGGGGTAAGCCACCAACAAACATCTTTTTCACGTAACTGCCTCTATCGTTGTCAAGTCGAGTCGGCTGGGCCGCGGGTTGAACCGAGACTGGCCAGAATACGACTTGGGTAGATTGCGTTTGAACAGGAGGTTCTGCAGCACTTCTCTAGACTCTGCACTCCAATCCACGCTGACCAATCAGGTTTGCAACGGGTTTCAACCCCGAGGACAGTGCCGAGTAGAATATACCTCTGCAGTTTCTGTTGGCCTTGGCTAGGATCTGATAGTGAGCTCTGACTGAGACCTAGGCTTGAGCGTTGGTCTGATGACAGGGTGTGCTAGCAGCAATCAATAGTGCCGTAATTCTACATTGAACTGGTATTTATTGCTACACAGCGGGATTATATTTGCTCACTCTGCAACGCTTCTGACACATCCCTTTGTTGGGTGATTATCGATTCTTTGGTTTTGCGGTTTTTGGCTTTTATCCAGGCCTCGACCCGACTTGCGGACGATCGATCGGAAAACTGCTGTGTGAATGCGAGTGCAACTGGCCGGCGCGCCCGGGTGTAGTTGGCGCCGCGGGGCCCTGCGTTATGTTCCTTGATGCGGCGCGCAATGTCAGTGGTAATCCCAGTGTAAAGCGAGTCGTCGGCACATCGTAAGATATACACTGTCCAATTATTGCCGTTGTCGGGTTTACTCAATGAACATTGCTCCGAATTTCGCTCCAGATAGTGCTTTTGCCGCACTGCCGCGTGTCTATGGGCAAGATGCCTGTGCCAGGCTTGGGCAAATGCGCATCTGTGTGGTGGGCATGGGTGGCGTGGGTTCCTGGACGGTGGAAGCACTGGCGCGAACAGGTGTTGGGCATATAACAATAATAGATCATGATGACGTCACCAAGGGCAACATTAACCGGCAAATCCATGCGCTGAATAACACCATCGGTGAATCCAAAGTTGAGCTAATGCGTGATCGTGTTGGACAAATCAACTCTGCATGCGAATTGGACGCCATCGATGATTTTCTGGCCGAAACCAACCTCGACAAATACCTTGCTCGCGAATTCGATGTGGTTATCGATGCGATTGACAGCATTCGCTTCAAGGCGGCGCTAATCCATTTTTGCAAACGCAACCGAATTCCCGTTATTACCACCGGAGGCGCTGGCGGCAGGACCAACCCGTTGGCGGTCGATGTCGCCGATTTAAGCCGCACATGGAATGATGCACTGGCGGCCAAAGTTCGCTCACGGTTACGCAGCAACTACGGGTTTACCAAGAGCCCGAAACGCCGATTTGGCGTGGAATGCGTGTTTTCTACCGAACAGCCCGTTTACCCTGATAAGTCAGGCGGCGTGACCCACTCGCGGCCCGGAGTGCCAGGTGCGTCTCTGGATTGTGAGCACGGCTATGGCTCGGTAAGCATGGTTACTGGCACATTTGGGTTTGTGGCGGCGGCCCGGGCCATAAAGCGCGGCTTAAGAGTCTCAACCTAGTTTGAGAAGTAAAGGTGTTGTGATTTCAGCCGCAATTGAGGGAGCGGGCCCCGCCTGTGGGGCGTTTTTCTACAATCGATGCAATTAATTGTGTCTTGCCAGTTCTGCCTCGCACCCAGGTTACCCGTGAACTGTGAGCCAGTTCACACCGGTTATATCAGATATATTCTCGGCACCCGATAACTAATACATAGCGATGACGGCTGTTCGCAGCTCGTCTTTTCAAAGTGAAATGTGACCAATCGGAATAGAAGAATATGGCCAATTCAATCCACCTTACCAAGCTTGCTGTATGTCTCTCTGTGTTTACGTTGCTGTCAGCCTGTGGCGGCGGAGCAGGCGGCGTGGACGCGCAAGGCGAGCCTCCTGCGGATGCGTCGGTTGTTACCGGTACGGCGGAATACACCCCCACGCCGGGCAATGGGTTGGAAATCGCTTATGCCGACGGTGTTGTAGATGACGGCTCGCAAAATACCTACATTGATGCGCAGTGGGCGCATATGCAAACCTGCTTACAAGTCAGTGCTCAAGAACCCGTTGTTCAGGTTATAGAAGGAAAAATTGAGCCTGAAGATTCAACCGATGATGTCATTCGCCATATAGATGGACAGATATTGGCTAGTTCACACGTTACCGATACATCAGCAACGATAATGATACAAGCTCAGGATTTTGATGGTTCGGTCGGTAACCCCGGTCACAATTTACGTTCGATTATGGGCCGCTATCTGTGGTTGGCTAACAGTCTTGATGAACGTGATTACCCCTACAACTGTGCTGCTGACGGCTGATTAACAGCGCAGGAAATTTACTGTAAGGTTCGCAAGTATCCCTTGCGAAAAAAGTGCCTTACTTGTGTCGACAGCAACTTCTTCAAATTCCAGCGAATCTGCGTTATCGGGCTCGGACGAGCCCACACCCACGGCCGCCGTGCTGTTGATTGGTAACGAGCTGCTCAGTGGCAGAACTCAGGATACTAATCTTGCGTATATGGCCAAGGGGTTAGCGGCTCACGGTATCCGACTGCGCGAAACCCGCATTATTCCCGATGACCCAGCCGTGATTATCAACACTGTTAATACGTTACGCGCTGCGTATACCTCCGTATTCACAACAGGTGGCATTGGCCCGACTCACGATGATATTACCGCCGATTGTATTGCCAGCGCATTCGGTGTTGATATTGATATCCATCCGGAGGCAGAAGCCAGACTCATGGCGTATTGGGCTGAGCGCGGTGTTGAGCCTAACGATGATCGTTTACGCATGGCGCGTATTCCGCACGGTGCCACATTAATCGATAACCCAGTTTCTGTTGCACCTGGTTTTCAGGTCGAAAACGTTTATGTTATGGCAGGGGTTCCGCGCATTATGCAGGCCATGTTCGATTCGGTATTGCCCCATCTGCAGCACGGTGATGTGATCGACAGCATCTCGGTGTTATGCAATTTGGGAGAAGGAACAATTGCCGCACCGCTGCGTGAACTACAAGCTCAATTTCCCAACGTTGATCTGGGTAGCTATCCGGGCAAAATGGACGAGAAGTATTCGGTTACGCTTGTGGCCAGAAGTGCCAACACAGACGAATTGAAAAACGTTGAACAAGCCTTGCATGCGTTGGTGGAACAGTTGGGTGGTAAGCCCTAGGATGCTTGAAGCCGTGGCCTGTTGTGTAGCATCATCTATACAGTCACAGTGAAGCACTGCCTGACGTATCG
Source organism: uncultured Granulosicoccaceae bacterium (assembly GCA_937922945.1). GTDB lineage: Bacteria > Pseudomonadota > Gammaproteobacteria > Granulosicoccales > Granulosicoccaceae > Granulosicoccus. The sequence goes on from CAKZUP010000187.1 coordinate 29,569, forward strand.
TTATTGTTGTCGTGTTACCCGTGCTGTAATCGTGCTGCCAATTGGTTTAGCTGCGCGCCACAATCACCCATAATTTTAATTTGTGCGATTTCATCTGCGCGTGTTTTTCCGTTGTTCAAAATAACAATAGGTTGTCCTCGCTGCTGAGCATCCCTACAAAATCTAAAACCGGAAAACACCATCAGTGATGATCCGGCAACCAGTAGCACATCGGCCTCTCTTAGCCGCTCCATAGCAAGTTCCACTCGTTGTTTGGGCACATTTTCACCGAAGAAAACCACATCTGGCTTTAATAGCCCTTTGCAGAGCGAGCAGGCGGGTATGTGCATGTGTTGCAGCTTGTGTTGCAAGCTGGCATCGGTTTCCAGATCGGCATCGCCATCGGGTGCAAAGTCGGCGCTTAAACCACTCAGCCAGCTGTTGTGCTCGATTAAGCGTAACTGAAAGGCATCGCGACTTTCTGTGTGATTGCATTCCACACAGCTGACGCTTGCCAGAACACCGTGCAAATCGATTACTGATTGGTGTCCAGCGGCTTGATGCAAGCCATCGACGTTCTGTGTAACCAGATGATCGACGACTCCCATGTGTTCAAGCTTTGCCAATGCCGTGTGAGCCAGATTGGGAGTTGCTGCGGAAAATGCCGGCCAGCCAACAGCGCTGCGAGCCCAATAACGATGGCGCGTGGCCGTATCATGTCGAAATACTTGCCCGGTAATGGGTTGTTTGCGTTTCCATGCACCGTCTTTGTCGCGGTAGTCTCCCAACCCGGAAGCGGTACTGCAGCCAGCGCCGGTCAGCGCAAAAACCTTGGTTCCAGGCGTAATCACGTTGAGTGCTGCTGCTATGTTATCTGCGACCACGGGCAGTCTGGTTTCCAGGCGATTCATGTTTGTGTCCGGTTGCTCCTGTGGTGTTAATTTTTCATTATCGCCTGGAAAGCGGTGAGGCGAAAATGGCCGCAATGAATGGCCCCGATGCGTTTACAAGCGACCCGACAAGCCTCACAATTACATACGAGTGTTTCATTCCAAAAGTTTTTCTATTCACAACGCAAGTTAACATCAGAGAATAAATTATGTCGATCAAAGTTGGAGACACAATACCCGAAGGTAAGTTTGCCTATATGGGCGATGACGGCCCTGCAGGCATCACCAGTGATGAACTATTCAAGGGTAAAAAGGTTGTGCTTTTTGCTGTACCGGGTGCGTTTACGCCTACCTGCAGTGAAACCCATCTGCCAGGTTTCATTGCCTCAGCCGATGCCATTAAAGCAAAAGGCGTTGATACCATTGCCTGCATGGCAGTAAACGATGTATTTGTTATGGGCGCTTGGGCGGCCACTCAAAATGCCGACGGAGTTATGATGCTGGCCGACGGTAGCGGTGACTATGCGAACGCGCTGGGATTGACCCTAGATTTAACAGAACGTGGGCTCGGTGTCAGAGCCGACCGATTCGCAATGATTGTTGACGATGGCGTGGTAACGTTCTTAGCGCGTGAGGCGCCGGGTCAGATGGATGTCAGCTCGGCAGAATCTGTATTGAAGCAGTTGTAGCCAACTGCATTTTTATTGTCAAGCAGCAGTACCGCAATATCATTCGCTAATTGGCCGAGGGTCTTCCAGTTCACCTTCAACGTTGAATGGAATGGCCTTAGGCCAGTTGGCCAATTTTACCAATCCTGTTACATCGTAGTTCAACTCAGGGTTCGGTGTATTAAGTATGGTTTTGAGTTGTTTGGCCAGTTGCGCAAGCCCTGCTGTAACTTCCACATCGAGTAACGCTTCACCTTTCGCAGGTATGACCACATCGTCAACGCTGCGGCCCTGCGCAAAACGTTCTCCTGAAAAGTGTGCATTAAAACTCAGCGATTGCATGGGCAGCTCGAACCCGTTTGGATTGGCGATACGCAGGGTGAGTCCAATTGTTTGTTCGGTGATACCAAGACTGATAGGCCGAACGCTCGATACGGTAACGGTGGGCGACTCTGGTTTTGACAGCGGCAGTGACGAACAGGCACTCAGCAGTGCGCTGAATAATGCACCGAATAACACAAACTTATAGTCAACCCACAGTTGTTTCATAAGGTTTTTTCGGAAAGTTAAATAACGATATCACCGAATCTGGCTTGCATAATGGCAATGGCAGCCGGCCCGGCCGTTTCGGTGCGTAAAACCCTTGGGCCTAATTGTAGCTCAGTAAATCCTGCCGTTTTGCTTGCAGCAAGCTCATCTTCGTCAAACCCTGATTCTGGACCCACCAGTAACGCGATATCGGAAAGTTGCATGGCGGACAGGTTACTTGCCTGCGCAGTTGGCGAAAGAATAAAACGTTGCGTATCCGATGTATCGAGCGTAGTCAGGTAATCGTTTAATGATTGTGGATTTTCCACGATAGGTAACAAGCACCTGCCACATTGCTCACAAGCGCTAATCGAAATAGCTTGCCAGTGGGCTACCTTTTTTTCCTCGCGCTTGTTATCCAGTCTGGCTATCGATTGCTTGGTATAGATTGGCTGAATGGTGCTAACACCAAGCTCGGTGGCTTTTTGAATAATGCCATCCATTTTGTCCCCGCGAGCAATAGCCTGAACCAGAGTAATACGCAGGGTGGACTCAGTGTGACATGCACTAACCGAGTGAACAGCAACGCGGGTTTTTTTTCCAGGTGCCAATACCTCGCTGGCATAGTTGTGTCCATCGCCGTTAAACAGTTCAACAACGGTGCCGGACCGTGCACGTAACACGGTGCTTAAATGATGGGAGCTGCGTTTATCCAGTTCCAGTTCGCTCGCCGGGTTCAAGCTTTGCCCGGTGTAGCAGCGTATCACTCTGGCTTTACGGTTCATAGATTGCCACGCATGCTGCTGGTTCAGGAATTTTTCTTAGGTATCGATAACAAGCCTGTGCGTTTTGAGCTATCGAGTTTATTGACTTCGGTTTTCTGGCTTCGAGCCTGTAATTGCGATAAGGCATGGACAAATTCAGTTTGTGCAGTTTCTTCATCCAGTTCACGGTTATCCGGCCAATACGATTTCACCGTTAGCTTGGCAAGGTAGGCGTACCTTGGGTTGTCGCGGAATCTCTCCAGCAGCCGAGCGGTGGTGATCTCAGGATCGCTGGTGATCATAGCGATAAGACTCAGCAGCACATCACTACCGGGTAACTGATTTTCTATTTGCAACGCGCTGGTGTTCTCAGCCGTCACCACCTTTGGATGTTGCAGTGCAAGCAGCACCGCGCGGCTCATGGTCGTCAGGTTATCGCTGGTGTCCGTTCGCCTTGGTCTTTCAGTCTGACGCGGGGCTGCGACTTTCTCGCTGCCCATCGATAGTCCGATTAAGGTTTCCAGCTTGCGGGTAGCCAGCTGTTTATAAACGCTTGGCGGTATGGATTCGAGTAGCGGCTTGGCTTTGTCGGCGAGCATGGCTTTACCGCCAATGGAACTCATATCGACATCGCTGGCCAGATGGTCATACAGAAAATCGATAATGGACTGGCGCGTTGCCAATAAATCCTGAAAGCCTGCATGACCTTGTTTACTGACTATGGAGTCTGGGTCTTCCCCGTCGGGTAAAAACAGAAAATGCGCATCGCGGCCATCTTTCAGGCAAGGCAGTGTATTCACTAGCGCTCGCCACGCGGCGGTTCGGCCCGCCTTGTCCCCGTCAAAACAAAAAACAATGTTAGGAACTATTTTGAATAGTATTTCGCTGTGCTGTTGGTTCGCCGCGGTTCCAAGGGTTGCTACTGCGTTGTTAACATTATGTTCGGCGAGCGCTACCACATCCATATACCCTTCAACCACAATGGCCATGTCTTCATCCTGAATGGCTTTGCGTGCTTCATATAAACCGTAAAGTTCGCTGCCTTTATGGAATAACGGGGTTTCGGGTGAATTCAGGTACTTGGGCTCTTGCTGATCGAGCACCCTGCCACCAAACCCGATAACCCGTCCGCGTCTGTCGCGAATGGGGAACATTACGCGATGACGAAAACGTTGGTAGCTGCGTTGTTGATCTTTACGAATCAACATACCGGTTTTGATTAAGTCTTCTTCTTTATCGCTAAACGCATCGGTCAGACTGCTCCAGCCGTCGGGTGCATAGCCGATAGAAAAGTTTTTCGCTGTTTCTCCACTTAGCCCGCGCGCCTTTAAGTAGGCAATGGCTTCCTCTGAATCACGCAGTTGGGTTTGATAAAAATCGGCAACTGACTGTAGTAACGCATACAGCGGTCGATTATCGCTGTGCATCTTGGCGGCTTTTTCATCGCGCGGCACTTCTAATCCGATGCTTTCGGCCAGAGTCTCAATGGCATCGACAAAATGCATGTTGTCGTAGGCCATCAGAAAGCCGATAGCATTGCCTTTTTCGCCGCAGCCAAAGCAGTAGTAAAACTGTTTGGTTTGGCTTACCGAAAACGAGGGTGTTTTTTCGTTATGAAAAGGGCAGCAGGCCATGTGGTTGCTACCCGCTTTTTTCAAGCTGACGCGAGGCGATATGACATCGACAATGTCTATGCGACTGAGTAGGTCATCGATGAATGCTTGTGGGATTGGGCCGGCCATGTAGGGAATATAACATCACCGACCACCGTCCGAGCGTGTAGGCCCGGACGGTGAGGGCATATTAAGCGGCGCGGTTGAGCGTGGAAAGCAATTCAGAGAGCTCTGAGGCTTTTGGCTTAACCAGCCAGAATCGGGCAGCAAGATGGTAATAATCGTTAACCATTTCCTGCCCTTGCGTGCTGCCGGTTTCCCGAACATGATCTTCCAACAGTGAGAAAAGGTAGTTACGATAGCGTTCCATCGATTCAGAATGTAATCGGTGGATATCGATAAGCTCATGATTGTAGCGATCGACAAACACATTGTTCTGATCGAAAACAAAAGCCAGTCCGCCTGTCATGCCAGCACCGAAATTAACCCCGGTTTTACCCAGCACGACCACGCAGCCACCGGTCATGTATTCGCAAGCATGATCACCAACGCCTTCTGTAACGGCAATGGCGCCACTGTTACGTACGGCGAAGCGTTCGCCAGCCAAACCTGCGGCATAGAACGTTCCGCCAGTTGCGCCGTACAAACAGGTATTACCAACAATGGTTGATTCGCGGCCGGTGTAACGCGCATCTGCCGGTGGGCGTACAACGATTTTACCGCCAGCCATGCCTTTGCCGACATAGTCGTTAGCGTCGCCATCGAGGTGCAGATTAAGACCACCTGCATTCCAGACTCCAAACGACTGACCGGCTGTACCCGTGCAGTACAAGTTGATCGGGTTGTCGCTCATGCCGTTGTCACCATGTTTTTTGGCGATTTCACCGGAGAGTCTTGCACCAATGGAACGATTTACATTGGTTAGCGTGTAGTGATAGTCACCACCACTTTTCTTTTCGATAGCGCGTTTGCAGTCCACTAACATTTGCTCTGCGAGCAAGCCTTTGTCCATGGGAGCATTCTTTTCAACTTCACAGAATCGTGGCGCTGAATCTGGAACACCGCCGGTGGAGAGCAACGGGGATAGATCAATCTTGGCCTGGCGTTCGTTTACGCCACCATTCGGTTGCAATAACTCGGTATGCCCGATTAAATCAGACAACGAGGTAACGCCCATGGCCGCCATGTGTTGCCGTACATCTTCAGCAACGAACTTCATGTAGTTCATAACCTTGTCAACATTGCCGTTAAAGTGCCGCATGCGAAGCACCTTATGCTGTGTCGCAACACCGGTTGCACAGTTGTTCAGGTGACAAATACGCAGATACTTACAACCCATGGCGATCATGGGGCCTGTGCCAAATCCAAAACTCTCTGCGCCCATCAGCGCAGCTTTGATTACGTCCAATCCGGTTTTTAATCCACCATCGGCTTGCACCCGTACTTTTGCGCGAAGGTCATTGGCGCGCAGTACCTGATGGGTTTCGGACATACCCAGCTCCCATGGAGACCCGGCATACCGCACACTTGTGATTGGCGATGCGCCGGTGCCACCGTCGTAGCCTGAAATCGTAATGAGGTCGGCGTAGGCTTTGGCAACACCTGCGGCGATGGTTCCAACACCAGCTTCAGCCACCAATTTAACGGAGATAAGCGCTTCCGGATTCACCTGCTTTAGATCGAATATCAGTTGTGCCAAATCTTCGATTGAATAAATATCATGATGCGGCGGCGGTGAGATCAGCGCGACTCCCGGGGAACTGTGACGCAGGCGCGCAATCATTTCGTTCACCTTGTGTCCGGGTAGTTGACCGCCTTCACCAGGTTTCGCACCTTGTGCGATTTTTATCTGTAGTACTTCAGCATTCACAAGGTAGTGCGGTGTGACACCAAACCGGCCCGATGCAACTTGCTTGATCTTCGACATTTTAATAGTGCCGTAGCGTTCAAGATCTTCACCGCCTTCACCAGAGTTAGACCGTCCGCCTAATCGGTTCATGGCTTCTGCAAGGGTTTCATGTGCTTCGGGTGAGAGTGCACCCAGCGACATACCAGCCGAATCGAAACGTTTCAGAATTGACTCTATAGGTTCAACCGATGATAGTGGTACGGCAGGACCGGCAGGTTTTAAATCCAGCAGGTCGCGTAGCATGGCAGGACGACGTTGGTCGACGCTGTTGGCGTAGATTTTATAGTCATCGTATTCACCACTGCTCACTGCCGCCTGTAACTGGTTAACCACATCCGGGTTATACGCGTGGTATTCACCACCGTGGATATACTTCAGCAAGCCGCCTTGTGTTGGTTCAATTTGTGGGTCGAAAGCACGCTCGGCCAATTGCCTCTGATCCAGTTCCAGATCGGAAAAATCCATGCCTTTAATGCGGCTGGTAGTGCCGGTGAAACACAGATCAACCACGTTGTCATGTAAGCCGACGATTTCGTAAAGCTGCGCACCACGATAACTGGCGATGGTTGAAATGCCCATTTTGGACAGGATTTTCATCAGGCCTTTGTTAATGCCTTTTCGATAGTTTTGATAGAGCTGTGGCACGTCGGCATCGGGCAGTTCGCCAGAACGAACCATGCCCTGAATGGATTCATAGGCAAGGTAGGGGTAAATGGCGGTTGCGCCGTAGCCAACCAGAACAGCGATTTGATGTGAATCTCTGGCAGTGGCGGTTTCCAGAACGATATTCGCATCACAGCGGCAACCGGCTTTTATCAGTGCATGATGTACCGCACCGGTTGCCAGCAAGGCATGCACGGGCAGCATGCTGGTAGCGATATCGCGATCACTGAGTATCAAAATCACGCATTGTTCTTCACGAACTGCCTTGATGGCTTTTTCTGTGATGTTTTGCAGCGCCTGTTCGAGTGTGTGACTTTCAGGGTCGTACTGCAAACTAATAATGGTGTTGCCGTAACCCGGCTCATCGTCCATGGCCACCAGTGTTTCAAACTTCTCGCGCGAGAGCACGGGCGAGCGAACCAACAAGCGGTTGGCATGGTGGTGCGTCTCACGGAACAGATTTTTCTCGCGACCAAAGCATGTCTCTAAAGACATAACAATGGTTTCGCGCAGCGGATCGATCGGTGGGTTGGTTACTTGCGCAAATTGCTGACGGAAATTGTCATACAGGTGGCGCACGTGTTCAGACATAACCGGAAACGGCGTATCGTCACCCATGGAACCAATGGCTTCCTGTGCACCTTCGGCCAGCACCCGAATAACCTGGTCGCGTTCTTCGAAAGTGACATTAAACATCTTTTCGAATATGGCCAGCTGATTGTCATCAAGCGGTGCCGTGGTTTGTGGTAAATCACGTAAGCGTGAGCGCAGGTGACGAGCATTTTTCTGTAGCCATTTTGCGTATGGCTGCTGATGCTTTAGAAGGTCACTGATATCCTGAGGAAGTAACAGTCGACCGGATTGGGTATCCACTGCAAGCATTTCACCGGGCTTCAATCGGCCTTTGGTCACGATGTCACTAGGCGAATAATCATGCACGCCTACTTCGGAGGCGAGCGTAATGTGTCGATCTTTTGAAATAACATAGCGCGCAGGACGCAGGCCGTTTCTGTCGAGCGCACAACTGGCATAACGACCATCGGATAACACGACGCCCGCTGGACCATCCCATGGTTCCATGTGCATGGAATTGTATTCAAGGAAAGCGCGAAGTTCAGAGTCGAGCTCCCAGGTGTTTTGCCATGCGGGTGGAATAAGCATACGCATCGCACGAAAAATATTCATACCGCCAGAAATCAACACTTCGAGCATGTTATCGAGCGACATGGAGTCAGAACCGGTTTGACTAACCAGCGGTGTTAGTTCGGGGAGTTCGGGCAGAACGTCAGAGCGTAATTTCGGCGCACGGGCATTAGCCCAATTACGATTGCCCTGAATGGTGTTGATTTCCCCATTGTGCGCAAGGTAACGAAACGGCTGCGCAAGCTTCCACTGAGGTAATGTGTTGGTTGAAAAGCGCTGGTGAAAAACGGCAATGGATGATTGCAGCGATTCGTCTTCCAGATCTGGATAGAGCGTGCTCAGAAATTCGGGCATGACCAACCCTTTATACAAAACGACATCGCAAGAGAGCGAGCACACATAAAATTCGGGGTCGATATCGGTTAGGGCTATTTCAGCTTTTCGACGCGCTACGAACAGGTTGCGATTAAATTCAGCCGTATCCATTTCTTCGGTTGCGCTGACAAACAACTGCACGATGCGGGGTACCGAGGCACGAGCTTGTTCACCGCATGCGTCTACATTGATTGGTACATCGCGCCAGCCGTTGAAGCGTAAACCACGCGCCTCGCAATGTGTTTCCAGTTGGCTTTTACATTGATTAGCGAGCTGTTCATCGTGGCTCATGAACACGATGCCGGTGGCGAACTCGCCTTGCAAAGTCACTCCGGCCTCAGCTGCTGCGCTGCGTAAAAATTCTGTGGGTTTGCGCAGTAACAGCCCACAACCATCACCGGTTTTTCCATCTGCGCCAATGGCGCCGCGGTGAGTCATTCGGCCTAGTGCTTTTATGGCCGTTTGCACAAGCGTGTGGCTGGCTCGACCATCCATTTGAGCGATGAGCCCGAATCCACAATTATCGTGCTCGAAATTTGGCTGATAAAGTCCGTCTTTAGCGAGGTTATCCAGATAGTTCATGCGTTCCTAGCCCCGGTCAATGAAAAAACACCTGCACAACGGCTTTGCACCGTGCGGCCGACCATTATAGCGTTGGCAAGCTACCGGTAAAACTGCGGATATGATTTCTGGTTAGTTTTAGAGCAGTTTACGGTTTCACTGTAATGCCATTAGAAGTGCCGAGCCACTGGAGGTGAACCGGTTAAAGTTGTTATTTATCAGGGAGTTAGTATTATTTAAGGGCGGGCAGGAATGGCCGATTCTGCGTGCCATTGGGTGCCAAGGTTACTTTCTGTTGTGAACGCCGGGCCGTATTCTGCGTAACTATTGTGTCCGATTGGCCCGTCATTGCTCTTTTAGCGCGTTTTGTATCCGCCCTACAGCTCTAATCCAGGGTTGATTGCTGCGCGCACTGGCGGGCATTTTCTCTATATCTTTTCGTGCCTGCTCGATGCTGTCGTACAAGCCGTGAACCAATGCAAACCAGGTTGCACCGTTACGATTGAACGAAAAGATAGAATTTGGTGCCTCAAGATCGTTGCGAGCCAGAAACGCTTCTACTGACTTTCGATCGGTAGATGCACTCATTTGTACAGTAAATAGAGAAGGGTTCTGAACCAGAATCCAGTTTGGTGATTCCAAATTACTCAATGTGGCGACAGCGGCGTCTGCAGCGGCTTTGTCTGCAGCGGCTTTGGCTTCTGCTGCCTGACGTTTTTCAGCTTCTTCTTGTGCAGCTTTTTCTTTGGCAGCTTGTTCTTTTGCTGCATTTGCGGCTGCCAGTCGTTCTTGTTCTTTTGCGAGTTTTTCTTGTTCCGCTTTTTCCGCAGCGTCTCGCTCTAGCTTGGCTTGGCGCTGTGCTTCGGCTTTCGCAGCTTCAGCCGCTGCCGCTGCGTTTTCGGTAGTCGAGCTAGCCGCTGCACTCGTGCCATTTGTGTTGGATTCGGTGCCAGATTGCTCAGCATTTTGTTGCGCGAGCTTTTCAGCTTCCTTTCGCTCATTTAATATCCGCAGTTTTTCAGCTGCCGCAGCTTCGCTCTCGCTGGCGCTATTCGCTGCGCTGGCAACCGGTTCGATTTTCTTGGTATCGACAACTTTGTACCGATCGTCGGGTACGTTGTTGGTATCTGGTTTGAGCCAGAACAGACCAGCAAAAATCATCGCCAGCGCTGCAGCCCCAACCAATAGTTTTGTTCCGCCGAACTTGCTTAGTAAGCCAGGCCCGGCAGGCTTTCTGGTTTCTGCCAACTCTGGCGGTAATTCGGCCACGTAATTTTCGTCGCGCGCGTTCAGATGCTGAGCAGCAGCGATGTGAAGAAGCCCTGGACGTCCACCGGTTTCCTCGTTTATCGATGCTATCTCACTGTCGCTGAACGGGAAATCGCCGGTTAACCCGGCTTGCTGGAGTCTGAAATCGAGATAGGCTGCGCTGCGATCTTTGTCGAATGCATCGATGGCGAGGCTGGAGTAGGGAAGATCGGCGCCCTCGGGCAACAGTTCCGGGATACGTTCTTCGAACTCGGTGGGCGCAGCCAGCGTCACCCGCAGCAATGTTTCATCGCTGCTGTTCAGGTAAAGCATGCCGCTAAGGAGTTTGGTTAGCTCGGTTTCGGGTATATCCTGCGCATCGTCAAGTACCACCGCTCCCAGCGTGTTCTGATCTGCCATCCCTTGTAAACAGGGTATGAGATCGTCGAGCATGAGTTTTAAATCGCTGGGTGGTTGTTTTTTGAACGCTTCGAGCATGCCAGCAAACAAATTGGTGGTACTGAATCGCTCGCTCCCTCGTACCGAAAAGCATTGAATGCGTTGCCCGCTGTTTGCGCCGAGCTGGTTCAGCAATGTTGATTTGCCTGAATCTTCCGGGCCCAATATGAGGAGCAAGTCGTCGCCGGATATCAGCGCCTGTTTGATGTCGTCAAGCTGTGCTTGAGCGATAGCATCAAGAAAGGTTTCGCCGCCGGCAGGTTGGGCCGCGAAAGGCTGTTGGCGCAACTGCAGTTCACTCAGCGCGAAGTCGGTGAGTTCCACTGCCGGGTCTATTTGCTGATCGTCGACAATCGACATGATTCGTTTACGGTTTGAAGCAGCGTCAGATATTACTATATTACAGCCAAACCTTGAAACTTTTGGCCAGCTCATTTAACGGTAATTAAGATGTTCGGGCGTGTGCGCCAGTGTATCGTGGCGCATCTTTCATTATAAAATTCATCGCGCATTCAAATTCACTGGATATTCGCAGTGCAATTGCGCAATGACGTGTCATGACTAGGCAGTAAAGTGCTCTAACGTTTCGTGCAATTTTTCGGTATCAAAATCTGCGCTCACGATGGCTTTGCCGATGGACTCTAATAAAATGAGTCTTATTTGACCATCGACAACTTTTTTATCCCGCAGCATATAGCGTTCGAACATGGGCTTGTCGACCTCTGCTGGCGGTGCAAGCGGTAATCCGGCAGCAGCCAGTAAGTTGCGGCCCCGCTCTTGAGTTGCCGCGTCGATCATGCCGCAACGATGTGACATTTCCAAACCCATGACCATACCGGCACTGATGGCCTCGCCGTGCAGCCATGTGCCATAGCCCATACCCGCTTCAATGGCGTGGCCGAATGTGTGGCCAAAATTCAGCAAAGCACGCTGACCGCGTTCATATTCATCTGCAGCCACTACATCTGCCTTAATTTCACACGAGCGTTTCACCGCATGAGCAATGGCATTGTTGTCTCGAGCCAATAACGCAGGCATGTTCTGTTCAAGCCAGGCGAAAAAATCAGCATCGATAATAAAACCGTATTTGATGACTTCAGCCAAGCCTGCCTTGAATTCCCGCTCTGGCAAAGTGCTGAGGACCGTCATGTCGGCCAGAACCGCAAGCGGTTGGTGGAATGCACCGATCATGTTTTTACCAAGCGGATGATTCACAGCGGTTTTTCCACCTACTGAGCTATCCACCTGTGAAAGCAGGGTAGTGGGAATTTGTATCAGGTTTACGCCACGTTGATAACTGGCTGCAGCAAAGCCTGCCATATCACCAATGACGCCACCACCCAATGCGATAACGGTACAACCTCTGTCGAATCCATCGCTCAGTAGTCCATCGTAGACCTTGTTGAGGGTATCCAGATTTTTGTACTCTTCTCCATCTGGCAGGACAACGCTCGATGTCGGGGTGTTGCCCAATGCGTCCAGTACCTGTTGTAAGTAGAGTGGGGCGATAGTGTCGTTGGTGACAACCATTACCTTGCCTCGTACATACTTGTTCAACAACCCGGCGTCGGTAAGCAGGTTTTCACCAATCATAATTGGATAGCTGCGTTCTCCAAAATCGATATCGACTGTTTGTGTGCTCATGTATTTGTCTTTTGTGTTCTTGGATAAGTCTGAAGCTTAAAATGCCTTTTTCTATGAGTTGTTCAATGCCATGACCTAATCAGTGCCATGACTTGCTCAGGCCGGTTAAACTCAGTGCCGGTTAAACTCAGCGCCGGTTAAATTCAGTGCCCGTTAACTTGTCCGGCTAGTGGTGTTAAAGGCTAACTTCATCGGTCGATTTCAAGTGACGTATTATACGTGTTACCACATGGTGCATACGACGTGAGTCGGTTGCGATTTCAGCATGCGCAAGCGCTTTATAGATAGGTGCGCGTTCTTCCATTAGCGCTTTGAGTTTTGCTTGCGGGTCTTCGGTGTGGAGCAGGGGGCGTCTGGTGTCGCAACCAATACGTCTGAATTGTTCTTTAAGTTCAACCGACAATAACACCACGTAACCGCGTTCTCTCAAACAGTGGCGATTCGCGTCGCGCAACACGGCACCACCACCTGTTGCTAAAACAATATTGGGCAGGGCGGTGAGCTCATCGATCATGGCTGATTCACGATCGCGAAAACCGGGTTCGCCTTCGTAGTCGAAAATAGTGGGGATGTCGACGCCGCAACGCGCCTCTATTTCACGGTCGCTATCGTAAAACGTGTAGTTAAGTTTATTTGCCAGGGCACGGCCAACGCTGGTTTTGCCTGCTCCCATTGGGCCGATCAGGAATATGCTGGCCATGCAGTTTTTCTTTTGAGAGGTTTAGTGAACTATACCGAAGCTCGGCCGACTTTACTGTGCTGATGCACAAAAAAAGGCCCCCTGTCTTGCGACAGGAGGCCTCCATGCTACCACCTGGTAGGCCAAGCAGTTCTTTAGTAACTCAGTGAAACGTTCTCTTTGATGATTTTCGGTGTTACGAAAACCAGCAATTCGGTTTTGTCGTCTTGATGAGTTGTGTGTTGAAAGAAGCGGCCGATTAATGGCAGGCTACCGAAAAAGGGCACCATATCCACTTTGTCGAGCAGGTTCTGTTCATACACGCCACCGAGCACAACCGTTTCTCCATTATCAACCAATACCTGTGTGTTCACTTCGCGAGTATCGATACTCGGTACGTTTACGTTACCAGAGCTGAAGATCTGGCCAACAGTGTCTTTGTTGATCTTTAAATCCATAACGATACGATCGTCTGGTGTAATTTGCGGTGTTACTGTCAAACCCAGCACCGCTTTACGGAACGATACTGATGTTGCGCCACTAGCCGATGCTTCCAGGTAGGGAATTTCCACACCCTGTTCAATATGTGCTTCATGCTGATTCGCTGTGATAACACGTGGGCTGGAGATAACTTCACCTGTGCCCTCAGCTTGCATCGCAGAGAGTTCCAGTTCCAGGAGAGTACCCAGTGGGAGCTTCGCTAATGCAACTGCCAGTGAACCAAACGCGTTGTTACCTGGTAGGTTAACGTTGAACCGGTTTGAGGTCAGACCATTGTCAGTCAGCAAATCTTCAATGCCATTAGCGTTACCCGATAGAGCAAAGCCATCGCCACTGCCGCCGCCGATAGTGCCGGCTGTATTTCTGTTAAGTCCCCAACGAACACCAATGTCTTTGTTGAAGTCATCTGATGCGATAACGATGCGCGATTCGATAAGTACCTGACGAATCGGTACATCTAAACGATGGACCAGCGCCCGGATATCGGCCAGTTGATCTGCTGTGTCGCTAATAAGCAAGGTATTGGTTCGATCATCAACCGTTACAGTGCCTCTATCGGAGAGTAGGCCGCCCGATTGTGATTGCAACAAGGCTGCTAGTTCAGACGCCTTGGCATAGTTAGCCTGGAAAAACTCTGTCCGTATCGGTGCCAGTTCGGTTTTCTGTTTCAGACCTTCAAGCTCGATTCGTTCGCGAGTGGCAATTTCCTCTGCCGGGGCAATCATGATGACGTTGCCAGCTTGACGCTTACCCAGAGCTTTTGATTGAAGGATAATGTCCAGTGCCTGATCCCAAGGGGTGTTTTTCAAGCGCAGTGTCAATTTACCCTGAACCGAGTCACTAACAACAATATTCAGATCGGTGAAGTCAGCCAGCAGCTGAAGCACTGATCGGACTTCGATATCCTGGAAGTTTAAAGACAGCTTTTCACCAACATAACCAAATTTGGCTTTGCGGTTCTCTTCGATGTCTTCTTTACTCATTGGCTTGAGCTCAACCGTGAACATGTTGTCTGATTGATAGGCCAGTTGTTCAAATTCCTGTGTAGCGGGTTGCACAATAACTCGCGTACCACGTTTGTTCGAAATAGCATCGATGTACTGAATCGGCGTTCCGAAGTCCATCACATCCAGTCGTTTTTGCAAGTTCGCTGCAAGCTGTGTGTCAGGGAATTCGATAACGACTCGTCCACCTTCTTCACGCATGTCGGTAATGACACCAGCGCTTGACAAGTCAAACATGATACGACCTTCACCGAGTGGACCCCGGCGAAAATCGATAGAGTTTATCGAATGACCGCGATCATCAAACGTTGCTTTGATTTCTTCTTCCTGCACCGCTGCCAATATAGATTGGTTTGAGTTCACGTTAGACGCATCTGATTCAGAGTCTAAGGTAATGAAGAGTTGATTGCCGCGAACCGCTGTAGAGTAGGGGGTCATTGACGCAAGGTTGATCACCACTCGTGTTCTGCCACCGGCTTCAACGGTTGTGACGTTTTGCAGTAACCCAGCGCTAACTCGCAGGTTGCGATCTTCCAGACGGTTTTCAGTGTCTGGCAAATCCAACGCGATTCGCGCAGGGTTATCGATAGTGAACGCCTTCGGGTCTCCAGCAGGTCCGCTTAATGTTAACGCGAGCTGTTGTTTGTTCCCTGCAAGAGTCACATGGCTAATGTCCAACAGCGCATTTCCTGCGGCGTGGGCATGCTGTGCTGCAATCGCTGCAGAGGCCAACAGTGCAATTCCAACAGCGCGTAAGGCTTTGCTGATGAATTGTGTATGACCAATGCTGATAGCATTGTTGCGTTGTGGCTTTTTCACCCGTAGTCTCCGTTTAATACTAGTCATCGGACATCGCAAGTTGCGCCTCACGATTAACCCACCCACTGAGCCCGTCCGGAACAAGCTCGACGATATCAATCTTGGTTTCTTTAACACTGACAATCTTTCCGTGGTTGGTGCCCGCATAGTTGCCTGGTTGTACCCGATGAATAGTTCCATCAGGGTCTCGAACCAAACCCCATGTTTGCGATTTCTGCTGCAATAAGCCGACCATTTTTAAAGAATCGATTGGAAATGATTCCAATACTTCTTTGCGTCGAGTTGCTTCAGGACGCGGACCGTTATATTCCACTTCAGCAATCGGTGAAGAACCGATGTCTGTTTGCGCTCGAAACGGGTCGCGAAGTTCTGTCGCTGCATACTCAAACGTCTGGTATGGAGGGAATTCTGGTAATGGATCGACCTTGCCGATGTGCCGGGTTTTTGTCTCGTCTATAAATCGTTCAAGATCTGACATGTCGCCCCCGCAAGCACTTAGCAAGCTCGCTACACTCAGTAGCACGATGGGATTTAACCGCTGCATTGTGTCTATTCCTCCTCAATATAACGGTAGGTGGTGGCCACCAAGTCCATTTTTAATTTTCTACCTGCCGAGGTACTGTTCTGCCCCTGCTGGTTTGCGTTTTCGCGAGCTTCTGCGATATCAATATTACTTAGCGTGACAATTCGGGGCAGTGCTGCAAGCCCACTGATGAATTGCCCGAACTCGTGGTACTGTCCGGTTACGCTGATTTTTATCGGATACTCTGCGTAGAATTCTTTTGGTATTTCTGTTTCAGGTTTGAAATACTTAACGTCAAGCCCGCTAGCAACACTGGTTTGAGATAAGTCAACCAGTAGGCTTTCAATATCTGTTTTGTTCGGCAATTGTCGAAGCATAACGTTGAAGGTCTTCTTCATTTCTTCAAGTTGTTCTACATAAGCTGAACGGTTGGCAGCTTTAGCCTGCTCCGAATCGAATTTATCTCGAAGCTCGGCTTCTTTGGCTCTAACCACCTCAAGTTCAGCGAACTTGGGTTTGATAAGAAACCAGTAAGAGGCGAACAGTACCGCGCCGACTGCGAGCAGAATCAGTAAGATTCGCAACAGTATTGGTGCCGTACCAAGTCGTTTGAAATCCTCACCATCGATGGACTTCATATCGGAAAAAACATTAGATGCCATTGTCTGTCTCCAATTCTCCGTCCGCTTTAGGTGTTAACTGAATGACGCTCAGTTTGAAGGTACTGATGCCATCGACTTTGTCTGCCTGAATGACATCAAGCTTCGGGTTATCGAAATAATCGCTGCGGTCCATGCGACGCATAAGAGCAGATACTCGTGCGTTGGATTCGGCGCGGCCTTCAATAACCAGTTGTTTGTTACCTACCTGTTTCATTGATGTGAGAAACACGCCATCGGGTAAACGAGACGCGACTTCATGAAAGGTATGAACAATCTGCGGACGCTGGCCCTGCAGTTGTTGAATGATTTCCATGCGAGCAAGCAGATTGTTTTTCGTATCTTCCAGTTCGCGTATAGCGGCAAGCTCTTCCTGGAGCAGGTCGATTTCAGTGGTTAAGCGCGCATTACGCTTTTCCTGAAACTGCACTTTATCTTTAGCGAATTGCAATCCGCCCCAGCCAGCGCCAGCGGCCAAGGCTGCGCACAAACCGAGAACAACATAGAACTCATTGTTTTTCTCTCGCCGGTGCGTTTCGCGCCACGGCAGTAGATTAATCTTGGTCATTAGTTTGCTCCTCGCATTGCTAAGCCGGCTGCGATCATCATGGCTGGACCATCATCGCGAAGTCGTTGTGCTGGAATATCAGAGCCGATGCTCATTTCGCCAAATGGGTCAGCGATGATTGTGGGAGTACCAATGCGTTCTTCGATAAGTTCTGCAACACCGGGAATACCGGTAGAGCCACCTGCCAGAACAATCTGATCAACGTAGTCATTTTTATCTGCTGAAAAGAAGAACTGTAAAAAGCGATTCGCTTGCTGGACCATCAAGTCACGGAAAGGGCCGAGCACTTCTGGTTCGTAGTTATCGGGTAAGCCACCGACTCGCTTTACACGACCGGCATCTTCATAAGACAAACCGTAGCGACGCATAATTTCTTCTGTCAGCTGCTTGCCGCCAAAAGGTTGTTCGCGTGTGTAAACCAGTTTTTGATCGCGTAATACGCACAGGCTGGTCATGCTTGCACCGACATCGAGAATAGCCACGGTTTGTTCCATGCCTTCATTCGGTATCTGGTGTTTAATCAGTTGGAACGCACCTTCCATTGTGTAAGGTTCAACATCAACGATTTTGACGTTGAGTCCGCCGATCTCTGCTGCGGCCGTTCGGTCGAGCACATTCTCTGATCGGGAGGCGGCCAGTAGCACATCAACCATGCCATCCGCATTTTCCGAAGGACCGATAATGTGAAAGTCGAGGTTCACCTCTTCAAGTGCATAGGGGATGTATTGATCGGCCTCAAGCTGAATTTGTGCATCCATTTCATGCGGCTTCAGATCATCAGGCATTTGAATTATTTTGGTGATAACCATCGCACTTGGCACAGCCACCGCAGCGTTCTTGGTGCGAGTACCCGAGCGCTTGACAGCACGTCGGATGGCTTCGCCAACCGCTTCGACATCTTGCAGATTTTTCTCTGAAACGGCGTTTGCGGGCAGAGGCTCTACTGTGTAGCTCATCGCCTTGTAGCCCTTTTTCGTCGGTTTAAGCTCCAAAAGCTTGACCGACGTGGCCGTAATATCGAGACCGATGAGTCCGGAGTTTCTTGATGCTAATTTGAGTGCCATGTTGTATTTAGCGCCTTTGGCCTTGTGTTCATAAGTTGCCGATAGAGAATATTTCTATTGGTAACAATGGCTTGGGCGTATTTCCTCCGTTCATAAACTGTTCCGCTGGACGATCGAGCCGCTATGACGCGATGTGCCAGAAATCTGGCATATGTGTCCAGTTCGCAAACCACCGTTAAGTTTTCGGTTACAGGCCAAGTCAGTTGTTATAATTCGTTGTTACGTAACGATTTAACTGGCTTGTATGCCTCACTCTTCTTCAAATCG
>CAKZUP010000188.1 GCA_937922945.1 uncultured Granulosicoccaceae bacterium
CCAACCTGGCAACAAGGTAACGCACTGTCGTTTATCCTCGACCCGGTTGATGAATATGTTCCATCACCGGCCGACATTCGAGAGTTTCACGGCATTGACGCAGCAGAGTCATTACGGCCTGTGCTTAACTATACCTACACAACAGCAATCGAATCTGATATCCAGACTACCGTGGTCGATGCTGATGCGCATCTCGACGAAATTACCGAGCAAAATACCGATATTGTTTCAAGGCACTTATCCAACCCGACTGCCAGAGCGCTTTTTGCTCAGTCTACTCACTACCCCAGAAAGTTGGCGTTCAGATTTGACAATATCAACATACCCAATGATGCTGAGATTCAAAGCGTTTCGCTGGTGCTGCACGGCACTGAGGATGAAACGACAGAAGCAACTATAGACGAATGGACTGTCGACACCTCAACCGTACCAACAACCGAGCCTGATGACGGACTTCCAGGCTTATCAGGCCTTTCTACAGAGGATGGGCCTGAGTTAACCTTGGATGAAAACGAGCTGATTTTTAACATCAGCGCTGAAAACACCGGCACGCCTTTGCCTTACGGTACAGACCCGTTAAGAACCCGATCTTTTACCAGCCAATTCGAACCATGGGAAGACATCACCATTGAAGAAGGCGAACCGATAACATCACCCAACCTAGTTGCAGTGCTGGAAGAAGTTATCAATCAACCCACCTGGACTGAGGGTGAAAGTATTTCGCTTATGTTGTCAGCGCCAGCCACGTACAACAACGTTCCAGAAAATTCGGCACTTATTGACACAGCAACGGGTGTTAATAAGCCCTCGTTGAGCATCACATGGAAAAAAAATCAGGACGTAGGCACAGGCTTGGCGAATACACAAACAACGGCTATACGATTCCCCGATATTCATGTGCCTCCAAGCGCCACCATTAAAAGTGCACGAATGATCTTTACTGCAGCCAATGCATCATTGGGAGAAAATACAATTGAAATAGCTGCCGAGCTTTCTCCATCTTCTGAACCGCTCAGTAATACAGACAACGATATCGGTAGCAGAGTACGCACCGATGAAAAAATTTCCTGGGCCGTAGAACCATGGGACATTCCAGACCAAAGCTACAACAGTGTCGATTTTAAAGACGTGATTCAGGAAATTGTGAACCAACCTGAATGGTGTGGTGGAAATCCTGTAACGATGCTTTTGCGTAAGCTCACAGGTACCGATAGCCGTTTTGCTGTCTCTGCTGACGATAACCCGATTTCAGCTCCAACATTGGAAATTACCTACGCACCCGATACGGTACCAACCGGCGCATATTGTTCTAACGCCAACTTCCTGTCCAGCATCAGTAGTGGTGTTAATGATGCGACGGAAGATCTTAACAGCGGTACGGTAACACTCGACTCGGCGTCACTGGACTCCATTAATCCAGGCTCAAATAGTAAGCAACTCATCGGCCTTAAGTTTCCCGGACTTGGTGTACCAAAAAATGCAGTCATCGTGAATGCATCCATTGCGTTAACGTATGAAAAAGCCGTGACAGCAGCGCAAAATTATAAGCTAGCCATTGCTCAATCCATAAATTTGCCAGACTTCAACAATACAGATCAAAAAATTTCTGCGCCTGGAAGAAATTATTATGCTGATACCGTCATTGATACAGTCACGGTGGGGGATGTCAACACATCGATCAATCTCGACGTTTCCAGTCTGATACAGCAGAGGGTTTCCGACGACAACTGGGTGCCGGGCAGACCGGTCGTTATTACCGCAGAAGCACTTGGCAACAACGCTCAATCATTCTATTCCTACGACTCCGATGAAGCGCGCGCGCCTCAATTAATTGTCTACTATCAATCGGAGAGAGAGTCGCCGGGAACGTTGTTCCGCGACAATCTAACCTCGATAGTCGATAGCATGGTTGCTCAAGGCGGAACACCCATCGTTGGTGCCTATTATGAAGCCACTAAATATTTTACTGGCCGTTCAGTAGATTATGGCTTAAAACGCGGGATTCAGTCCTACGGAGATCGTTTTCACCGAGTAAGCCACCCATTGTCCTACTACGATGGTGAAGTTTATTATCCTCCAGGCTGCTCGGAAACAGACCCCAATTCAAGTAACTGCCGCTACGAGAGAATTCTGTCCAAAGACGGCAGGACCCCAACGTATGCTTCACCAATTGAAAGTGAATGCCAGCAGCATCACATTGTTCTTCTATCAGATGGTGTACCAACTTCAAATTCAGCCACAGACAAGGTACGCGCGCTAACCGGTGACGCAACTTGTGCAGGATATGGAAGCGAAGCGTGTGGCGTTGAGTTGGCTAGCTGGCTGAAGAATACCGATGTCGATCCGGCCATGCCGGGCACGCAAAACATCAGCACTCATACCATCGGTTTTAACTTAACCGACCCGCAATTCCTGAAGGATATCGCAAGCGCTGGCGGTGGAGAGTTTTATGCAGCATCCTCTGCATCTGAATTGCTCAATGCGTTTCAGAATATTTTTAATAATGTCAGCAAAACCGATACCTCATTCGTTGCACCTAGTGTGACCATCAGTCAGTCGAATCGACTTAAAAATCGAGATGATATCTATTTCTCTTTATTCAAACCGGATTCAACCGCTCGTTGGGCAGGTAACCTGAAACGCTATAGACTTGGTGGTAACGCAGATGAGAACGCTGACATCCTGGATGTAAATGGTGCGTTGGCTGTGGATGATAATACTGGCCGCTTCCACTCGACGGCTAAAAGTTATTGGTCTGACGTAATTGATGGCGACAGCGTGTTATTGGGTGGGGCGGCTGAGAAAATAGGCGCCGATGGTATTTCACACCTAGCCAGGAATGTATATACCTACACAGGCCAGGATACCAACTTGACCAATGGCTACGCGAACGATCTGCTACCCGAGAATACGTATATCGATAGAGCCTGGTTAAAGCTGACTGCGACACTTGAAAACGATAATGACTATGTGACCAAATTGTTAAACTGGGCCCACGGAAAAGATGTATTCGATATTGATGGCGATGGCGATACAGAAGAAGGCCGCGCACAAATGGGCGATCCATTACATTCACAGCCTGTTTTAGTCAACTACATGGGTGGCAGAAGTGTGGTCCATATTGCTACCAATGAAGGCTTTCTGCACGCAATTGACCACGCAACAGGTCGCGAGAATTTTGCGTTCATTCCAAAAGAGCTATTGGGTAACTTAAGACGTAACTTTGAAAATCAGCCAACCAGTAATCGCCCTTATGGACTCGATGGCGGAATGACGCTGTGGGTTCAGGATGCGAACAACGATGGCATCATCAACCCTGCAACCGATAAAGCGTATTTGTATATCGGTATGCGTCGCGGAGGCAGACAATACTACGCTATCGATATCACCGACCCTGATATTCCAAAATACATGTGGAGCATCGCAGGCGGTACGAACACTATCGGCAGCCTGGAGGGCCCTACTCTTGCTAAAGGTGATTTCGTTGAGCTTGGTCATACATGGTCAAAACCGGTTAAAGCTAAAATTTATGACAATAATATTGTCAGGGATGTGCTTGTTTTCGGTGCGGGTTACAGTTCCAATCAAGACCCAAGAGATGAAGTCGAAGATACTGGCGGCGATGACAAACCTTCAAAAAGCAAAGCTGGTAAAAAAGACTCAACCAGCCTGACCGATACCAGACAAACGCGTGAAATTGATACCGTTGGTCGTGGTTTTTTTATTATCGACGCCATTACTGGTGAAAACATATGGAACGCAGACCCTGATTTAATAACAGGCATGGATTACAGCGTCCCAAGCGAGATACGGGTAGTTGATATCGATTTCGACGGTTTGGCAGACCAGTTCTACTTCGGTGACATGGGTGGGCAGGTATGGCGATTCGACTATAACAATGATCAAGACGAGAACGTAAACTTATTAGTCGGCAGCCGCATGCAAGGCGGTCGCATCGCGCGTTTAGCCGGTGATACACCTGAATCAGCGCGACGCTTTTATTACCCACCAGATGTCGCCATACTGAAAGTAGACAACGAGCAACAGCTGTCTATATCGATAGGTTCTGGTTGGCGCGCACATCCTCTTGACTCAGTAGTTGAAGACCGCTTCTACAGCTTCCGCATGACACAAGTCTACGGCGTACCGATAACTGAAGACGGTGATGTTCGCTATCCCGAAGTTACAGAAAATACCACCGGTATGATTGATTTATCCGAAGAGAGTGTGGTTCGCGAAACAAACAAAGCTGAACGGGGTTGGTTCCTGCCATTGAATTCGGGCGAAAAAGTACTCAGTAGCAGCATAACCGTGGACAACAGTTTAATTTTTACTACCTACGTACCAAGCATGGATTCAGGCACCTGTGCTGCTGCAATTGGGTCAGGTGCGGTGTACTTTCTGGATTTAGGCACGGGCAACCCTCTGCGGAATCTTGAAGTTACCGATACCGATATTACTCAGGAAAACAATGGTGAAGAGCCTGCTTTTGAAGCGAACGACCGAAGGCGGTATCTACGTGCAGCTGGCATTCCACCAGCAGCAACGGTTCTGTTTCCTGAGACTGGAAAAGCCACCGTGTTTGTAGGTCGAGCGAAACTTGATGAAGTCTCCATAGGCAATTTGAAAAGTCGTACATTCTGGCAGGAACACATTGAGGAGAATTTGTAGTCTTGCCGGCGAATCGAAAAATTCGCGGTTGACAAGTATTTCAAAAAAACGTGAGTTATATCTCAGAATCGGGGGTTTTAGCGATGCATAACGCCTCCGAAGCGTTAGCTGAGGCGTTTATTGCCGTTAACAGTTCTACACATGGGCTTGTTGGTTTCAACAGTTACAAGCCAAATCGACGTTAGAATCAGGTTAAACACAATGACAAGTACGTTCGACTTCAAAGCTAAACATAACGCTCTTGCCAAAAATTCAGCGTCTGGATTTTCACTCATAGAGCTACTTATTGTTATCGCCATCGTTGGTATTCTTGCGGCAGTGGCCTACCCCTCTTACACCAGTTACGTTATTAAAACAAAACGCGCGGATGGCACGTTTGGTTTGTTGGAGGCCGTACAAGCTATGGAACGGTGTAAGTCCACTAAATTTACCTATGCCGGTTGCACGCTCTCCGGCCAACAGACTTTGTCGCCAGAAAAGCACTACAATATTGCACTCGACCCAGCACCAACGGCATCGTCTTTTACCATAGTAGCTACACCGCAAGGCGCTCAAACCAATGACACGGAATGCGCCAGCATGTCTATCGATCATCTAGGAAACCAAACCAGCACGCCTGGTACGGCAGGTCAGGATACCAATCAATGTTGGAAGTAAGATCCGCAAAATAAAGTAGCGGTCGATGTTGGCCATCGCTTGGGGTGCACCAACATCGACGCGCACTGACGCGAAAATGTGATCCAGTCACAGTAACCGCAGAATACACAGTTACAACTCCCAATCTATCAATACGTTACTTCAGTTGCCCGAGCGCAGGTCGATAAGACCCGCATGGACACAAAAAACCAAACTGGCTTCACGCTTGTGGAGCTGCTTATCGCATTAGCAGTAGCTTCAATCTTGCTTGGCGTCGGGATCCCCAGTTTTTCGGGTGCCGTCAGAAACAGCCAAGTGAGTGCTGACTATTCGAAATTCACCCAAGCGCTGTATTTAGCGCGCAGTGAAGCTGTCAAGTCGAACAGCAATGTCACAGTTTGCCCGCGACAGCACCCTGAAGCAAAGCAATGCGGGTCCAGCACCTTGGACTGGAAGCACGGTTTGCTGGTTTTCGTGGACGAGAAATTCGCCTCCGGCGAGGCAGCAGCGTCTATCGACCCGGAAGATGAACTTATTTATGTACATGACAAGCAAAGTTCGAAAAACGACATAGTCGCTATTGGCTCTATTGACGGCTCAGCAGCGACAGCCTCATCGCGAACCTACATTCGCTACGACAACGATGGTACTGCAGACTGGGCCAGTGGCAGTTTCCTTATGTGCAATGACGATGAAGTCAAATTGTCTCGAGTTCTTAATATAGCTCCTACCGGCGATGTAAGGCCAGGTCGAGCCAGTGGCTCTAAATTCCCGCGTGATATTTTCAATCGCGAAGCATGCGTTATATGAATCTGAAGCTTAAAAAGTTTGATCAGAATCGCCAACAACGAGGCGTAGGACTGATTGAAGTACTGATCACTGTCTTGCTGTTGTCTGTGGGCTTTCTCGCCGCAGCGCGCATGCAGGTTGAAGGCATGCGCTTCAGTCAAAGTGCTTATTACCAATCGCAAGCCTATTTTCTGGCCAGCGATATGATTAACCGTATGCGCACAAACTCTCTCGGGGTGATTGCGGGTCACTATGATGGGATAGCGACATCAGCAGCTGCAACTAATCCGGGGTGTTCGCAGGATGCGTGCGATTCAAAATCAATTGCACTACAGGATGTGTACGACTGGGGTGGCTACTTTCATTCACGCGCTGGCGCAGCGAACTTTGTGCCTGCATTACCAAGCTCCGACACCGTAACGGCTCACGCAACCGTTGTACCGCTGAACGAAGATATCTACACCGTTCGATTGGTCTGGGCAGAGATCATTAACGGTGAACAGACTGAGCAATCCATGACTGTCAACTTTGCACTGGAAAATTCGGACTCATAAACTGATGCCATTGTCCCGAGCACAACATAAAAATCATCACCAGTTGGGTGTTTCGTTAGTTGAATTGCTAATTGCAATGACTCTCGGCCTGATTTTACTCGCTGGCATGATAGCGGTGTTTTCGGGTAACAAACGCAGCGCAGAATTAAACACTGCGATGGCAAATATTCAGGAAAACGCTCGCTTTGCACTAAACGCCTTATCGAAAGATATTCGTATGGCAGGCTACCAAGGCTGTCTGGATTCACGTCGAGGCAGGCTCAATGTAGTATCGGCCAATGCCCCTATTCCCATCGATGGAATAACATCTGATGGACTGCCGAACTATAACGCAAACTTGTCAGCTGCCACCGGCGCTGTTGTCCGAGCCGATGGAGAGTGGTTTCCCCCAATACCAGGCGGATTGCAACCACCCGTGGACAATCCCGCTATTCCCGGAACACATGTGCTATCCGTACAATACGGCTCGTCGAACGACACACCGCTTGATGGTCCCGTTAACACCGGTGGCGTGCCTGACCTGGCTGGCCCGATAAGGACAGTACAAAACCTCGGCTTTAAGGAAGGTGATCTTGCTTTAATCGGAAGTTGCAGTGCTGTGGATTTAATCACTGTTACCGATGCACCGTTTTTCAAACTGGGTCAGCAGATCTCGCACGATCCACCGGAAAACATCAACGGAAATCTGAGCATCCGATACGGCGTACCTCGTAATATCTTCCACACGCGAGTTATGCGTTTCCTATCGAAGGTCTACTATGTTGGAGACACAGGATTGGTTAACGATGCCGGTGATTCAATACGCGCCTTGTACATGCAGACATTTCCTTACAATGATCCGACAAACCCACCTGTAGAGATTGTCCAAGGCGTTGAGAACATGCGCGTATCGTATGGTCTTAGAAACAGCAACACACTCAGATACGTTACCGCCGATAGTCCATTCTTTAATCCGTCAGAGGTCGAGAGCATTCAGGTTGGCTTGATTATGACTTCGTGGGACCACATAGCAGAACAGGATGATGACAACACCTACATTATCGCTGGACAACCCATAGCGCCTTCCAATGATAAAGATACAGGATTTGGTCACGCAGAGGATGGACGTTATAGATTAGTTTTTAACACTACCGTGAAGGTCCGAAATCGTCGGGACGAGCGAATCGAATTCTGATATCACTCACTGGTAGTGCGGCAGTGAAGGTAGAGCGAAGACTGACATGATCATGGATATAAAACAAAAAATGAGCGCAATAAGTTCGTCATCAATGAATAAGCAACAAGGTGGTGCATTGCTGGTTGCACTAATACTAATTTTCATGCTTTCCATTATGGGTGTTTCAAGTATGCGCGGGTCAACTCTGGAAAAACGCATGGCCAGTAACTCGATTCAAACGTCTGCCACGTTTCAAGGGGCTGAATCCACCAACGAAATGGCGATTAATAGCAGTGCAAACCTGACTCGCGCCATTAACATCGCAGACGTGAAAGAAGTCAATCAGGGCATCATTGATCCACTAGCCAAAATTACTATCGAGTACGATCTATTACAAGATATCGATATGGACAGTGAGGCCTCTGTGCAGTATGTAGGTGATGGACCGGCCTATGGATTTTCTACAGGAAGTGGCAGCAGTAACTTTGTGGCCTATCTGTTTTACATAGATGCCAATGCTGAAGTCGACGCAATTCGCTCGAATAAATCGCTACTTCAGGGTGCGTATCGGATAGCGCCAGCACGCTAGCGACAGCGTGGATGAAACACAGAATGAATAGTCGCTCAATTAATTACTTGCAACCTTGCTAAAGGGAAAGTAGACCTATGGCTAGAAAGATTAAACACGGCACGAGACTCTCCGGTCTTGTCAGTGCAGCTTGCGCAAGCACATTGTGCTTGTCTGCCGCAATGGCAGATGACACCGAAGTGTTCTTTGGTCAAGTTGACCCCAATCTGGATATCTTTCCGAACGTGTTGTTCGTGCTTGACACGTCGGGCTCAATGAACGCCAGTGACGGCGGATCAACCACGCGTCTCGAACGCATGAAGGATGCACTTGATACCATCCTGGATAACACCACCAACGTTAACGTCGGTGTTATGCGCTTCAATGGTACCGAGGGCGGTGGTGCGGTTCTGTTTCCTATAACCCCTATTGATAAAGAAATTTGCGAACAGGGCAACTGCGGAGAACAAAGTGCAGCCCCTCAGACCAACCGCGGCGAAAACGACGTTGAAGAGGTTCTGTCTTCTGGCGCGGTTTCATTAAACGGCAACATACTCACAATGGGAGTAGAAAACGGAAACCCCAAACTGGTCGGCACACGCTTTGAAGAGCTGAATATACCCAAAGGTGCAACAATCACGTCGGCAAGAATTGAATACACCGCACATCGAGACAGCAACGGAAATGCTGATTTCCTGATAGAAGGACATCTACATCATGACTCCCCTGCCTTTTCCGGCAGCAACGGAGCCATTTCTGCGCTAGCCAGAACCGCATCGGTTGCGTGGGACAATGTAGACGATTGGCGTCAGGGGTTAACCTATCAAAGCGCTGATATGTCCTCTGTACTGCAAGAAATTGTTGATCTTGATGATTGGTGTGGTGGGAATTCCGCGACGTTCTTTGTTACTGGAACCGGTACTCGTGATGCCAGATCTTACAATCAATCGGCTAGTGCCTCACCAAAGCTGAAGTATACCTACGATGCGTCTAACTTGGCATTAGGTGAAGGTTGCGTTAATCAAACCGTGGTGGCAGCCATATCAGCCAGTACCGACGACGCTGAGCAACGCACCGTGTATGGGAATACATACACCAACAGCTCCGACCTGGAGCTGCCTTACGATCGTGGCATCGAGCAAACTGTCGGACTACGATTTACCGATATCGAAATTCCAAAGGGTGCTGAGATAACCAATGCCAGTATTGAGTTTGAAGTTGACAGACAGCGAACCGGCAACCTTTCGCTTTCCATTGCTGGCCAAAGTGCAGACAACCCACCGACGTTCGAGAATAAATGGCGCAACATAACCAATCGCCCTAAAACATCGTCGGTGATATGGAACAACGTCGCACAGCCTGGCCAGAATTCCAAGATCACCGCTGATGGACTCGAACCTATCGTTCAGGAACTGGTTGATCGCAACGGCTGGCAGGCTGGCAATGCCATGGTGTTTATCATCTCAAAAGTGAATGGAAAAAAATACAGAGAACTCGAGAGTTTCGATGGTGAACCGGCTAATGCGCCTAAGCTTCGCGTTACCTTCAAAGCGGTAAATGACGGCCAGGAGCCAACCATTATTACTGCGCGAGACAAACTCAAGGAAGTTGTTAATGGACTAACGGCAACCGGGGGCACACCGATTGTCGATGCGTACTATGAGGCAGCCAGGTATTACCGTGGTGAAGGCGTAGACTACGGTAGGAAAAGAGGAAAATGGGGACATCGCTATCACCGTGTATCTGTGCCGGATAGTTACACTGGCGGTACGGTGGTTAGAAACTCGAGCTGTACCGACGATGACTTGGATAGCTGGAATTGCTACCTTGAGCGCGTGGAAAACAACCCACAGTACATAGCGCCGTTCAAATCAAGCTGTCAGACCAACCATATCGTATTCCTATCAGATGGTGCTGCAACGTCTAACAGTGCCTCGCAAAAGGTCAAATCCATGATTGGCATGGGTTCCGGCGACTCGTGCGGTAACAACAGGTCCGCTGAACATTGCGGTGAAGAGTTAGCCACCTGGTTAAATGATACCGATCATTCAAACCAATTTAACGGTAAACAAAACATCTCTACCTACACAATCGGATTTAATTTTTCGAGTAATTTTCTCAAAGACATTGCGAGCGCAGGCGGCGGGTCGTATTTCCAAGCGTCTTCGTCTTCACAGCTGGTTGATGTATTTCAATCGATATTGGGCGACGTGCTCTCTGTTGACACAAGCTTTGTCGCACCGGGCGCGACGGTTAATCAGTTTAATCGTTTAACCCATCGAAGTGATATTTATTTCGCACTGTTCAAGCCAGACAAACGCCCTACCTGGGTTGGTAATCTTAAGAAGTACGAAGTGAAAGAAGTCGATGGCAAGGTGACTATCATTGATGCTCAAAAGCTTCCAGCAGTTGATACAGCCAGTGGATTTTTTAAAGACACCAGTGAAAGTCATTGGTTGGAAAATCCTAATATTACCGGCGTCGATGGCAATCAAGTCGCTAAAGGCGGTGCCGCGATGAAACTGGAATTCGACAGCAGCCCGCGTAACATATTCACCTATGTTGGCGACTACCCTGTTGCAACTGGCGGTGTCACTCTTAAGCAGCCGCAACACAAGCTGCATGAAGATAACACAGCCATCACGCTCGATGACTTGGGTATCGCTAATTCGCCTGGTACTAACGCAGATAGAATAGGCTATCGCAACTCATTACTGAAATGGGCACGTGGCGTTGATGTGCAGGATGCAGACGAAGATAACGATACAACCGATTGGCGACAGCATATGGGTGACCCTATGCACGCTCGACCGGTTATCTTGAACTATGCATCAGGCACGGCTGGAAATCCGGCAGAGACGCTGGTTTTCGTTGGCACTAACGAAGGTTATTTGCACGCGTTCGAAAACCAATACGGCACCGAAGAGTTTTCGTTTGTGCCAAAAGAGCTTTTGCCAAATTTTGATACCTTCTGGAACAATCAATCAACCGATGACCACCCCTACGGGCTCGATGGTACCTTGTCGATATGGACTACCGATACAAACGAGAATGTCACGGTCGATCCGGGCGAAAAAGCGTTCCTGTACACCGGAATGCGACGAGGTGGTGACAAATACTACGCCTTTGATGTTTCAGACAAGAGCAACCCGAAATTAGCATGGGTGATCGAAGCCGGCACGACCGGTTTTGAAGAACTTGGACAAACCTGGTCGAAAATGACACCGGCGAGAATCCGCTTTAACGGTGAAGAACGCGATGTGCTGATATTCGGCGCTGGTTATCATGACAATCAGGATTGGTCGACCGATCCAAATAATAATCACGCCACTATACCTCGCTCGCACGATTCAAGAGGTAGAGGGATTTATATAGTTGATGCTGAAAAAGGCACGCTGATTTATTCGGCGTTGGCCACCGGTGGTTCGCAAAATTTTGCAGACATGAAATACTCAATGCCTTCGAACCTGCGTATTCTGGATGCCGACTTCGACGGTTTTGCCGATCAGATCTATGCATCGGATACAGGCGGTCGGGTTTGGCGGTTCGATCTTGAGCAATACCACGATGGTGGCGACTTGCTCAAAGGTGGAATAATGGCCGATCTGAGTGGTGGTGGACTGGCTGGTGAGCGCCGTTTCTATTACGAGCCGGATGTCGCTATGATCTCAAATGATGGCGATCGCTTCCTGTCTATCAGTATCGGCTCGGGTTGGCGTGCACATCCTCTGGATCTGGCCACCGACGATCGCTTCTACATGATCAAGAGTCCGCACTTGTTCTCAGCCCCTCCGGGTTACGGCAAATCAACCGACGGCGGCACGACGTATCAACCGATTACTGAAGCCGATCTGGTCGATGTGACCAATGATCTGGATGCGCCACTGAATGCGTTTGGTTGGAAATACGATTTGGGCGCTACTGGTGAAAAAGTACTGGGCAATAGTATTACAGTGAATAATCAAGTTATATTCTCAACCTACCGCCCTGCACTGTCTGTAGGTGCGTGCACTACGGCAATTGGGGGTGGTTCGGTCTATGCGCTGAATATTCTCAATGGCGGACCGGCTGTAGATATGAATGGCGATGGCGTACTCGATGAAAACGATCGAGAGAAACAATTGGCACATGGTGGTATTCCACCAGAGCCTGCGCTGTTAATCACCGAGTCTGGCCCAACCCTACTTGCCGGGCCAGAGCAACCGTTCGAGCCCAGCATGAAGAATCTGACGCGCAGAACGTTCTGGGTGGATCGCGGCGATGAGTAAGCCATCAATCTTGCGACAGTAAACAAAAAGGGTCACATTGTGGCCCTTTTTTTTGCGCAGATTTTTAGTCAGATGTGAATAAGCATATAACGAAAAAGACTTAAACATTTGCATCGAAATCTGCTCAAATCGGTTCTACCGAGTTGAGAGAGAATCGTTGTGACTTACATTGAAACCGACGCCATCATTATTGGAGCTGGCCCTTGCGGCCTATTTCAGGTTTTCGAGCTTGGTCTGCTGGATATTCATGCCCATGTTATCGAATCGTTGCCAGGGCCAGGCGGGCAGTGTGCAGAGTTATACCCTACCAAGCCGATCTATGACATTCCGGCCTGTCCGTCAATCGGTGCACAAGAATTGGTCGATCGCTTACTTGAACAAATTGAACCGTTCAAGCCAACCTTTCACTACTCACAACAAGTCACGGAAATAGAACGCCAGGAAGATGATCGCTTTTTTGTTCGCACCAGCGCCGGTACACAATTTCTGACTCGAACCATCGTCATTGCAGGTGGCGTAGGTTCGTTCGCGCCAGTGCCTTTAAAAGTACCGGGTGTGGTTGATTACCCAACCGATTCCATATTTTACTCGGTCAAGAATCCGGCACTGCACGCCGGTAAAGATATCGTCGTACTCGGTGGCGGCGACTCAGCGCTCGATTGGGCTTTAGAACTGTACAAAGACGCCAATAGTCTGGTGCTTGTTCATCGCTCAGAAAAATTCAAAGCAGCACCCGCCTCGGTTAAACAAATGCATGATCTCTGTGACGACTATCAAATGCAATTTATGGTGGGTAACGTTACTGGCATCGATAGCCCCGACAACATTTTGCGCCATATCAATGTGACAGGTTCCGATGGCGTTGCGCGTCGAATAGAGTTGGATCAGCTTCTGGTTTTCTATGGCTTATCACCAAAACTCGGACCCATTAGCCAATGGGGCCTGGATTTAAAGAAAAATCAGATTATTGTGGACACACAAAAATTCGAATCGAGTGAACCTGCCATATATGCTGTGGGTGATATCAATTGGTATCCGGGCAAAAAGAAGCTGATTCTTAGCGGTTTTCATGAGGCAGCGCTGGCAGCGTTTGCAATAAAGGAACGCCTTAATCCGGGTGAGAAAGTACATCTACAATACACAACAACCAGCCCAAGTATGCACAAGAAACTGGGCGTAGAAGATCCATACGCAGAAGACGATAACGTGGCGGCCTAATTATGTATCAATACACAGAACAAGATAAAGCTTTCGTGCAAGCACGCGTTGATGAGTTTGCAGATCAGGTGGCTCGATACAATGAGGGCATGCTAGACGAAGATGAATTCAAACAGCTTCGACTTAGAAATGGTTTGTACTATCAACGACACGCTTACATGCTGCGCGTCGCTATTCCGTATGGCGTACTATCCTCAAAACAACTTCATCAGCTAGCGCATATCGCCTCCACCTATGACAAGGACTACGGGCACTTTACTACTCGGCAAAATATTCAATACAACTGGCCAGACCTGCAAGATGTTCCAAAAATTCTCCAATCGCTTGCAGATGTCGAGATGCACGCAATCCAGACAAGCGGAAATTGTATTCGCAACACGACAACCGACCCACTGGCTGGCGCTACAGCAGATGAAATCGAAGACCCACGACCATGGTGCGAACTCATTCGTCAATGGTCTACTTTGCACCCTGAGTTTAACTGGTTACCGCGTAAGTTTAAAATCGCCGTAACCGGTTCGCGTAACGATCGCGCTGCGGTACAAGTGCATGATATAGGACTGCGACTGATAAAAAATAAAGACAATGAAACCGGTTTCGAAGTACTGGTTGGAGGAGGACTGGGAAGAACGCCTCACATAGGTTCAGTTATACGGGATTTCTTGCCATCCGCCGACTTACTCACCTATTTAAATGCCATTCTGCGCGTATACAACCAAGCGGGTCGTCGTGACAACCTGTATAAAGCTCGCATCAAAATATTGGTGAGCGCAATGGGTATAGATGCGTTCCGAACCGCAGTTGAGACCGAGTGGGCTTCGTCTAAAAACGAAGACGACACGTTTTCGGAAGAAACAATAAACGCGCTGAAAGCCCAGTTCCCTCTGGCGCCAAAACTTAACGGTGCAACCGATCAACCACCTGCAGAAATTTTCAGCCATCCATTGTTTAATCAATGGTACAAGAGCAATACGCGGGAGCATCTTGATACCAACAGACGCATCGTGTTTATCTCTTTAAAATCCCCTTTTGCACCTGCCGGCGATATAACGTCCGAACAAATGCACACCGTTGCTGATCTTGCAGAGGAGTTTAGTTTGTCCGAAATTCGCAGTACCCATGAGCAAAATCTGGTATTACCTCATGTGCCCGTTAGCGAACTCTTCCGTTTATGGAAGGCGCTCAATGGCAAACGGCTGGCCACCGCGAATATCGGTAAACTCAGCGACATGATCGTCTGCCCTGGCCTTGATTTTTGCTCACTGGCTAACGCCGGAACCATCAGCATTTATGATCAAATCAATGCCCGGTTCGATAACCTCGATTTTCAGTACGAGCTGGGTGATATCAGTATAAAAATTTCCGGTTGCATGAATGCGTGTGGACATCATCATGTTGGTGACATTGGCATATTGGGCGTAGAGAAATCTGGTGAGGAGTGGTATCAGTTAACACTAGGTGGCCATGCTGGAAACAAAGCAGCACTGGGCAAACGCCTTGGCAAAGCCATTCCTAAAGTAGCAGTTGCAGATGCCATTGAGAGCATACTCAATACGTTCATTCGCGAACGCATCGAGAACGAAACATTCAATGCAACGTTCGAGCGAGTGGGAATAGCACCATTCAAGGAGACCGTCTATGCTACTGCAGCTTAAAAACACCTCTGAGACCGATCACCGCGCAGTACCGGACAGTGCAGTTGAATCTGGAAGCATCCCCAATTCGGGTCACTTCATTGAACGGGAAAACAACTGGACGTTTTATCCAGATGACGCTGCGCTGCCTGAAGATCACGCGTTCACCATCGTTAGCGCAACCCGATTTTTAGAACGCGCACATAATAACGAGACATTGCCTACCGGCGTCTGCCTGCGCCCTGCCGACAGTACCACCGCTTTAAGCGATTACCAGCAGCAGCTCAAACTCATTTGTATCGAGTTCCCGGTGTATACCGATGGGCGTGGTTACACGCACGCTCGACTGTTGCGAAAACGATTGGGTTACTCAGGAGAATTACGCGCCGTAGGTGATATTCGTGCCGACCAAATGCTGTTCATGTTGCGTTCGGGTATCGATTCATTTGATTGCATCAACCAACCCGATATAGCGCTATTAAAACAATTAACAGCGCGTTTCGAACATAACTATCAACCAAGCTACCCGCTTCCTGATAGGGCAATTCATTCAATGTAAAAAAACCTGTCAGGCTCACAGTTTTCGTTTAATTTTGTGGAACCTAAACGTCGGCACACTGTCTGCACGTTTACTATTCTCGCAACGAAGATGGGCCATCAATGAAAATATCAACCAATCCAGATAGACGTCGCGCACTTAAGCAATTCAGCGCACTAACGAGTAGTTTGGTCGCGCCCACTCTGCTCCTCGCAAACGAAAGTGCAATTGCTTCGGAAAACGAAGAGCCAACCGCCAACGCCGAACCTGCCATGGAACGCTATGGTATACGCTCGTTCCAGGCACCGGAAATAGCGCTTGAACATTGGATAGATGCCAACGGAGAGCCCACCGACTTTTCAGTAAAAGCGCAGCAGGGAAAATGGTTGTTCATGAAATTTTTTCAGAACTGGTGTCCCGGCTGCCACAGCATGGGGTTCCCGACACTTCAAAAATTTGTAGCTGCATTTGAAGACAACCCCAAAGTCGAAGCCATCGCTGTGCAAACCGTTTTCGAAGGCTTTAGCTACAACTCCAAAGACGCGGTTCGCGAATTGCAGCTTCGGTACAAGCTTCCTATCATTATGGGGCACGATCCGGGTACAAAGCTGACAGAAAACATGCCGTTGAGCATGATCAACTACAGAACCGGCGGTACACCATGGTTAATATTGGTTGCGCCAAACGGTCAGGTTGTCATGAACGATTTCCACGTCGACTCCGATGCGTTAATTCAATTTGTGGAAGATGCAACAGCATAGGCTAGCTTGGCAAGTAGTCGTCACGCCATTGCAATACCACGTTAAACGATATCGAGAGCCTGAGTTCATCGCTTAAATTGGGATGAACAAGATGATGTATAAAAGACGGCCATAGCAGCAGCATTCCCTCTGTAGGCAGAACGCGATGCTCCGCCTCCACCTGTCCATCATCTTTTATAGCCAGCATATTCGCCTGAGCCCGGGGGTCGAAAAAAGAGATCGAACCGGGGTTCAGGTCTTGTCTTGCCGTCGCATCAATTTGATCTCGCGTTGGCATGGCAACGTAGTACGTTCCACTTAAGTAACTGCGAGGATGATTATGCAGATTATGGTAATCACCACGTCGGTTAATATTCGGCCATGCTTGCAGGGCCCAGTCCACCTGATAATCCAGACCTTGCTCACCAAGATAATCGGAAACCGACTTATTAACACAGCTCTTTAACCAGCCAATAACCGGATGATCAATCGAAAAAAAGTCTTGCGACAGATAATCGCTTGTTATATCAGTCGCTTTCGATTCCCGGTGCCCGACCTCCCGCTCTAATATAAGTTGCTGAAGCGCCTGATTTGCAGCAGTAGTATTGGGTAGTTCCCTCTGCAAAAACAAGGTTGGCCAGAGTCTGGAAAAACCGTTCGGGTCTGTTTCGAAAGTTGGCATAGGCAAAAGCAAATTGGGTCTAGCTTGCGCGTTTAAATAAATTCGACACCATGAAAAACAAGCCTGCAGCCACAACAATGCTTGGGCCGCTTGGCGTATCGGCATAAAGAGATAACGCTAACCCTGCTGCTACAGATGCAATACCGAACAAGATGGCAACAACAGCCATTTGCTCTGGAGTGCGACTAAAAACACGTGCAGTTGCAGCGGGAATAATAAGCGTGGCTGTTATCAGCAATGCCCCAACCAACTTAATGGCTACAGCGATTAGAACTGCCAAACTCAGCATGAGTATGAGCCGCTCGCGGTCTTCGTCGTAGCCTTTGGCCATGGCCAAATCCGGGTTCAAGGTGCCGGTTAACAGTGGAACCCAGCGCCACACCAGTAAACCCAAAGTAACCAAAGCGCCAGCCCATACTGTTAGGATATCTTGCACAGAGACCGCCAGTATGTCTCCGAACAAATAGCTCGGAAGATCCAGCCGCACTCCAGCGACTTTTGACACAGCCACCAGCCCCAAAGCCAATGAAAAGTGTGCAGCGACTCCTAACAGCGTGTCTAATGCGTAGAGACGCCCGCTGAACCGAGCGATAACAACACTGACAACAAGTGCAACGATTAGAACACCAATAAACGGCGAGACACTAAACGCAAGCGATAACGCCACGCCGAGCAAGGC
Source organism: uncultured Granulosicoccaceae bacterium (assembly GCA_937922945.1). Lineage (GTDB taxonomy): Bacteria > Pseudomonadota > Gammaproteobacteria > Granulosicoccales > Granulosicoccaceae > Granulosicoccus. Next base: position 18,134 of record CAKZUP010000188.1, read on the forward strand.
GGCATGTGCAACAGAATCGCCAAAGTAGGCCATTTTGCGCCAAACCACAAAGCAACCCAAAGGACCTGCAGCCAGTACCAAACCGCAGCCTGCGATAAACGCTCGAATGAGAAAATCATCAACCATGTTTTCGAATGCAGTCTCTTGGCTCGTTTACTCTGGGCTAATGTTGCGGGCTTCGCGTTTTCGGGAATGAGAGCATTTTCCGGATTTAATCATCAGCCTGCTGCTCTGAATGCGCACATTGACTATGATCTTCGGCATGACTATGGCCGTG
>CAKZUP010000189.1 GCA_937922945.1 uncultured Granulosicoccaceae bacterium
CTTACCGACTCAATTTTGTTCAGATTATAAACGGTTCTTTTGTAGAGTGGCATATTGAGAACAAGGTGTTCTGAGCTCACTTCTACTCGCGGTAATTTAAGCTTGGTCATCGCGCGCTTTAGTAAATAGAGTCCGAGAATAAGCAGAAATATGAAATAGCCAGCAGCTACTTCCAGATCGCCTGTTCCGTAGGAGACCCAAACTCCTAAAATGGCAACAGGTAACCAAAATAAACCTGATACGAGTAAATGGCACAACACGGAATTGCTCCATAATCCTTTGGAGTGGTAGGTGAACATGCTTTCCTCCTGCGCTTAAATAGTCGATATGAAGCATAAAGCGTTGATCGATAACAGCGAACAATCAAGCTTTGTGCCAATGCGAAAATCCGTTGCGGCTTGACTGGGAAGCTACTGGGAAGCTACTGGGAAATTTATTGGGGAAATTATCGGATAAGGTCGATAGTATCGCTGGTAATGCCTTCTTTTTTCAGTACCACTTTTCTGATTTTCCCGGTCAGGGTTTTGGGTAGTTCGTCCACTATGCGAATATATCTTGGTACGGCAAAGCCGGGTAAATTCTCGCGGGCAGCATCTACCCACTGCAAAGGGGTCTTGCTAGCATTTGCTTTTAGCATCACAGCGATCATGACTTCGTCTTCCATGCCATCACCGCCATCGGCTGGAACGGCATAGGCGGCGACTTCGGCGATGTCTGCCTGGGGTAGAAAAGCCTGCTCTACCTCGTAACTGGAAATGTTCTCGCCTCGCTTTCGAATACAATCTTTGATTCGATCAACAAAGATAAAGTCGCCGTTCGCATGGCGATAGCCTGCATCGCCTGTGTGGAACCAGAAATTGCGCCATGCATCAAGCGTTGCTTCGGGCATACCGACATAGCCTGCCATAAAGCCATTGGCAAGCTTCGGCCTCACCATTATCTCGCCAATGGATTCATCTTGAACAGGTTCATCGGTTTCCGGGTGGCGAATATCGACTTCAAAGTATTTGTCGTAAACCTGCCCGCAGGTACCAGGAGCGCTGTGGTTGAGCTTTCCATACAAAGGAATATTCACTTCGGTCATGCCATAGAGTGGTACGACAGAGGGTATGTTGAATCGAACGCGAAAACTCTGTTCAGAATCTGCTGGTAGCGGGGCTGCACCAATGACTTTCAGTGAATGATCTTTATCGTGACTGGTTGCCGGTTGTGCAACGATAAAGGCGGCAACGGCGCCGAGTGTGTTGGTGTGTGTGATGTCGTATTGCCTGATTTCTGATAACCAGCGCGAGGCTGAGAATTTTTCGCGCACCACCGCTTTACACCCGATGGCAAGGCAGGCCAGCAGTTGCATAAACAAACCGTTTGCATGAAACAACGGTAAGCAGATATAAAAATTATCTTGTTGTGTGAGTTGATAGTTATCGATTGTGCCTATAGCGAACAACAGGCAATGGGCTTGCGGCATGATCACACCTTTTGAGGGCCCGGATGTACCTGAAGTGAACATGATGCAAGACACATCGTGACTGTTACCGAGATAAACGTTATCAATTGGCAGAGGTGCGGTGCTCTGCTGGGTTAAATCACTGATGGCATATAACATTGCCTTGTGTTGAATAGCTTCACAGGATTTAACGTGGTCGGCATCTGCAATCAGAAAATGGCTATCGGATATATCAAGTTGATGTTTTAACGGCGCACCTCGCATACTGGTGTTTATGGCGATCATTGTGGCACCAAGAAAACTCAAGCCCAGCCAATAGCGACAAAATGCCTCTGGAGAGTCTATTAACAAAGCAACATTGCTTGATTGCGAGATGCCGCAAGCCTGTAATTCACCAGCGGCAGCAAGTGCATGCTGCTTGCACTCGGCAAATGTCCATTGAGTACTATCGATAAAATCAATGGCTATTTCATCGGCGCAGCGTTCTGCCTGAGTCAGAACAACACGCGAGATTGTCCACTGGCTTGAATTGTTTAGATCGAATGCGTTGGATTCGTCGAGTACCATGGTAGTGTCTCTGTCACCTGCACAGGCTTATTACCTGGTGCGCGATGGAAGTAATAGCCATCGTTTTTTATTAAGCACGACATTGCCTTGATAAAACCAGACGCTAACGATCACCGAACATATCGCCAAGGCCGCCGAGTACGGAGCCTTCACCTTTGGAACCGCCCAATCCTCCTGCCTGGATAACGCGATTCGCCAGTCGTGAGAACGGCAGGCTTTGTAAATAGACGGTACCAGTGCCTTTCAATGTTGCCAGGAACAGCCCTTCGCCGCCGAATACCATTGATTTCAGGTTGCCGGCACGTTCAATATCGTATTCAATCCCTTTTGTGAATGCGGCTAAACAGCCAGTATCAACCCGCAGAGTTTCACCGTTCAATTCACGTTTTATAATAGTGCCGCCAACGTGGATGAACGCTTTCCCATCGCCAGTGAGGTGTTGCAGGATGAAACCTTCGCCACCAAAAAAACCAGAGCCAAGTTTGCGCTGAAAAGCAATGTCGATTGACGTGCCAAACGCTGCGCAGAGAAATGCATCTTTCTGGCAGTATAGCTCTTGACCCAGCGCGGCCATATCCAGTGGAATAATTTTGCCAGGGTAGGGGGCGGCGAATGCAACGCGTTTTTTACCTTGCCCCTCGTTGGTAAAATGGGTCATGAAAATAGATTCCCCGGTTAGCACCCGTTTACCCACTTGCATCAGAGAATCCAGTACCCCTTTAATTGGTTTTGAACCGTCACCCATCTTGGTTTCGAAGCCGATCCCTTCTTCCATGTAATTCATGACGCCAGCTTCTGCAATGACAACCTCTTGAGGATCGAGCTCGACTTCGATGATTTGCATATCATCACCAAATATTTCGTAATCAACCTCATGACATTTCATCGTTTTGCTCCGTGTTGTCCAAATTGGATAGGGCGAGTGTGGAGGGTTGAAAATCGTATCTATTTCAGCCCATGCATAGGGTTTAAGTGTAGCGAATATTGGTGTTTTCGTATTAACGATACGGTCGAAAACGTTAGTTGGAGTAACTACAGTAATTCACGTGCCGACAGAATGAGCCCTGCCAGTAGCATAAGAGCAATGAGCAAGCGCCTGAACTGATTGTCGCTGAGACGTCTGAAAATAAACATACCTATATAGGCAAACAAGATGGTAACCGGAAAGGCGATGGCAATTCGCAAAAGACCGTCAGCGTCGTACACACCTTGTATGATAAAAAGCAATACAGCAACGGCTAGTGCAAACGTATTATAAGGCTGTGTTACAGCCCGGGTTTGTTCTTTGGGCCACGGTCGCATAGCGCACCACATGGTTGGCAATGCGCCAGAGAGCCCGGTTGAACCGCCTAAAATACCGCCAATAAATCCGATAATTCCATCGGTTATAGGTGTAGGTTGAGACAATGTCGGCAGGTTTTTGCGGACTGTAAAAAAACCGCCATACAGGATAAGAAACCCGGCGACAACCAGTTTTAACAGGCCAGCATCGATGTACTGCAACGATACAACGCCCAGAGGGATGCCCACAATAGCGGGTACAAGAAACCGAGCCAGTCTAACGCGGTACTCGATCATGACGTCTTTAATCATCCAGACGCCCGGAACGCCACTAACCACCGCCATGAACACGGTCAGCGATACCGCTTCGGTCGGTGTCATTACCTGAAGCCAGAAACCTAATGCGAACAGTGCTGTGCCAAAGCCTGCCAGCCCACTGAGAAAACCACCTGCAGCGGCCCCGCATACAAGCATTAGAATGTAGTAGCCTGTCATGAGTGTAGGCTACGGCTTAAGGTCGATCATGCTTTCTCTTCTGTAGATAGTTCTGCTGGACAGGCATGGTGCGACCTGGTGCCAAATCTTGAGTGCATCAAGTCTATTCGATCTGTAGCACTCGAGTCGATAAATAAATTGCAGCGGCTCCTAAACTGCGGAAAAGATGGCAGAAAAGACCGTGGAATAGGTTGCGTTCTACACTAAAGTTCACTAATACGCGTCTTGCTGGTGAAAGTTAATTTTTGCTTATACTGCAAACTCAAGGATATACGATTGACTGAAACAGCAAAAATGATGGATGGCCATGACTGGGGCCTGCTTATTCTTTTGTCGGTCTTATGGGGTGGTGCGTATTTCTTTGCGGGTGTGGCTGTCAGGGAAATTCCACCGCTAACCGTTGTGTTGGTGCGTGTTGCTCTGGCAGGTCTTGCGTTATTGCCGTTGTTTTATTATATGGGGCTATCGCTTCCAACATCACTCAGGCAATGGATGCCATTTTTAGGCATGGGATTATTGAATAACGTTATCCCGTTTGGTCTTATTTTCGCTGGGCAAACTCAAATCAGCGTGGGTCTGTCATCCATCATCAACGCCATGACGCCACTTTTCGCCGTTATCGTTATGGCCGGTTTCAAACAGGAACGGTTAACGCTCAATCGGGTTGTTGGGGTGTTGCTGGGCGTCGTCGGGGTGGCTGTATTGCGTGGATTCGATGGCTCAATTGATTCGTCGCAATCCCTGGGAATTTTACTTTGCCTTGGCGCGGCATTGAGTTATGGATTTGCCGCTTTGTGGGGGCGTAAATTTCTTACCGGCGTGGCTCCAGTTAAATCGGCCACGTGCCAGTTGATTTGCTCCACATTGGTTATGTGTGTTGTTGTATCTTTTGTAGACAAACCCTGGACTCTCCCCATGCCAAGCTCATACGCCATTGGCTCGCTGGTTGCGCTGGCCGTATTCGGGACAGCGTTGGCTTATATACTGTTTTTCAAGATATTGGTTAGGGCAGGTGCAAGCAACGTCATGTTGGTTACTCTGCTCATACCAATCACCGCAATGATACTGGGGCATGTTTTTCTCGGTGAGGCCATACACCTGAAAGAGGTGTTGGGTGCAGCAATCATTGGTGCCGGATTAATGTTTATCGACGGGCGATTGCTTAAGCGATTCGGGTATAAGCGTTAGCAGGCTAGCGCATTTTAGTTAACTCGCATCAGGCATTTCGAGTTCTGCCAACAGCACACTGTATTGCGCGCCATGCATATCGCTATCATACCGGCTACCCTGAACCACAGGCCTCGGGAAACTGAATTTTAGTACGTGTAAATCAGGTAGTTCAAAACGTTTTATCTTTGCAACAGGTTGCTTGTAGATATCTGCGACAAATCCTTCACTTAGTAGCGGAAGCAGTTGGTCGTAGACCGCCGGTGTGCCGCAGAAAACATCAATGGTTATCCAGAATGGCCCAGCGTTTTTGGATCGAACACCGTTAACTAAGTTACCCAGCTGCATGTTTACTCACTCGTCGTTGTTCCAATCGAAAAACCTCCATTGGGTTGGATAACTCAATAACATGATTTATACAAAATTCATATAATGCACCTCTTGCACTGTGTGCAGGTGAATACGGAAAAGAGAACGTGGGTAGCGACTCGTTATCTGTTAACGGATAGTGCAACAAAAATGGGTTAATCAGTTTGGCAATTTCTTCGCACAATTCATTTGAACTCGCTGTAATAATGCCAAGAACACCAACTTCACTTGGTGAGGATGTTTTGTTTTCAAGTGGCCCTAGTATCGCATCGACGCCGATGAGCCTGAACTCCAATGAATAGTCTGATTGATCGAGCTGTAAACTACTTGTTATTTCGGTATCAAGATAGCCGGATAAACGCTGCACCCATTCGCGCGCATTTTCAACGTATCGGGCGTCGCGTAGTATCGCGATAATCGTACTTTGGAAACCAGTGCGTTTTGCGGCTTCAAGCTTAACGGTGTAAACCGGTGCAGGGTGCCATTGCGAGCCGGTTACGCGCACAGAACGATCATCAAGTTGTGCATAGGTAGCCTGCGTGACATCCAGTATGCCGCCAGGTTCATGTAACAAATTAGGGTCGCTGTTTTCGTACAACATATGCGCAGATACTGAGTGAGGCGTGCAGCGCGCGTCGGTTGCCATTGGCATAACAGTGAAGCCATTTTCATCTATATCGAGCAAAATGACTCCGCTAATTGGATTGGTGGAGCAGAGCGCACCGCATTCGGCGATTTTTGCACCATGCCATGCCGCCCCTATATGCTCCCCACGCATTATAGGTAAAGCACAAATTGCCGCCGTGTCGGTTGCACGACCGGTTAATATGATATCGGCTCCAGATTGCAACGCTAACTGAATCTGCTCGGCACCGGCCAACGCAACGATGTGTTCGCATGCGTTAATCTCGGTTGCACTCAACGGAATCTCAGGCTCAAGAGCACGGCACTGGTTTTGAGTGTGTTTGGCCGTGATAGTGGCTGCAGATTGTTCGCTGTATAAAAGCGCTACGCTTAATGTTTGTTCAAGTTCGTCTGCAAGCTCTGTTGTTATGTCGTACATCCATTCGACCATGGCGTCTGTGCCGCAGGTGCCACAAGAGCTAATAATGAGCGGTACGTTTAACTCAGCACGGGCTTTCATCAGGTCGCGCCATTCTGCTTTACACGCTGCGCGAGAGTATTTGGACGTGCTGGTACCCAGGCTGAACGGGCCGCTATCGGTTGAACCTCCGTCTATACAAATGATATCGGGCTTCATCTTGATACCTTGCGCAAGGGCGGTTCGATCGAAGCCAAGACCTAAAACACCAGATGGAACCAATACGCGAGTAACCATAGTTTATATTGCAATGCGACCAGACAAAGATTGATCAGGCAACGAAGTGTAACGCTTCGATAGTGCCCGATTCACTGTTAGGCTCAAATCATATCCTAAATGGTGAGCCAGAGTACTAACGGGCTAACCCAGACAGTTCGCGTTTTAATAGTGAGGCGCAAGTCCGGCACCGCGACGGGGTGCGTTTGCAACTTTATTGCTACAATGCCGAGGTCGCATTGAACCAGAAAAAGCATAGGCCAAATGGGTAAGGCTAAAAACGTAATCAGGCCTCGCTGGCTTATCGTGTCTTACTACGCAAATGTGGACGGTAGAGCTGCCTCACATCATATCGATGATCGCTTGCCTGCTCTGCGACGCGCTGGTATCGATGCCACGGTATTGTCATCCACACTCGGCCCAAGACATAAAAATGAGCAGCACATCCGAGTGATGTCGCTTTGGCCGTCCGCGATACTCGATGAGCTCAAGGCGGGTGCAAAACGCAACCGCACGCATCATCCATTGTTAGCTCTGCTACGTTTGATTCTTCAAATTGCGGTAGCGATTCCACTTGCGTTGTTGTCGGTCGTTGAACGCAAACTGTTTCATCGCGATAAGCGTTGGTCCTGGCAGTTCACAGCAGCAGCGCGTGGTTGGGTTTGGTGCAAAATTCATCAGCCTGATATTATTTTAAGCACGGGTGGCCCGGCATCTTCACACGAAGCGGCGCTTTGGCTGTCCAGGCGCTGTAAGCTTCCGTTGGTTTGTGAGTTTCAGGATCCTTTGCCGTTTCAATATCCGCCCACCATGGACTCGATTCATGATCATTATCTCAAGCTTGAAGCGCAGCTTGCCAGACGAGCATCAGCGCTAATTTACCTGACCGATGGCGCGGCGATTGCGGCGAGTCGCAGGTTGGCCGTTGTGCAGCAAGGCGATCAGTCAATGGCGAAGTGCGTGGCTATTTTATCCGGCGCTGCCCATAACAGGTTAGCGCCAAAACCTGCCGATATCATTCGAACATTCGCACACATTGGCACCTTGAGCGATACTCGCAATCTGGATGCATTGCTGGAAGCACTAACGCGACTAATTGAATCTGATGCGTCTATCCGCGATCACTTTTCCATACGATTGGCAGGTACGTTGGGTAAATCGGTTGTGCAATCGATAGCGTCTGTTGCGTTCTCTGATCGGATAGAGTCATTGGGCAGAATGCCAAGGCATGAGCTGGATGATGTGTTGGCTGATGCTGATATCTTATTGCTGGTTCAGAATACCGGAACAATAGCTGCCGAAACCATCCCGTCCAAGGCATTTGAATACCTGCAAACCGGGCGACCAATTCTTGCGTTAATTGGAGATAATCCACAGCTGCGTTCTGTGCTGGAGAATCATGGCCATGTTGTGTACGGATACGATGAAAATATCGACGTGTTACAACATCAACTGAGGCAGCTGATATACCAACCGCTTGTTTTGCCCAAAACGTGTGATCTGACAGTTGAGAAAAGTGTTAAAGAGCTGGTGAGCTGTGTGAAACGTCACGCCGGCTAATGCTGTAAATGCAGCATGGTACTAAGGCTCGAATTAAAACAAGCCCGGTTTAGCCCATACGTAATCCGGCTCGCTGGAAATCGGCTACGTCAATACCGAAACTGCCATCGCTTAGCGTTGTTTTTATCTGATAGACATTGCCTTCACTATCTGTGTCCATTTGCGATAAATCAACCACCATTTGAGGAACGGGTTCTTTGGCAGAATCAAGAATGATGATAACGCGAGGTCTTAGCTTATCGGATGTATTCGCCAGAACAATCCCGATTTCGCCGTTAAGTAGTTCGACAATACTGCCGGGTGGAAAAATACCCACGGCATCAATAAATTTGATAACCATGTCTTCATCGAATTGCTTGCCACGCAGCGAGTAAAGTTCTTGTAGCGCTTCGGAAGGGGAGCAAGCAGCACGATAGGTTTGCTTGGTGGTCATGGTGTCATAGGCTTCGGCAATACTCACGATTTTGGCGAAAATCGGTATTGATTCAGACGGCAGTTTGCGTGGATAGCCCTGACCGTCTTCGCGCTCATGATGTGAGTGTGCAACGTCGGCCGCACCTGACATAACACTTTTTGTCGAGATAAGAATGTCTCGACCATAGCGTGTGTGTTTCTGCATCTCAAGACGTTCTTCGGGAGTTAACGGCCCTGACTTGGAAAGCACTTCTGTGGAGATGCTGGTTTTTCCAACATCATGCAACATGCCGCAAACACCAACGTCTTCCATTTCGCGTTGCGTCATTCCTGCAGCTTTTGCCATAACTATGCTCAACGCTGCCACATTAAGTGAGTGCTGTGCCGTTGCTTCATGTTTCGCTTGAATGCGCGTGAGCCAGACCGATGCATCCGGATTACGTAGAATACTGTCTACACACCCGTTTACCGCTTGTTTGACTTTGCCGCCATCAACTTCTGCGCCCAGCCGTATTTCTTCAAAAAGTGTACTGATGGCCTCGCTTGCGAGCGAGTGCACTTCTTTGGCAGCTTCGAATTCATCTTCAACCGCAACGCCGGTATCTCTTGATCCAGCACCCGGTGCTGCTGGCAGCCCTTCGCCTTTTTTGTTGGATTTTAGTGAAAACTCATCATAGTCGACCCAAACAAAAGAACACTCTTTTTGCACGGCCTGAATGTCAGATGTGCTTTTAATTTCGAGCCCCTGAAACATAAACCCGGATTCTTCCCAGGGCTTATCCAGTTCCACCACAAACATACCCACGCGCAGATCAGCAACATCGATTTTCTGATTTTGCTTTCTGGTGCGTTGAGTACGCTCACCCTTAGGCTTTGATGCCGCACTGCTGCGACGCCTTGGCTCGGGCTTTTTGGGCTCAGATTTAAAGAATCTCTTAAACATCCGCTCAGTTTTCACAACCTGGTTTGCGAGCAAGTTTCTCGCGCACCCACTAAAAATCGGCCAATCTGACGGGTTCTTGATGCGAATTCACGTTTTTATTCGCATCGTTTTTGAGCAATCGGGCTTAAATTCGGGCAAATTGCTGCTCAGCAACTTAGGTCTGTGCGTTACGTGCTCTGCAAGCCCCGTATTACCCGTGTCTTAGATGAAGTCGCGTGTCGATCGCATGAAAGGGGCGCGCGTTGAGCCCTAAGGTTACTGGTGGTGTTTACGTGCGCAAGTTCACATTATGCAGGCGACTTTTTTTGCTTTGGAAGAGAAGGAATAGCAAGCTCTTGCGGCTGACTGATTGTGTTGTGGAGCGTTGAGGCGTCAGGCTCCACCCGCATCGATGGTTTCACGCTTGATTTTCCAATAGCCTGTGGCTGGCTCGCGTTCCCAATACAACGTGACCTGTGCGTTGTTGGAATCTGGTAACTCAAATGACATGACTAAGTGTTGGGTGTGCCCCGAGTTATCGTGCTGGGAGGGCGGCTGTATATCTGGATTCAGCAGCAATGACAGATCTTCAGCCCGCACATTTGAAAGTGGGTCTAAGGCAATGCCTACTGGTGAAAGCGATGCGCTGTTTGTATCGATAGAGCTGACTTTCTTTGTTCTGCCTCGGTCGGCATGTTGAACATTGGCGGGCAGGGCATCAATGGCGTAAAGACTGAACAGGTCCTCCACGTTATTGTTTACCCACGCAGCACGATATTGCTCAAACAATTCATGGAATCGATCGCGTTGTGGAATACTGTCGGCCTGCCGTTGCCACTGAACATTATGGCTGAGTATGACCTGTGTGCGTTCGATGTTGATCTGTTTATGCAAACTAAGCAGGTGGTCATTGGCCATCGTTACGCAGCCCTCGCTGGATCGAGGCGATCGGCTTCTATCGGCGCGCGGATTGCCGTGTAACCATATACCCGAACCGGAACGTCCAAGTGATCGATCGAGCGTATTGGGATAATTCAGCATAAGCGCACCCGCACCATAGAGGTCGGGTAGCGACTCATCGCTACGAAAGCCGTAAATACGATAAACACCCAAAGGCGTTTTCAGGTCTCCTTCTCTGTGTTTTCCAAAACCACCTTCGCCACTGGATATATAATGTTGACGAATCAGTTGCGGCTGCTTAGCGCGGGTGTCGAAGTGATACAGAGTGGATGTTGCTAAATCGACCAGTATGATGGTTTCTACGTGTTTGCCAGACTGAATTATTTCTTGGGGTAGCAGTGGTTCTTCAAACGCGACCTCTTGGGCAGGGTGTGAATCGTTCATGCCTTCGTGACTAAGTTGCGCTCTGGCTTGTGCTTCAAGCAGAATATCAATCGTTGAGCGGGAGTAGTTGGGAAGCGTCTGCATCAATGTACCGGATGATGCCAGTACGCGGTGCGTTTCTGCCAGCAACCAATGCCCAAGAGAGAAGTCGGGAAATTCATTGACCAGCTCAGTGGCAGTGGTTAATCCTTCGTTCCAATGACCAACAGCAATGGCATTTAGCGTTGCCGAGGTTAGCTCATCGAGGCGGTAATCGCGCTGTGCTGTTGTGTTTTCAATTCTATCAATTGTCTTTGCGTTGGAAGTATAGGTATCGTTCGCCACGGCAAGTGAGTTTGGTTGCATAGCCGCCAAAAAACACGCTACTGCCAGCCATGATCGATAACCCATTGCGCTAGATTGGTGATGGAGCTTGGTGCTTTGATAAACTCGCAGACCAAAAACTCGCAGAGCATAAAATCGCTGACTACCGGTTAGCTGGCTCACAGATTCACTTCCCTATATATTTTCCATCGCTTATCTTGCAGCCGCAATAAAAGCAGTATTCGTTTATCCAATCCCGCATTTTGATAACTTAATACGACCACCGCATCTTGTGCCGTAAACGAAATGTCTCTGCTGACCTCTTGCCAGTCAACCGCTTGAGCATCGTTGTTTTCCTGAGGCGGATACCCGTGCGTGTAGTGCTCTAGCCATGCACTTGCGTCTGTGTCTGATGCTGCTGTCCACCACGCGAAAAGCTCGTAGTCAACCGTTGCAACAGTATGCAAACTCGTTTTGATTTCGGTGCGGTAGGTGGCGTTCGTCAACTCGGAACGTTGCATCTGTAAATCGGGTGGTGTGACTTTTCGTTTGATGCGCAACGCGTTTTGATACGCCAGCGTAGCCTGATACTCATGCATGCTTTGTAGGTGAGCCATGGTCATCGTGGAGCGCGAATCATTCGCAATAGCTGCGCGAAATCGTGATTCCGCCAGCGGCCAATTTTTTGCCTGACCTGCTATAACGCCTAAATTATGCTGCACCTGCGGTAATTGTGGGCATTTCTCGGCTAGTTGCTCCAATAGCGCGTGTGCTGCATCGGAGCGTCCAGCGTTGTAGAGTTCAACCGCGTTGTCCAATTCGTCTGAACACGTATTTTGCAGCAGGGATGCCTGAAGCTGCGCAGGTGTGAAAAGCATACTGGTTAAGCAAAAAACGCAAAAAAGCGAACGCATGCAAAGGATATTCGTTACAGTTGACTGGCGAAGTATATCGCAACTCTTCATTCACACGACACAGGTAGAAAGGTTTTGAATTCCGATAACGACAATTCATCCTTCAATAAGGCGTCAGCTGATCCAGTTGATTCCCATTCGTTGAGCAATTTGAGCGACGAAACTTTGGCAGTGCGTGCTGGTTTTGAACGCAGTTCCTTTATGGAACACGCAGAGCCCATCATTACCACGTCGAGCTATGTTTTCAGCAGCGCAGCAGAAGCAGCGGCTCGCTTTGGTGGCGATGAAGAGGGGCTGATCTACTCCCGATTCACCAACCCGACGGTGCAGATTTTCGAAAAACGACTGGCAGCACTTGAGTCTGCTGAAGCCTGTATTGCTACAGCCTCTGGTATGGCCGCGATTAATTTGCTGTTCATGGGCACCATGAAATCCGGCGATCATCTGGTTTGCACCAGAAACATGTTTGGCAGCACCGTCAATCAGATCATGAATCTACTACCGCGATTCGGTATTGATGTCAGCTGGGCCGATAGCTTCGACCCTGACGAGTGGTCGAGCCTGATAACCGAGAAAACGCGTTATCTGTTTCTTGAAACGCCGACCAATCCGCTGACTGAGATAGCTGATATAAAAGCGCTCTCGGATGTCGCGCACAGCCGCGGTGTAAAGCTGGTTGTGGATAATTGCTTTTGTACACCGGCGTTACAGAAACCCATTTTGTTAGGGGCTGATATCGTCATCCACTCCGCCACCAAATTTCTCGATGGCCAGGGACGGTGTGTGGGTGGAGCTGTTGTTGGGTCGGCTGAACTAGTTAAAGAGCTCACGTCCTATATGCGCAGCGTTGGGCCGTGCATGAGCCCGTTCAATGCATGGGTATTTCTGAAAGGTTTGGAGACGTTGAGTCTGCGAATGCATCAGCATTCACGTAATGCGCAGACCTTGGCCGAGTGGCTGCAATCGCACGAGGCGATAAGCGTGGTGCATTTCCCGGGTCTGGAATCACACCCACAGCATGCACTGGCACAGAAACAGCAAAAAGCGCCGGGTGGTGTTTTGTCATTCGATTTAAAAGGCGGTCAGAAAGCGGCGTGGGCGCTGATTGATCATACGCAGTTGTGTTCAATCACCGGTAATCTTGGCGATTCGAGAACCACAATTACACACAATTCAACCACCACTCATGGGCGTATGTCTGCTGAGGATAGGCACAAAGCAGGCGTCACTGAGGGTTTAGTACGTTTGTCGGTTGGTTTGGAAGGGGTCGAAGATATACAGCGCGATTTGGATAACGCGTTGTCTTTTTGCTAATCGGTTAATTGCGAGCCGGCTTAAGGCAAAAGCAAACGCTGCCAGCTTGATCAAACTGGCAGCGCTAAACAACCTATACCGATTACATACGATAAAGTTACTTCATTTCTATTGTTGCAGCACTGCGCAAACTCTCCACTCGCTTCTCCAGCGCTTCTCTTAGCAACGTGTTTTGAATGCCGGCCTTTACAGCAGGAGAGTAATCCGGCTTCGCAGCTTCGCGTGTATCGTCCAGTTTAATGACGTGCCAGCCAAATTCTGTTTTCACAGGCGCTGTGGACGTGCTGCCTTTCTCAAGTTCGGCAACTGCTGCGGAAAAAGCCGGCACCATGTTTTCGGGTTGGAACCAGCCAAGATCGCCACCGTTTGCACCGGTTGGTCCGGTTGAGTGTTCTTTTGCCAAAGCCGCGAAGTCACCACCGTTGTTTAATTCGGTAATTATCATTTTCGCATCGTCTTCGTTCTCCAACAAAATATGGCTGGCTTTGTATTCGCTGACTTTTAACGCTGCTATCTGCTTATCGTATTCGGCGCGCATCTGCTCTTCGCTAATGGTTAGGTCTTTACTGAATGCACCCAGATAGGCGTTGGCCATGGTTTGGGTGTATTGCAAATGCAGGGCAGTGGCAACATCGTTGGTTTTGTCCAGCTCCTGCTTTTCAGCTTCCTGGGTTAGAATTTCCAGATTGATGAGCTCGTCGATAATTTGTTTTGGGTCCGGTTGCTGTCCCTGAGCTGCGAGTTGCTCTGTTACCCTATCGAGCGAACTTTTCGTCACTGGTTTGCCGTTGACGGTAGCAACGATTTCGCCCTCAGCGCCTTTTGCAGCTTTGCCTGTGTGTTTTGCGTCTGCCCATACAGTGGTGCTAACGAGTAAGATGGCCGCGGCCAGCGGTGCAAGTTGCATGGTTGCCTTGGTTCGTTTCATCATGTGTTTGTCCGTTTTAATTGCCACTTAGTACCGGCAAAGAGTAAAAAAAAGCAGTAGATCGCCCAATTATGCAATCTACACACCGTCCCGGCGTACAATTGGCTAAATCAGGCCTGAATTTCGTCCGTTATGAGCCAGTTTTTCGAAATCCACCCCGAGAATCCGCAGAAGCGGCTTATTGGGCAAGCTGTGCATATCATTCAGCAAGGTGGGGTTGTTGTCTATCCCACAGACTCATGCTACGCGCTGGGATGCTATTTGGGCGACAAAAACGCAATGGAGCGAATCGCGCGTATCAGGCGTGTGGGCCCAAAGCATAATTTCACGCTGGTGTGCCGGGATTTGTCCGATATAGCGACTTATGCCCGTGTTGACAACACCACCTACCGAAGTCTTAAATCGCTGACCCCCGGCCCTTATACGTTCATTCTGAAAGCAACGAACGAGGTCCCTCGCCGATTGCAGAATCCGAAACGCAAAACCATCGGCATTCGTGTGCCAGACAATGCGATCTGCCAAAGTTTGTTAGAAGAATTGGGCGAACCGTTAATGAGCAGCACACTCATCATGCCAGGCAAGGAACTGCCGGAAACCGACGCTGCTGATATCCGCGAACTGCTCGAAAAGCACGTCGATCTGGTGATCGATGGCGGTAACTGCGGATTCGAGCCCACCTCCGTTCTCACGTTCGATGAGCACGGCAATATCGAGGTGAACCGGGAAGGTCGAGGGTCGCTGGATTTTCTGAACTGATCACGTCTGATCACGTTCGGTTTGTGTCAGATTGGTAACGGCCGTGCAATGTCTGATCGGTTTTAGACCATTTTTCTCGATAATGCATTAATTTACGACGCTATCTTTTTGGTTTATGGCACATCGCGGTTATACTAGGCAAAACCAACGATACGGTTATTGATGCAAGCCAATCAGCCCCCCGTTACCGAGTCAGAACAGGCTCCGCCACCAGCAGCGCGCATTGCTATGGTCGCTGGCGAACCGGTCGTTGAATTGCCGCAAGACCTGTACATTCCGCCCGATGCATTAGAGATATTTCTCGATACGTTCGAAGGGCCGCTCGATCTCCTGCTTTATCTGATCAAGAAGCAAAATCTGGATATCCTGAATATCCCGATCGCCGATATCACAGAGCAATACATGCAATACATTGCGCTGATGGAAACCATGCGTTTCGAATTGGCCGCGGAGTATCTGCTAATGGCTGCCATGCTGGCGGAAATTAAATCGCGCATGCTGCTGCCCCGGGTTGAAGAAGACGGCGACGATGAAGATGATCCCCGCGCTGAGCTTATTCGCCGTTTGCAAGAGTATGAACGCATTAAAGAAGGTGCGGAAAGTCTGGATATCCTGCCGCGTATGTTGCGCGAAAATTTCCCGCTTGGCGTCGTTCCTCCCGTTATCGAGCGTGAATTACCGTTGCCTGATATCACGTTGCAGGAATTGTTGCTCGCGTTTCGGGATGTGGCTCAGCGAGCCAAAATGGCCGAGCATCACAATATCAACCGCGAATTGCTGTCGGTGCGTGCACGCATGACGGCTGTGCTCTCGGCACTGCGCATTGGTGAGTTTTGCGAATTCTCAACGCTGTTTGATCCCGAAGAGGGACGCATGGGCGTGGTGGTAACGTTCCTGGCCATGCTTGAACTGTGTAAAGAAGGATTGATTAACATCGTTCAATCAGAACCTTTTGCACCCATCTACTTAAAACCGCGCGATGGCGATACTGAAACAGCTATCGAAGCATTGCCTGTCGCCGACGATAAATCCGTATCAGAGTAAAAGCTATGGATGAACAGAAACTAAAGAATATTCTTGAAGCTGGATTGCTGGTTGCCGGACGTACTCTGAGCATCGCGCAGCTTGAAGGCTTGTTTCAACACGACGATGAAAAGCCTGAGCGTAGAGCTATACGCGCAGCGCTTGAAGCGCTACAGCAAGAATATGAAGGTCGCGGTATTGAGCTGGTGGAAGTTGCCAGTGGTTTTCGATTGCAATCCCATGAGTCTGTTTCCGACTGGGTTGCCAATTTGTTTCAGGAAAAGACACCGCGTTATTCACGCGCGTTACTGGAAACATTGGTACTGATTGCCTACCGACAACCGATTACACGAGCAGAGATTGAAGACGTTCGCGGTGTTGCTGTGAGTTCGAATATTATCAAAACATTGCAGGAGCGCAGCTGGGTCAAGGTACTTGGCCATAAAGATGTGCCGGGTAAGCCTGCCTTGCTAGGTACAACGAAAGAATTTCTTGACTACTTCAATTTGAAAAAGCTCGATGAACTGCCAGACCTTGCAGACATTAAAGACCTTGATCAGTTCGATGAGCTGCTCGCAGAAGAAGTGGGCGAAGTGGATGAGCAAGGCGATGCTGCCAATGATGACGCAGCCGATAATGCGAATGCGCACGATGCATCGGAAGGTAACGCCACAAACGGTGCGAATAATCCTTCTGAGTCAAATCACCTTAAGTCCAATGATGCTGAAACTGAAGAGGGTGAATCTGAAGATGGCGAGCAAGATGGTGATGGGCTCGAGGGCCAAGCCTCTGCACAGCAATCAGGCAACGCCGCTGCCGATGAGGTTACTGATGCT
>CAKZUP010000190.1 GCA_937922945.1 uncultured Granulosicoccaceae bacterium
GGCCACAGGAGCCTAAGTACAGAGGTAGATCCAGACGCCCTCCAATCACTCATTGAAAAGCTACTGTTACACATCAGCTCACAATGCCAAAAACACGATCCAGATATCGAGCTTCGTCTGCTCTCGGCGCTAGCCGCTGGCGCTGATCAAATCGCCGCAGCTGCCGCAGTGGATACTGCCGCAATGGATACTGCCGCGGTGGATACTGCCTCAGTGGATACTGCCGCAGGCTCTACAGGTGAAGAACAACTTGTGAATCAGCTATGGAAACTGCATGTCATTCTGCCCTTTGACAGAGCGTCCTATAGAAATACGCTACACGATGGCATGACTCACTACACACAGCCCTCCATGAGTTATGACGAACTGCTACCCCATGCCGAACGAGTATTTGAACTGGCTGACCGCTCAGCGCACGTCATTATCGATAAAGACGAATACGCTGCATACTGGAAAACCGTGAGATTTCAAACACTCGGCGAAATCCTGGTGCGTCAAGCCGATCTGTTAATCGCGGTATGGGATGGAAAAGTTGCCAACGGAAAAGGCGGAACCGCCGATGTAGTCAGTACAGCGTTAACTCAAGAGAAAACCGTTATACGCATTAATCCAGACACTCTGGAAGTCTCATGCTTGCAGGCAACTGAAAACAGTAAAAGCCTGATTACTCTGGTCCAATCACCGGCATGGGGGCCATCATGCAACCCAGATGGCCTATTTGTTGACGATGGTGAGATTGACAAACTCATTGAAAAATTGCTGGTATTCCCAGCATTCAAAGCCGTAAAAAAACCTGATGCCAGTACTCAACATAATCACGACGAGGATGACGGCAAGGAATTGGTGTTCGAATCAGCAAGAGCCTACTTTGGCCAATATCCAAAAGAAGCAGCTGAATTATCTGAAGATGCAACGAACACGAACGCACTACTTCATGAAGATATTCCATTACGGTGGCTTTGGAATTTCTCATGGCCCAGAAAGCTCTTAGCTGGCCAGACATATCCAGAAAAAACAAACAGACAAACCTACGCCATAGTTTACCAATGGTTCGCTAATCGACTCATCGGCAAGAAATCGAAACCAACAGACTCATCGGAAATATCAGATCAAACTCAAAACGCACCAAAGCAAGGAGTGGCTCTGAAGGTTGACTATGCATCTGAAGATTGGCTAAAACCAGTAACGCAAAGTGCATGGGATACCGTCTACGAACCTATGCCAGGTCAAGATGCAGAAACGCCGCCAACAACGCTCTCAGAACCGGTTTATCCACGGCCGGACTTTCTGGCAGACGCTGAGAAAAATGTGCGTCCGCACATGGTCACAGCAGATGCAATAGCAACCTCGCGTGGCCATGCATATCGTTCCAGTTACGTGCTTAATTTTCTTGGTGGCGCTTTCGCCGTCTGCTTAGGTCTTGTCGGTTTGTTTTTTGAGAAAAAACACTATTTTGTGGCTGCTGAAGTTATCGCACTGGGCCTGTTAATCGTTATTTATATATACGCGTACCAGAAGTGCTGGCATAAACGCTGGCTTAATGCGCGACAAATAGCTGAAACATTGCGGGCCGGTCGTTTTCTGGCCTGGTTAGGCTACGCAGGAAGACGATCGTTAAAGGCAGACGCGCCATGGACTGCGTGGCATACGAATATGGTTATGGCAGAAGCATCCGTACCTGATGCAACCATAAGCACCCCAGATATTCGTTATATGGCGCTTGAACTTCGAGCATACGTCGCTGACCAAATCGGCTATCATAAGCCCAACAGCGAGAGACTGAGGAATATGCACCACCGGCTAGATACGTGGGGAAAGCTATGCGTGTTCGCAGCCATATTCGTTGCCATTTTCTATTTGGCGTTCTTCTATTATTTTGACTGTTTCAATGCTCAATTTTGTGACTACCCAAAAGGCTCTCCAACCTGGCAAGTTGTGTTCGCTAAGTATTTTGTTACTACGTTTTGTGCAGGAGCGCCAGTATTAGCTGGCGCATTCATGGGCATTCGCTTTCAGGGAGACTACGAACGATTCGCTGATCGATCAAACGAGACGCAACTCGAATTATCCCGCATAGATCGCAGACTGGAAAATCTCCTCATCGACATCGACACTGCAAAAATAGATACCAACTCGACTGCTATGCCAGCTTTCGAACGGTTTTCAATCATCGTTTTCGACTTGCTGGAAATTTATGAGCTAGACGTTGAAGATTGGCGATTCGTGTACGCGGCCAGACCAATTCCGGAGGTGGGGTGAAACAGCGACAAAACCTTTATGTGAAGCTGTGGCGAGAATCAACTTATTCAACCAAGATTCTCACCGTTGCCGCTGTTATCAGCCTGACGTTCGGGTTTGCCGGTTGGTATGGTTTAAGAAACGAACTCGGCCTCAACCTGGGCGACATAATATATCGTTCATTGGCAGCATTAACCCTTGCAGTGCCATACCACTCTGCTGAAAACTGGAACTACGACTGGCGAATCGAGATTGCACGCTGGGCCGGAATGACAGCACTGGTTATAGGCGCAGCGAAGGCATTGCTTGCGTTGTTTCAACATCATCGGCGCGAGCGTAAGCTACGTCGTCGTCACAATCACTGGCTAGTGATTGGTTCGAATGCTTTTGCGGAGCAACTGTGTCAGTCAGCGAAAAGCGATGGTCATATCGTTCACTGGCTATGCGCACCAAGCGGACAAATAGACAGCAAACACCTTTATACCGATCATCAGTCATGGTCACTGGCGAACGCGCAAGCGCATGGCATCGAAAACGCGGCTGGCATTGTAGTCGCTACCGATGATGATGCGATAAATGCTGCTATAGCGCGTGAAATCAGAAGCGAATATCACGATGTCAACCAACTTACCATAATGGCCAGAATACAATCTCCGTGGCTTGCCTTACGCTTGGACGAGCAGGAGGGAGTTGCCGGAGTAACAGTATTTTCTGAAGCTCAAATGGCCGTTCGCCGCCAACAACGCCAGCAACCTGCGTTTCTGGTAGCAAACAAATTAGGTCAAAGACGACTTCACATTGTTATTGTGGATTTTAACGATTACGGTGAGGCTGTGCTGGTGGAAACCCTTCTGTCTTCATTAACAACCGACTTAGGGAAGCCATTGTTCACTATCGTCGATCCTCGCGCCAATGCGATAAAGCAAGATCTTGAAAACCGATATCCTGAGTTGCACGAATCAGCCGATATGGCGTTTATCGAAGGCACCATATCATCCTCGGAATTGGTGCTGAACCGTACACAAATTCTGGCTATTTCCGATCCGGCTCCAGTCTCTGTTTATTATTGTTGCCATAACAACGATGAGCTTTCATTAGAAACCTCTATCGCGCTGCAATCCATCACGCAATTTGCCGCTGGAAACGGCGCACCCATTGCCACTAGACTGTCTATAGAGTTCGGTTCAGCAAACGTTGCACCAGGAGTAAGAGACCTTAAACCCGGCAATCTTATAAGCTTTGGATCACTGTCGGGGCTAGCCACCGATTCAGGATTATTCTCCAGCAATACGGACGTGTTGGCGCGCGTATTTCACGAGGCGTATGTTGAGTCTGCAGACGATAATAAAACAGCAAAGACCGACTGGGTAAATCTAAGCGAAGATATGAAACAAGCCAATCGCTCCCTTGTTGTTCACATCCCGGCAAAGCTACACAGCATGGGAATTGACATAGAACCATGGCTGCGCAAGATAAACAGGATTCACAGTAAAAACAAAATCCATTTTCCCAATGTTACCGGGTTGTCGGATAATACTGAACGAGTTGAACCACTGGCGATACTGGAACATGAGCGTTGGATGGCGGAACGACGGCTGAATGGATGGATCTTCGGGCAATCAAGAGATAATCAGCGCCGTGTTCATCCAGATCTGGTTCCGTATGCACAGCTTAGCGAAGACTCTAAAAAATACGATAGAACAATGGTTATGACACTGGCCAGAATGCTGGAACGCAAATAAAGCGTGCCGTCCAGATATAATGACGCAAACGATAAGGGCGTATGAACAATGCTGTTATCCTTAACGACAACCATTACATAGCGAACGCTCGTCTAATTTCATCGATAAGCTCGTGCGAGAGTCCGTGCTTATCAAATTCATCGAAATCTCCAAGCACACCATCCTCCCAGCTCATCTGATTTCCTACTTGGACACCGCGATACTTCAGGTATAGCTCTCGAGCCTCCTCCACTCTTCCCTGAAACATAAGAGCGCTGGCAAGATTGGTGTTCGGTATTAATGAATCAGGATTCGCTTCAATCGCAAGCCTACTTGCCTGTTCCGAGAATTCGAATTTTCTGGCAAACAGTGCACTGTAGGATGCAAACAAATAGTACTCATACTTTACGTCATTGTCCGCATTGGTCAGTATGTTCGAATCAGACAATTGACGATATTGTTGTTCGAGTAGCGTTTCAACTTCCTGACTTTTACCGTCATCTATCGCTTTTCTGATTTCATCTGTTAGTGCAAATAAGGCACTGACAAATTGTCGATTATCGTCAAAGAAGCGATAAACCAATAACTGGTCGTCCGTGCCATAAAAAAGGTTGAACCCGGCATAGCCGTTGGCAACTTTAAACAGATTGCCATCGTTGTCCAAAAACTCTCGGTTTACTAGTTTTCCTTTACTGTTAGCACGTTCTTTTAATCCGTAGTAACCATCCTTATACTGAAGCGGCTGCTCTTTTGCATCATAGATACGAATTTCCTTACTGCCCCGTTCGTCCAAAGCAATAGTTCTGATCGCATAGCCTGAGTCTGATACAACACGTTCACCGGTCTCATCAAATGTCGCTTCAGAGGTTCCACCGTTTTCAAGGTAGCTTGTGGTTATGGTTGCGTAGCCTTTTGGCCCTATAGCAGGCTGATTGTCTTCTGTTAACCAGGTTGATTCAATCACTCGCCCTTCACTATCGGTTTTTTGTTTCAAACCAAGAGTCGAATTCGTATACCAGGACACAGTGTATTCAAGCTCTCCGGTATCGGAGTAAATAAATTGAGCCTTTGTGGTATTGCCAGTCGGTGCAACTGGGTTGTTATCGGCATCAAACCAAGCTTTCTCTAACACGCGATCTTGACTATTAACTTTTATTGAATATCTGGCGTATCCCTGACTAGATATTGTAGGGCGCCCGGATGCGTCGAAATAAGCAATACTTATGATGTTTCCCCGAACATCGTATTCATACAGCGTTGAACTCGCACCAATTGATCCAACAGTGAGATTACCATCACTATCAAAAACAGATTCTTTAACAAGCTTTCCTAAAGCGTTGTATTCCTTGGTTACCGACGCAACCCCACTCTCCTTGCGTAAAAGCTCTCCGTTGTTATTATAGTAGTCGTTACGTATAACTCGATTGGCGTGATCGTACTGACTTCTAATCAGGTAGATTCTACCGTGCGCAGTTACGGGCAATGGGTTGCCGCTGGCATCGTATTTTCTTTTTTCGGTTGTATTTCCACGCGCATCATAGCTATACGAGTTGCGAAATAGCGCTTTATAACTATCGGCAGATTCCGTGTCTACCCCCAAGTACTGCTGAAACAAGATATTTCCACGTTGGTCGAAGCCATAATCTATACGTGAATAAGTCAAATTATCTTTAACAATATCGATTGGCTCTCGGTTGATGCCAAAATATGATACCGAGGTATTATTTCCCTTAAAATCGTATTCATACTTGTTAACCGCATACAAACCATCCTTCAAGGTCAGCTCGTTGTTATCATCATAAAAAGCAGCTTCTGTTTGCCTATCCAGTTCATCGTATTTGCGCTGAACGTAATGCACTCGATCTGTCCAGAATGCAGGATTATTATTCTCATCGTAGTAAGTTAACTTAACGACATTCCCTCTGGAATCGTACTCGTTGGTATTTCGAGCATAGTTTCTTGTACCACGCGTTAGCTCTCCAGACTCATCAGCCGACATTTCTTCAACGCGCTGACCATTTGCGTTATAAGAAACCATAACCCGTTCCTCGAATACGTGCTTCTCCGCGACTTCGTTGTACACGTAGCGATGAATATCAATCAGGTTACCAACTTCATCATAAGCTCTTGTAACACGGCTGGTACCAAGTCTATTGTTATGTTTGGATTTATTATTTCCTGTAGGTTTACCGTCCACGCCAAAATAGTCTTCCTGAGTAATCCTACCAAGCGCATCTCTTATGTACACAATTTTATGAACGCCCTCATCGTTTACATTTGGCTCACCGTCTATACCGAAAGTTTCACGAGAGAGGATATTTCCCAAATGATCTTTAGTTAGGCGCGACGAGGTATAGCCGTCTGTATTAAACGTGGGCTCACCGTCAACGCCAAAAACTGTGTTGGAAATTTCGTGGTTTCGTTCATCGTATTCGATAGTTGCACGCGCGTATCCATCGGGGCCTAGCGTGAGCTTACCGTCGGTATCAAAATAGCTAAATTCAACACGGTTACCTCGAGAATCATAGACTGAGGTAGTGCGGGCGCTTTGATCAGATGAAATAACCGGTTCATTGTTAGTATCAAAATAGGCACTTTCAGCGACGTTACCACGCGCGTCATACTTGTATATGATCGATGCATAGCCGCTTGCATTTATGACACGTTCATTTTTATCGTCGAAGTATTCATGCTTAATAACCCGTCCGAGGGCATCGTAAGATGTTAATCTCTTTGCATAACCATTAACACTTAGCGCTAATTCTCCGTTTGCATCATGTGTTGTCGACACTATTTTATTACCAACTTGGTCGTAGACCGATCGATAGTCCAGCACGCCGTTTTGGTCTGGTACAGGGCTACCTGAACTGTCCAGGTTTACTGTTCTGATAACACGTCCGAGTGCATCGTAATACCAATTTGTTTGTGCTACACCATCGTTATTATTTACAGGGTTTCCATTGGAGTCCAATCGCTTCACCGACGACACATTCCCGACATCATCAAACGTGTGCTGAACGGTGGTGTGATTCTCCCCTTTTTTGTAGGGCTCGCCATTGATACCGAAAAAACTGTAAGAGGATCGGTTACCTCGGCTATCAAATTCAGATCTTTCTATCGCGTGTCCTTTATATAAGGTTAAATTTCCATCGGGGTCTAAATATCGGTCTTCAACAATGTTGCCTCGTTCATCGAAGCGGCGCTCCAACTTCGCAATCCCGTCTGCATTTCTCGTAAGCTCGGCATTGGTATCAAAGAATGACCAACTTTGTCGATTGCCGCGTGCATCATAGGTGTAATCAGCTCGAGCGTAACCCGCCTCATTTGAGATTGGCTCACCATCAGTATTAAAAAATTCCAGTCGTATTTGCTGACCAACTGCGTTGTAGGTGGCTTTTGAACGCGCGTAGCCTTCACTGGATAATATAGGTTTTTCATTAGTGCCAAAAAAACGATACTCCGATACAGCACCCGACGGATCAAACGTGAGCTTGACAATGGCCGTGCCCTTTTTATCCAGCACGAGGCCGCCTTTTGCATCATGATAGCTCCACTGCACTTTGCGTCCCTTGTCATCGTATTGAAGCTTTGTACGGAAGTATCCCTGCTTATTCAGAACCGGCTCACCATCTACACCAAGATTGTAGGCTTCAACAAACTGTCCAAATTCATCGAATTCGTAAATAGATTGATGGCTACCTTCAGTAGCGTGCACAGCTGGATTTCCGTCGATATCGTAGTAACGCTTGGACGTCATATTTCCAAGGCCGTCGTACTCAAAAACAGATTTGGCGAATCCATCGGTACTATTTATTGGGTTACCGTCAGCGTCTAAATACGATCTGCTTATACCGTTACCCCAACCATCGTGCTCATCAATTTTTTGAGAGACACCTTCATTATTAGGGATTAACTCGCCCGACTCATTGTAGTAACGCGTTGCCAGTTTTATATTCATCGCAGAGTAATCCATCACTATTGCCGCTATTCCGCTGCGTTCTCGCGAGGGCTCTCCAGTAGCGCCAAGCGACATAACCTTTACCGGCATTCCATTTTCATTGTACTGAGTGAATGTGCCGAAAACGCCATTGGCATCTGATCGAGGCGTACCGTAGTAGTCTTCGTACTGACGCTTTATCACGTACCCGTTTGAATCAAATGTGAGCCGATGTTGAGTGATTGATGTCCGAATAGCATCTTTGTTAACCGAACTATCCTGCCGCGAACCAAACTGTTCCAATGAGCTGGTTCCTTGCGTGGCTGCACGCCCAGGCCCTGCTCTAAAAACGCTTACAGCCTCTGTTCCAGTTGGTGAAAATTCGTAGTTCTCTGTTCGAATAAGTTTTCCATTTAATCCAAATACACGAATACTTTGAACGGTATCGTTCTGATAGGCATATACCATTCGTGCATAGTCATTGCCAATGACATGATCGGTAGACTCGCCTCTACCATCAACAATTTGCAGCGCACGCACCTTGCCACCACGTTTTTCTATTCGATAGTTCGAGTAGCGCTTTGATCGTTGCTCGTCGCTTAGAGGCCGCCCTACCCCCACAGGTACAGCGAACTGATGATTTACGTTTGCGAAGTGAGCGACTTTTAAGCGGGTTGTATCCCATCGATAGAAACCGACAGAGGCACCTATCGCCAAAAGAAGCATTAAGCCTGTAGCAACTAATCTTCGGCTTTTTCGCTGGCGTTGTGCATCGCGTTGAACAAGATCGTCGAACCGAACCCTTAATAGAGCCGCAGCAATTCGCAGCAACGCTGTTCTTTTAAGTTGTTTATCGCTGGTTCCGGCTCTTGATCTGACATCGGCAGCAATCGGTTCACGCAAGGTCTGCGACCATGTGATTTGGCCTTCATCACTGATTTTTTCTGGTACCTTGCATAGAAGCGGCGGGAATGCGTCTTCAGGTTCACCTTCTACCAGCAGTGCAAGAATTTTATCGCTCTTACCCATGGCGTGAAATAGACGGATTTCTTCACTGACCCATGCAGACGCAGGTGTATCAGAGGAGCAAATAACAATTAGATACTCAGAGTTTTCGAGCGCTTGTCTAATCTGATCGGAGAGATCAGTTGAGGCCGGGATTTCGTCTTCATCCCTGAAGACTTTTTTCAGTCGTGCCGGGTAACCCTCTTTTCGAAGCGTGCGCGGCACACGGTAGGTCTCAAGTTCATTTAATAGCCATTCCGCCCATTTCCGATCGCGCGGAACATGCCGGTAACTGACAAACGCGGAGTATTGCTCCGGCTCTCGTATCTTCGAATGACTATTCATAAACAACCGAGGTTCTCAATAGTGAGTGCGAGTTACAAGTTAAAGATCCGCTATCGAATTCTCAGTCACAATCTGTGTTCCTGTTTCACCGCGTAATGCAGGCATTACCTCTTCCAGTTGACAAATAATAACGCGCTGACCACCACCCTCAATAAATCGAATAGCCGCATCAATTTTTGGCCCCATGCTTCCCGGTGGGAACTGGCCTTCTTTGCGATAACGTTTAAGCTCATTAAGTGACACAACATCGAGCTCTTTCTGTTCTGGAGAGCCGAAGTTAATGGCCACTTTGGATACTGCAGTAAGGATCATCATAACCGGTATGCCGGTGACGTTCGCCATGTGTGCAGAGGTAAGATCTTTATCGATAACCGCCGCCACGCCTTTGCGTAAACCATTTGGCAGTGGAATAACCGGAATGCCACCACCGCCACCAGCAATAACAATGGTGCCGCGTCGCGCCAACACCTGCACCAGGGATACGTCGCAGATATGTCGTGGCTTGGGCGATGCAACAACATGCCGCCATCCACGACCGGAATCCTCTTTCATCAACCAGCCTAATTCTTTGCTGATAGTAGCTGCTTCTTCTTCAGAGTAAAACGCGCCGATCGGTTTACTCGGATTTTCAAATGCAGGATCGTTCTCGTTAACTTCAACCTGAGTCAGCAACACAGCCACGTGACGATCATTATTTATTTCTCGAAGCGAATTTTCAATGGCCTGTAGCAGCAGGTACGCAATCCCACCCTGACTATGTGCAACGCAAATATCCAAAGGCATTGGCGCTATTTTGTCTCGCGTTAGCACTTGACGCATTAGAATCTTCCCGACAACCGGGCCGTTTCCATGCGTAATGATAAGTTCGTTATCTAATGAAGTCAGTGGCAGCAAGGCTTTGGCAGTTAGCCGAGCCATTTCAATTTGTTCTTCAGAGGTCCCGGTTATATCTTCGGGGTGAGTCGCGTTACCACCAACGGCCACGAGCAAACGTTCGGGCAATTCAGTAAAAATATTTTTGACAGGTTTCATGCTGGCTGTAAATTCGCATAAGCAACGACAAGCCACTTGCTGCCAGCATCTTCAAAATTAACTTGCACCCTTGCCTGTTGTCCACGGCCTTCATGATCAAGTACGACACCGACACCAAATTTTCCATGCTGAACCATCTGCCCGATCTGAATACCAGAATCGCTCTCTTCCTGAAAACGGGGCGACTCGGTTGTGTTGTACACCGGCAAGCTTACGTTCATACGCGGACGAATTTCCTCCAGTAAATTAGAGGGAAGTTCGCCAACAAATTTCGACGGCGGGTTGTATTGGTCTCGACCATATAATCGGCGTTGCTCGGCCATGGTCAGGTAGAGTTTTTTCTCTGCGCGGGTAATGCCCACATAGCAAAGGCGTCGTTCCTCTTCGAGCTTGTTGGGGTCTTCAATAGAGCGTTGGTGTGGAAACAACCCCTGTTCCATTCCAGCCAGATACACTACCTGAAACTCCAGACCTTTAGCGGAGTGCAGCGTCATGAGTTGAACAGCATCTTCTTCTGCATCGGCTTGGCCATCACCGGCCTCAAGTGCTGCATGGGCCAGAAACTCATCCAATATAATAGCTTCCGGGTCATCGGTATAACCCACCGCAAAAGTACGCGCCGCGTTACTCAGCTCTTCAACGTTCTCAACCCTGCTTTGCCCGCGTTCAGATTGATCTTTCTTGAAGTGCTCGATTAACCCGGACATATCGCTTACGGTCTCAACTTGCTGCGGCAAATTTTGGTCAGCGATGGCTTCTGCCATGGATTCGATCATGTTGATAAATTTTGCGACCGCAGTTGCAGCACGAGCAGTAAGCCCTTTGTTTTCAACCAGAGCTTGTGCAGCTTCCCACATGGAACAATCTGCATCGCGGGCAAAGCTGCGAATTTGTGTAACCGTTTTATCGCCGATGCCACGCGTGGGTTGATTAATAACACGTTCAAACGATACATCGTCGAGATGATGTGATACCAAGCGCATGTACGCCAACGTGTCTTTAATTTCAGCGCGTTCGAAATAGCGCAGGCCTCCGTATACACGGTATTTCACACCAGCCGCAACCAGGTATTCTTCTATAACACGCGATTGCGCATTCGAACGATACAACACAGCGCAATCTTTGCGACGCCCACCTTTGTCACTGATGTAATCCAGTATTGACTCAACTATGAATCGAGCTTCATCGGTTTCGTTATACGCGTTATAAAGCGTGATTAGTTCACCTTCTCCGTCGGCCGTCCATAAGTTCTTACCGAGTCGCCCACCGTTGCAATCGATAAGTGCATTTGCAGCAGCAAGGATGT
The DNA here is from genome assembly GCA_937922945.1 of uncultured Granulosicoccaceae bacterium. GTDB lineage: Bacteria > Pseudomonadota > Gammaproteobacteria > Granulosicoccales > Granulosicoccaceae > Granulosicoccus. The sequence continues at coordinate 11,585 of CAKZUP010000190.1, forward strand.
TGCCACTGGAACGGTAGTTCTGTTCCAGCCGTACAACGGCTGCATCGGGGAAATCTTTGTTGAAATTGAGAATATTCTCAACCCGCGCGCCACGCCACGCATAAATGGATTGATCATCATCGCCAACGGCAAACACGCTGCCGGTGTCCCCCGCCATTAATCGTATCCACGCATACTGAATGGCATTGGTATCCTGAAACTCATCGATGAGCAGGTGCCGGTAACGCTTCCGGAAATGTGCAAGCAGCTCTTCATTATCACGAAGAGTTTCAAGCGCACGCAGTAACAATTCGGCAAAGTCCACTGCACCGGCTCGATCGCAGGCAGCTTCATAAGCCGAATAAATTCGCACATATTGAGCGGTGGTTGCGTCCTGCTGATCGTCGACATGTTGCGGCCGGCGTCCCTCGTCTTTATGACCGTTGATAAACCACTGAACCTGCTTTGGCGGGTAATGCGCTTCGTCGAGCTCCAGCGATCGCAATGTACGCTTCACCAACCGCAGTTGATCATCGGAATCGAGAATTTGAAACGCCTGCGGCAAGCCCGCCTCTTTCCAATGACTGCGCAGAAAACGGTGTGAGATACCGTGAAACGTACCTAACCACATAGACGCGACATTCATACCCAGCAGGTGCTCAACCCGGTGCCGCATTTCTCGGGCCGCTTTGTTGGTAAATGTGACAGCCATAATGCCGAAGGGCGATACACCTTCAACCCGATTCAGCCATGCAATGCGATTGGTCAGAACACGGGTTTTGCCACTGCCAGCACCAGCGAGCACCAGCAAATGGCCCATTGGCGCAGTAACGGCTTCACGCTGCGCGGAATTCAGAGAGTCGATAAGATCAGATACGTCCATACGATCATGGTAACAACGCTGTCGGCATAACGCATCTGTTGGATAGCGATAATTTCAGGCTGGGGCCCGCTAAATGGACATTATTCAATATTGACGACGTTTGGCCCATCTGCTTGTACAAAATCACTCAGTTCCCGACAGCATCTGTCAGCACAGGCAATTCATACGTTAAACTACCATCAGTACTGCGCAACAGGCCCGTCTCCTTTTTATGAGTGCTCAACGCTTGCTCGCCATTCTGGAATTAGCCCGGACTGAGGGAGTCGTTTCAGTGGATCATCTGGTCGATCGTTTTGAGGTAACCCCGCAAACAATTCGAAAAGACCTTAACCAGCTATGTGAAGAAGGTGAGCTCTTGCGCACCCATGGCGGCGCACGCATTGCCACCAACGTAGAAAATATGGCGTACGAAGCCAGAAGAGTGCTGGCAGGCGACGAGAAAGGCGCCATAGGCCGGGCTGTGGCCAACAAAATCCCGAACGGCTCTTCTCTGTTCGTGAATATTGGCACCACGACCGAAGCATGTGCCAAGGCGCTAGTGACTCACCGGGATTTAATGGTCATCACCAACAATATCAACGTGGCAACCATACTCCGGCCCAGTGAAGCGAACAAAGTCATTATCGCCTCTGGTGAAGTACGCAGCAGTGATGGTGGCATTATCGGCGAATCAGCGGTCGATTTTATTGGCCAATTCAAGGTGGACTATGCAGTAATTGGCGCATCAGCGTTAGACACAGACGGCGCTTTACTCGATTTCGACTATCGGGAAGTGAAGGTTGCCCAAGCGATTATCTCCAACGCACGGCATATCATCCTGGTAGCCGACTCAACCAAACACGAACGCACCGCGCCGGTCCGCATCGGTCATTTATCTCAAATAGATTCGTTTGTTACCGATGAGTGTCCGAGCGAAACCTATCGATCGTTGCTGAAAGAGTTTGAAGTGATGTTAACGGAAACCAATCACACTGGCTTGACACACAGCCTTTAAACGAGGCTGTGCATCCAATGCGCTGGAGTTACTCGGCAGGTTGCCACAAACCGGGGAATGCATTCAGGTCTTCATCGCTTAATCGACCCTTGGCATAAAGCGCATTTAGTGCATCTTCATCTAACTTCTGTTCTACACCCTTTTCATCGATGTATTGCCATGAGCCGTATATGCCCATAAGGAAAAGGGTCTCAAGAATATCGCCGATTCGAACCGCATGCTCATTCGCGTAACCGCGAAGATCGTCCATGGACAACGGCTTTTGCAAACGCTCATACTCGCCGTACAGCAAGCTGGAAATTCCTTCATCCCAAAGGGGTTCTAATTGATAATCTTGCATTAGGTTCAACCGATTTCAGAATCACCTATCTGAATGCAAAGTCACTGCCAGAGTGCGCGAAAATACCAATTAGAAACAAGAATTCGATCAATTCCCATGATTTCAGCGCCATTTGCCACCGCAAATGATGGTCTTGAGTAGCCCTTCAGAGAGCATCTCACCTTTAAAGCCGCCCGCTCGGCAATTTTCAGTCAATGGCTGAACGCGTGATTGGTTGTCTAAATTGCCTACTGCGTAACAACGCCAGCCCAATGCCGTCGCACATTGCCACTGCCACCGGGTAATTTGACCCCGCGTTTCTTAAACACGGGTGCTAACATTTTTTAATGACACAGCTTATCGAAAACAAGCAACGACGCGAACCAAACACGCATTGGCTTCTTAGGCCTAAGGCTATAGGTTTACTGGTTTTAATCGTCATTCTTAATATGATTGCGGGATGCAGTAATTCCGGTACCGCCGAATTAACAAGCGATAACACCGATTCAGGAAAAACTAACAACACTAGTTTAGAAGCAGGCGTTGATACAAGCAGCACTGAGAACAATATCAACAGCGAATCGAATAGCAGCAGCATACTGGTGAGCAATACAGATACTGGTAACAGCGAGCAGACAACCGTTGAAGTTAATGCCGTTGAAGTTAATGTGCCATTGCAAAACGAACCATCGCCCACGCCCAACGCACCTCCTGCACAACTTGTTCTCTCGGCGAAACCACCTAACACCGATACAGATAACAACGTGATGTGGAACTTCGACCCCATTCCATCTGATCTGGAAGTGATTATTCAACCTTATGTGGAATTGCCCTTAGCCACAAACGGCTTACCAGCGCGATGGAATACGATGGGCAGTTTTGATAATCGATTATTCGTTGCCGATGAACACGATGGCCGAGTGTATGAAATTACCAATGGCGAGGCCAGTCTTTGGTTTGATATCGCCGACGCCATCCAATCACACACGGGACGCTCACTCAATATCAGCAACTCCTTCCACGGTGGCCTAAGAGGAATTGCGTTCCACCCCGACTTTACAACAAACGGCAAGTTTTACGCATCTTTAATGGAACAACGCCCAAACGATACGACTAATCACTTTTACATATCAGACAATTCTGGAATAGATGCCGATAGTGTGCTGGTTGAATGGACTGCGGATATAACAACTCTCAATATCAATCCTGCCAGCTACCGTGAAATATTTCGAGTCGGGGTACCGGAATACGATCACCCGATTAAACAAATAGCATTTAATCCGTATGTAGAGCCGGGGAGCAAAGACTACGGTAATCTCTACATTGCGCATGGCGATGGCAGCGTGGAATCTACGCTTGCAGGTACCGGTATGGCAAATGATGCGTTGGGTAAAATTCTGCGAATAAATCCGCTACAGGCAGGCGATAACAACTACAGCGTTCCAACCGACAACCCGTTTACGCAAGACAATTCCTTACCAAATGAGGTGTATAGCTACGGGCATCGCAACCCGCATCACCTTGCGTTCTCAATTGATGGACACCTATTAGCTACCGAGGCAGGCCGCGATAATGTGGACGAGATTAATTTGATCAAACCGGGCAGTGATTATGGTTGGCCCGAGCGTGAAGGCGCTTTTGTACACCTCGATGCCGGCACACTGTTCGATGGTGTTGACGAATTACCTGAAAATGATGCACTCAACGGACACGAATACCCCGTTGTGCAGTTTGGCCATCACGGTTCAATTGGCGCAACGTTTACCGGAGAGGCACTGGGTGGCGGATTTGTGGTTGAGAATGGGTCTGCTTTAAACGGTGAGTTTTTCTACATTGATTTCCCTAAAACCGGCCTGCTAATGCACTCAAGCTTAACAGACATGTTGCAAGCAAAAACCAACGGCGCACCCTCAGAACTCACCAACGCCCAGACTTTCTCGGCGATTATAAAGTTCGATCACGACGCCAACCCAGATACACCACCACTCGATAACGATCTGAAACAAATCGTACAATCAGCAGCCGGATACGTTAATGTTTTTGATCGACTGGACATCAGAATTCACCAGGGCACGCAAGGCGAGCTATATTTGACCAGCAAGCGTAACAATATGGTTTATGTTGTTAGCAACTCCGTTCTATAATCCGTCACATGCTAATCCGTCACATGCCAACCGTTCATGTGCTAACTCTTCAAACGCTAAGTCTTCACGCGTGAAGCACTCACTCGCTGAGTCGTCACATGCCAGGCGTTTTTACGGCAAGTTCTTGCACAGCGAAAGTTAATCAGATGCTACCAGCGTATGCACTGTAATCTCGGGTGGACAGAAGAACCGCGCTTCTACCATTGAAGTACCAGCACCCCGAGACGTGTAGCCTGCAACCTCTTGGTACTGCCAACCACCTGAGAAATTCCATGCAGGACATCGTGCCGGTTTGAAAATCGGGTAACCGCCGGGCAAGCATATCTGCCCCCCGTGCGTATGACCACACAGATAGGCATCTATTCCATGAGCGTGGGCCTGCTCTACAATTTGCGGGGAGTGAGCTAGCAGCAAGGAGCACATGTTTTGTGACTGATTCCCGGGTGATTCGAGCGCCAAAGATAACGCATGTAACTTGTAGTAGCTTGGATCATCAACACCAACCAACAGCAAAGACTCGCCATTTTTTTGTATAACACGATTCTCATTGAGCAGCACGTCTATTCCCATCTGCTCCATAGTCGGCACCATTAATAAAGAATCATGGTTACCTAATATAGCAAACGCGTCTGTATGAATTACATCGGTCAGCATGCGTAAACCAAGCATGGTATTTTCCATAGAGCCAAAGCTACGGAAGCGATAATCACCCGTAAGTACACATATATCGTATTCTGCGCCGGTGATGATCGTCACTAAATTGTCAGCAAATTCCTGGCTGCCGTTAAAATGCAAATCGCTTATATGCAAAACTTTAAAGCCATTAAACGCATTCGGAAGTTTAGGCATAACGAGCTTGTGTTGTGTCAAACGTACTTTATTCGCATTCCTTCGGCCTAAGTATGCCATTCCGGTGAAGCGCAATACCGTCTTAACCATTGACCTTGGCGTAAGCATTTTTTTGAAAGGCTGGCTTTCACGCTTCAACAGGCCGCTCCGTTTTCTTTGTTCTCTAACCAATCGGGCATCAATGTAACCAGCTCTAAACCGATGTTCTGAATTGGTTAGCCATTCATCGAACGCACGTGTTGTTTCCGTAGTCATAAGCTGGATAGTAAACCAATATGCTGCCACACCACACTAAGATTGCGAATTTATGCATCCTCCTCAGGCAGTGCGACAACCACGTATCTTAACGGACCACCAGTTTGTAGCGCATTGAACGGATAACAAGTTACCAGCACTAGCGCGTGCAAGTCGGCAGGAAGGTTCAATGGCCCATCATCTGCATTGGCTATAAACTGCTCCGCCACCCTAAAGCGGGTTTTCTCACCATCGGCGGTTTGTAAATCCATTACTTGCCCAGTACTGACATCCTGTAGGAACTTCAAATGACTGTCTCGATGACCGCCCACAATAAAAGTACCCGATGATGCTGTAGAAGAAGACGTTGTTACCCTTCCCGGCCCAAACGCCATTGCCTCACCCGACACCCCGTCCAGAACAACCAGGGATTGATTCGACGCTGGTACGCTAAGGTGTGCCACTGGCCATGTATCTGCCCATGGCCAAGCGCGCCGAATTTGCTGCGTCTCAACAGCACTTTCCCACGCGCTCGCTAAAAGAACTTGCCCTAAGGCACTTTTCATGTGCAACCAGAAAGAAGCTATACCGGTAGCCAATGCCAGCACCATGCACACACTCGCCATAATTGATTTCATAGCGAACGGCATCTAATTAACAGTGCTTTGGGATAGCTGGAAAAAAGCAGCCCACACAGCATCATAAAGAAGCTGAATAAAAGCAATGTATCAATTCCCAGTGACCCTTGCGGTAAAGCAAAAGATTGGTTTTGTGTACCCGCTGGATGTAAGTTTGGTACAACTTTCTTCGCCAGCAACTCATTGGCTGGCCTTACAGGTGTATCTTCAACCGCCAGAAAAGCAGTGTAAGGGGAAAGTATTTGATGATCCAGTGACAAACGAAGTATAAGCGATCGGTAAAAGTCAGGATCGCTATTGAACCGCTGTTTATCCTGAAGCGATTCTATTTTCTTACGAGCCCACACAGTCGATAAGCCAGTATTGGTTATGGGAGCATTGTCCACCGACACACTTGTTTGCCAGAGTTCGTCACCCCATGTTCCTGCAACCGTCATTGTATGATTCCCTTCGACTAATCTGGCTGCGATAACCAAAGGCTCAGAGGCATACAAATCTGGTATTGGTTCTGGAGTAATATCAGCACGATCGCCATCGAAGGATATAACTACACTGGTAAGCGCAGGAGACTCAAGCTTTCTGAGTAAAGTTGACATACCATCGTGTACATCACCAACATTCTGGATAAGTTGATAAGTTCCACGGCCAGCTTCAGCCACTTTTCGCATAAACCACTCATTCGGCGCTGAACCAATGCCAACGGTGAACAACCTGATATCGCCAATGGAACGGCTGACTGACTCAAACACTTGATCTTCATAACCAACAGCACCATCGGTTATAAATACAACCTGCCGGAGTAGCTTGCTGGATTGATAACCCAACGCATTTTGCAGCGCTCCGAGCATTTCCGTGCCTCCATCAGCATTTAGGCCACGGGTAAAATGTTCTGCCATCTGTATGTTCTGCGCAGAGGCTAACATCGGCTGATTAAACAGCGTTGAATACTGAGAATCGAACTCAATGATATTGAAGTAATCGTTCGGCGTTAATCCGTTTAATGCATCAAGTAGCGCGGTTTTAGCGGCGCGCATAGGTTCGCCAGCCATTGAGCCCGATGTGTCAATAACCAAAATAAGTTCACGCGCCTGCTCCGGTATGTCTTCGTCGCTCGTTGGCGGGGTAACGGTTGCAAGCAAATATTCTTCACCCGCCACACGCTCTCTCCACGCCCGAACTGTTGGAACTACCGCGGCAGCTTCACGCCAATGTAATATAAAATCTCGATCTAGAACAGCTGTCTCGTTCAGTATCACCTCAGTTCCGTTTTCGATGGGAGATACGATAAGGTCATGGCTTGGGCTGTTTACATCGGACACATCGTATAGACCGTGCAGCAGTGCTTTAATTTCTACACCATGCTTTAACCCCATCGATACATTAGCCGCAGACGCACTAAGCTGCGGAGGTGAAATGTCTGTTTTATCCGGCACATAATCGCCACTGTAGCGTTCGGTAAGCGTTAGCGGTATACGCAAACTGTATTGATCATCGACATACGCAACCGTCTGCACATAGCCTAATTCAATTGACACTGTCTCCCCTGGCGGGATATTGGCAAACCTTGATGAGAATAGATTGGGTCGATGTTGTTTAACAATACTTGCAAGCTTTCCCGCCTGCTTCGCTTGCTCGTAGTGTTGCTCAGCTTGTTTTTTCTCCCGGATCGAACCAACAATTCGTCGATCACCTATCGTTACAATCAACGAATTTACAGCGGCCTGATCTGGTAGTGGGAAGGTGTACAGCCCTTCAACCCAATCTGTGCTCGTATTCTCAAAAGTCTGCGTGAGCATCACTTTAGCAATCATGCCAGTAATGGCAACGTCGATTTTGGTGTCTAATAAAGGCGCATTGTGATAGCTCGTCTTGGCCTTTAAAAAAAGTGAGGGCGACGAGATGGAGTTTAAATCAGGCTGTTCGATAGACAGCGGCTCTTCGGCCTGCAGGCTCATTGAACTCAATGAAAATAGAAGAAAAAGCGAGCTCAGTATCAGTTTTCTTAATGGCAACCGGTGCAGTACTGCTATGAAATGTACTAAATCTAAATCGCTTGGCAGCAATTGCCTCACGGTTACAAATTGCGTTGTTTTGAACATTTGTCTCACCCATTGAAGTAGTCAATAGCATTAGACAAACTTATTCATTTACAATCGCGGTTTAAAACAAAGCTGTTTATTATCAATTCTGATCAAACATGACAACCAGACAGCAATTCACAACTGGCTCACAGAAATCATATAAAATCAGCTGAGTTCAGGACGGCCTTTAGGGCCAGAATAAGCCCGCTCTACCATTGCAACCCGTAATTCATAATGCTCATACCAACGTTCCATACCAGAGCGTTGAGCCGCAAGATGTTGAACATTTGCCTTCCACTGCGAGATAGACTGCTCATCCTTCCAATAGGAGACAGTGATCCCTACTCCTTCAGTATCTCGGGTGCTCTCCGCACCAAAGCAACCTGGCTGCTTGAGCGCAAGCTCGAACATTTTTTCGCCCATTTGGGCGTATCCGCTATTGTTTTCACTTAGCTGGTTCGTGAATATAACTGCGTAATAGGGAGGTTCCGGAGTTTTCGTAAATCGACTGTTCATATGCAGTACTGGTTTATCGTAAAAATTACAATTGACCGCATCCTACACGAAGCTTCTGTCAGAATCAGGTTGAACAAATCTGTTTGAAACACCGTATGACGCATGTATGGCGTTAGCGATTGTCGATGAGTAGTCTTGGCTTCTACGTATCGGCTGGTTGAGAAACAGTTTTAGTCGCTTTGGAATAGTGAAAAGTCAACGTGAACTGCGATCGCAGTCAATAAAACAGACGCTCTACACAACTGGAAATCTAATGTTATGAAAGTAAAAATTATCAAAGGTGAGTTCAAAGGCAAAAATGGTGAAATCGTTAAATCGACAGAAGCAATAGGTGAAAAGTTAGCCGGCGGCCAGACACCCCAAAAGGCTGTGACGGTTTTAGTTGAAGGCATGCTTCATCCAATTGAAATGGATGAATCAGACGTCGAAAGTGTTTGAAGTTAAGCAGCCTTGCGTGGCGAGAGCTTGAGCTAATCCACACCACTGGAATAAAGTACTCGCCTCGCATTAACAATCGGGTCGCTACGCGACCCGACTTATCAAGACATGATCACTAATTACCTACATCATGACCACTAGGCGGTCACTACCATTTTTCGATTAAATCGTCGACTTCCTGCTTGGCTTCTTCCTTGGACTTACCATATTTCTCTTGAATTTTTCCTTCAAGCTGCTCTCTATTCCCTGCAACTTGATCAAGCTCGTCATCGGTAAGATCACCCCATGCTTCTTTCATTTTCCCTTTGAACTGTTTCCAATTTCCTTCTACCTGTTCCCAATTCATAACAATTCCCATAGTGAGTATCTGCAAAAACGCAGTGCAAAAAAAGCTTAGCACCACATTAACAGCGGAGTCATGCTTGTGGAAATATTTACAAACACCCACGAGGGCTTCTTACCAACAGGCCTTTAATAATCCGATTTTAGCTATTGAATACAAGCAGAATGTAAACGCACGTAGAGCAACTCTTAACAGGCGCAACCCTTAACAGGCGTAACTCAATGGCAGTTAAGCCTTATAGGGCTAAACTGATCACGTAAAACAACGAGGCATACCAAACAACAACGAAAAAGAATTTGATCTTTGATCGGAAGAAAAGCGCGTTGCTACGGCATTATTGTGTCTTCATCTCGTCAACGATCGTTGCTGTTGCACGCGATGAACGTGCAGCTTTCAATACTGCCTCTCTGACTTCTTCACTCTCTACGAAACCACCCAGGGTTACGACACCATCTTCAGCCAACACACTGATAGCCGCAGCATCTGTTCCGACTGCATCGATTAAAGCTGCTTTAATTGATGTTTGGGCGTCTGCTTCACTTGTTGGAGTCTGTTCAATTTCGGGCATTATCGCAGTGCATCCTAATGACAATGACAGCAGCAGCGTGAGTATCAATCCCGGCAACGACATGCAGCGCATCTTTTTGGTGAAACCACCTGCACAATGACCGTTAAAACCATAGGTTGGCGTTTTATTTTTATTTGGTTGCATCATCGAGCACCCCTTCAAGACCAGAACAGAACGGAGAATCGTTTCCAGAACGAGGTTCTAGCAGTGGTAATAAGGCCAACGCCGGCGCAGCCACCTGAGAAAGTATCGCAACTGCTGCGGCGCGAGCTAGCAGTGAGCCATCTACACTAACATCAGGAGAGGCGAAGCTTCCATCGATTCTCACAGCCGTACTTGCTGATATTAAGCTTGCATCTTTGGGGTGAGGCTCGACTATTAGATCCAATACTTCGTTTTTCAGATTAACGCCGCCCCTTGCCAGCATGACGGTATCAGTGGTATCGATCACAAACTCCTTTAAATTCATGGCACCGTCTTCGCTGTGCATATCAATGTACGCGCAAAGAATCTCCACATTTTCTTTACCGGGGACAATTGCATCGCCCAGACTTTGAAACACATCGATGCCTGCAAGCTCCAACAAAAGCGAATCTATCGTGCCGCCGGTCATCAATAAAAAGGCACCACCATCGAGAGAACCTGCCAGCGATGCAACGCTAGCCCCTTCAGCCCAGTATTTGATTCTGCCACCGAGCAGACCACCTGCATCATCAGGTAGGTCAGCCTTACGTAAAAATCGCCCGAGTTGCAGACGCGCCAACTCCAGCTCGATATTCATGGATACCGGGACAACCTGTTGGGAATCAGTCGATTCACTGTTTAAAGAATCGGGCTGTTCAGCCACGCTGAGCTGTTTCAGCTCAATGTTTCCGCTCATTGAGCCGCCACCAATATCAATTTGGGCAATACTCAGCGTGGCAGTATCGTCGCTGAATTCTGCTCTTGCGTTGATAGCGTTGAGCGGTATTCTATCGGTTACAACATTGGTTACATCCAGATCGATAGCACCTTGAATTTGCCCTGTCAGTAGCACTAGCGGCAAAGGCTCGTCCGGAAAAATAGTTGTACCAACATTGGCACTCTCGTCTTCTGGTTGGATAGTTGGCGCGTTTTCGTCAGTAGTAACAGGACCTAGCAAGACCTCAATCAGGGTATCGACATCCAGCTGCGGCGAAATCAGATTCGCGAATACAGTAACCGGTGTGGTTGAAGGGTCAAACCTGACATCTCCCTCAATAGTCGAATTTACCGCGTCAAGGTCGAAGCGCCGTAATACCCAATCGTTCTCTTCACGCAGCATGCTTGAATTGAAACGCATAGGTGCAACAGTAGGGAGCTTAAGCTGAAGTAGCTTCTCGATAGCAACCAGATCTTCTGCAACCATTGATACGTCCAGTTCGATGTCGCGCATCGACATCAGATTTCCGATCGTGCCCTCGACGACGGCGTTAGTCATCCCTAGCGCACTATCGAGCTTGATTGACGCACCACTTTCTATCGATGGTGATTCGCCTATAGGTGATGCACTGAGTTGCACCTGTACGGGCTCTCCCTGGAGATCGCCACCGACGTTAACGCTTACGGACAAAGAACCGGGTAATGTCGTGCCTTCTCCTTCAACGTTTAGTGCTCCTTCGTAACCGGTTACAGCGTCAGACAGGCGTATCGTTACGTCTTCGATTAATACGCTACGTACGTTTGGTAATACGAAGGGATCGTTGTTTGATGCGTCATCATCTTTGGATTCTGCAGCAACCGGCGCCGGTATCCAGGTGTTGATGTCACTTTGCTCACGCAACGCGAGTACGTTTGCCTGACTAAGCTCGAGCCTGTCGATAAGCAATTCACCGCTCAACAGCGAACGCAAATCTATCGATCCAAAAAAGCTTGCGCCTTTTACAAGCCCGGGCAATTCTGTACCATCGATATCAACACCAGTCATGGTTACTGATGGTTGCCATCGCAGCAGGTCGAGTTTCAACTCGCCAATGGAAAGTTCGTACCCCGTGTTTTCCAGTGCGTACACTTCAATGCGGTTGGCAAGCCATCGCTCCGGAAAGAATACGATGAGCATCGCCAGAAGCACCAAAACGATTATCGGTACAGCGATTATGGCTTTACGCATTGCGTGTCCTGGAAGGGTTAGACGCCAGGGACGACTCTGAAACGCACCTGAGAGACTGTGGCGTGCCACTGTAAATGTGGCACAACCTCATTTTATAACATGTGTATTAGAAAGAAAATAGCTAACCCCTTGTTAAGATTTCGAAACCCGAAATTCTGATTTCTAATCTAGGATTTAATGACCAAGGCATTTTTCACCTCTATAACGCCATCCACACCCTCGGCTATCTGTTGAGCCGCCGCTTTTACTTCCTCACTGTCCACGAATCCACTTAGTATTACCACATCTTTATACGTTTCAACTTCGATATTCAATGCACTGGTTTCGTCAGCGAGCGCAAGTTCAGCTTTTACTTTTGCAGTAATCGCAGCACTGTCTATATACTCCCCGGTGCTTTCGCTGTTTGGTGACGTAGCACACCCCGACACAGCAACCACGAACGCAAGCAAAATCGCTAATTTGGATATTTGGTTAAACATAATTAGAGCCCCTGTTGTTTGGGTATTGCGTATCATTACCCAGTTTTTTGAGTATATCCATCAGCTGTGGGGCAAAGCACACGAGTGCAATTATTACACTGGGGCCGTATCGACGGCGTTCGTTTACTGGCTCACACCAATAAATAGCTTGGAAAACGGGCTCGGAGTGGAATAATGGAATTGCAAAATATACAATATTGCCAAGATCGGTAACAATCTCCCATAGAAGATATGGAAATCCCGTACAAATCACCATATAGCGCTAACAGTCAATGACTACACTTTTGCAAAGCATAGGAGTCTTGATACTCGTCTGCACGGCGCTACCTATCTCCACATCAAAACAATGGTGGGTTCGAGTGTGGGACTTTCCCAGATTGCAGATTGCATCCATTGCGCTAATTTGGCTGCTTATTACAATGGTACTGGGTGCGGCGCAGCAAAGCCCCACATCCATTTTGTGGGTGATTGTGCTCGCTTGCTTTGCTTATCAGCTGTGGTGGGTATGGCCCTATTTGCGCCGTCACAAAGTCGAAGTGCTACCCTGCGAAGAGAATAATCAGGCACCATCTGTATCCATATTAACCAGCAATGTGTTAATGGATAATCGCAATTCAGACTCCCTATTGGATTTAATATCTGAGCGTAATCCGGATATAGTTGCGACACTCGAAACCGATCAGTGGTGGCAGGAAGCATTGGACACTCAAGACGCGTATCCCTACAGACTGGCTAGTGCACTTGACAATAAATATGGGATGCACCTGTATTCAAAGATACCGTTTGAACATGCAGAGGTTGAATTTCTTGTCGAAAAAAACATCCCGTCAATGAATGTCATGTTTCTTCTTCAGGGCGCCCCTGTTCGCCTGCACGTAGTGCATCCTACTCCGCCCGTGCCCAATGAGAACACGCAATCCACCGAGCGTGATGTTGAGTTACTTATTCTTGCAAAGCACCTGGAAAACGTGGAAGAACCTATAATTGTAACGGGAGACCTCAATGATGTAGCCTGGTCTAAAACGACGAGACTATTTCGAAGAATCAGTGGCCTACTCGACCCTCGGGTCGGTCGGGGCATGTTTAATTCTTTTCATGTGGATTTTTTCTTTATTCGCTGGCCGCTTGATCATTTTTTCCTTTCCAGTCATTGGAGAATAAAAACCATTGAACGGCTAAGAAGCATTGGCTCCGACCATTTCCCTGTCTTTGTTGAAATATCACTACAAAACCCCACAACCCTGGATAGCCACTTAAATAAAGATCAAGCTGATACTGAACTGGAAAAAGAAACCCTGCAATCAGATACCGCGAATAATTCAATTGATCCTTCAAACCCACAGCCTCTAGACTAAACCTGGCAGACTCGCACCAACATTAAACTGCGTACCAACCTAATAAATCGATAGTCCGTGCTACAACGGGCTATAATTTTCAACGACAGTAAACGAGTATTGGTAAGCTGTCTTACTAGACTTACACTCTACAAAAACCTCTGTTTTTATAGCAGACCTTCATGATGCGCCCGTGGTGTACACACGGCTTTAGAGGAGCCATGCCATGTTCGAAGACAATATACTGCCTTTGCTCAAACTCTTATTGGCCGCCGCACTGGCCATGCCAGTGGCATGGCATAGAGAAGCGAACAGTCGTATTGTCGGTCTGCGAACGTTTCCTCTGGTAGCCGTCGGCGCGTGCGCGTATTTGTTAGTCGGTCTAGAAGTGTTTGGTTACGATAGTGAAGCTAACGCTCGTCTGCTACAAGGACTCATGACGGGTATAGGCTTTGTCGGTGGCGGGGCAATACTGAAACACGATCATCATGTATCCGGCACTGCTTCAGCGGCGAGCATTTGGGTAACGGGCGCAATAGGCGCATCGGTTGCGTATGAACTGTATTTTTATGCCGCGATGCTGGCCGCAGTGAACTTTTTCGCTGTGTTGATACTCTCGAAGTTTAAATCTGAAGTGGACAAAGACAGTTAATATGTCGAGGCCCTACACATTATGACAAAATTTCCCCGAAAGCAGCCAATCAACGATGATCTGGTTGCAGAACAACCTTCGGAATTTTCTTCGAATGATTGGTGGTCAATAATCAAAAGATTATGGGACAAAATCGACGAATATAATGTTTCCATGTTATCTGCGGCAGTCGCCTTTTATGCAATGTTAGCGATATTCCCTGCGCTTGCATCCATAGTGACACTTTACGCCTTGGTAGCAGACCCAACAGATGTGATCCGGCATCTCAATCTTATAAAAGGCGTGGTTCCGGCAGAGGTTACGACCATTTTCAACGATCAATTGAGCGCTATAACTGCAGAACAAACCGAAGCCTTGGGGTTTCGGCTCCTTATTGGGCTGGCATTCGCGCTTTGGAGCGCGCACAGAGGCGTTCATGCATTGATCAACGCCATTACCATTGCCTATCAGGAGCGCGAGACACGGCATTTTCTCTACTTGAACGCTTTCTCACTAGCCATGACCATTGGCGCTGTCTGCATGGTAGTCGTGTCGTTGGTTGTGATGTTAGCGTTGCCTGCGGTGCTACTCTACTTTCCCCTATTCGGGTGGCAGTCGTTGCTGACAACGGCTTTGTCATGGGTCGCGTTTTTTATCACTGTGATTACCGCGTTGGGCTTGTTATACCGCTTTGCTCCACCTCGTCGATCAGCAAAATGGCGCTGGTTATCTCCCGGAGCTGTGCTGGCTACCACCTTGTGGCTGGTTAGTTCATTTGCGTTCTCACAATACGTTAGCCAGTTCGGTAATTACAATGAAACCTATGGTGCACTAGGAGCAATCATTGTGTTGCTATTGTGGTTTTTTCTAAGTAGTTTTTCTATCGTGCTAGGTGCGCTGGTTAACTCCCAAATGGAATTACAAACCTATGCGGATACAACGATTGGAAAAGATCGCCCGATGGGCTCGCGAGGTGCGTATGTTGCCGACACTCCACCACCAGAATGACCGACAAGTTAAAGCTGAAGTTCTTGAAATCTGTAGTCTGCGACTTGTTCAGCTGTAAGCCTTTAGCCTGTTATAAAGTGTTTTTAAACTAATACCCAACATCTCAGCAGCTCTCGTTTTATCCCCAGCAACTGAATCGAGAGTGGCAAACAGCAAAGCCTTCTCAGTTTCCCAGAACGTTTTACCTATCAGGCTATCGACACAAGAACTTTCCGTTTGCAACTGGCTCCTTGAAAAGGCTAAGTCTCGGGTAATTGAAATCGTTGTAGAGCGACCCGCAAAACCCTGTCGGATCACATTATTCAACTCTCGAATGTTTCCCGGCCAATGGTAGTTTTCCAGATGCGATAGAGAGCCTTCGGCAAAACACTTAACCGTTTTTTGTGAGCGATTCAAATCCTCAAGTATCGCTTCCGCCATATCAGGAATGTCTCTTGCTCGATCTTTCAAACCCGGCACATTTATGACAAATTCAGCTAGCCGGTGATAGAGTTCCTGGTTAAGCCTACCCTCGGTGACAGCCTTCTGCCAGTCTTCGTGAATCGTTGCTATTATTTTCGCTCGCCCGGATGACTTGCTTCCTGACGCATTCGAGCTGTTGCGCCGCAGATAAGAACATAGAGTCGCTTGACCAGTCGCTGGCAAGCTGCAAATGTCACTGATGACGAAGACACCTCCACGAGCTGCCTGCAGTTGTGATAGCAAGTTATCATCGGAGTTGCGCTTAGTGGGTTCGACTGATTGATGCGCATCTGGAGCTGCCAGAGGTGGCGTGATATCTGAACCGAACACGCAAACAAATTGACCTGGAGTATGTGACTGCCTATGCACTGCATAAGCCACACTGGATTTTTCAACGCCTACTGCACCCGATATTACGGCGTTCATTCCGCTGTTGGCACAGCAGCTGACAGCCTCTCGGAGTTCATGAGCAACCATGGAACTACCCTTAAAGACAACTGTTTGCTCAAGTTCATGCAACGGTATTGCATGGTTTCGATCAAGCACAGCTTCGTTTGCAGACTCGCTGCTTGCTTGCAACTGACTGATGCACCCTCTGAGTTTCTTCAGGCTGACAGGTTTACTCAGAAAATCATCTGCCCGGGCACGCAGGCAATTTACCGCAAGATCTTGCGACGAATCTCCAGTGACAACCACGAACTTGGGCTTTAACTCCGACTTGTCAGCATATCGTTTCAACAGTTCAAGACCATTTCCGTCGGGCAACCCAATATCAAGTAAAACCACAGATGGGTTTAACTTTTCGACATGCATTTTTGCTTGATTCAGCGAATGAGCCAATTGGACAGAAAAGCCCATGGTTTCAAGCATTTTGGAGTAGGCAAAAGATGTGTTTTTGTCATCTTCCACTACCAAAGCAGTAGCATTATTCATTTCGATATACCGTCCTAGTTTTTCCGTCGGCGCATACTGCACCCATTGGAGTGTTTACGTATGTGAACTCATATCTGGATTGTAAACATCGGTGACGTGTACCACCTGGGAAATGACAATAAAACGACTTTTTCGTTATTAAACTAATCACCCAATAACTCCCCTATGGCATTTAAACTCTCGATGTAATCTGAAACGGACTTTATGATCATGAGAATAGGCGTGGCCACGATAAGGCCAATGGGTCCCCATAACCAGCCCCAAAACAGCAAACTAATAAAAACACCAACGGCATTCATATTACTGGCCCTGCTGGTCATTAAAGGGGTCAGTAAATTTCCCTGAACGCTGGTTATAACCAATGATACAACTGCCACACTAAGCCCCATGGCCAAAGTGCCAAACTGCACGAATGCGACCAGACCGCTGGCAACAAAAACAATCGCCGGACCAAGATAAGGAACCACACTGAGTACGCCCGCGATTGCACCCCATAGTGTCGCGTTTTCAACCCCCATCCACCAAAATGCTACTGCAGTCACGACGCCAACAAATACAGCTCCAATGAGCATAACAAAGAAAAATCGACGTAACTGAGTATTGATGTCATCCAGAATATTGACCGTAATTTTCTTTTTGCTCAGCGTATCGCCGCTTATTTTAACGATTTTGATTTTATATAAATTGCCAGAAGACAATATAAACAGCACCAACAACAACACAGTGATGTATTGGCTCAGTAAAACCAAGCCGCTCATCGAGCCACCCAGAATAAACCCGCGAAGATCAAATCGCTTTTCCTGGATAACGATTCTGGGTATCGAACCTTCCTGCGCGTCTTCGGCTACATCTCTGTTTCCGGTTGCCCTATCGATTTCGAGCGACGTTCTTTGTACTCTTTCCAGAACGGACTCTTCAGATTCGATAGAGTTAGTGTGTCCATTGATTTTCTCCAATGCACGTGGAATGGCATCGAGCAGATCTAATGCCTGGTTTTGTAACGTCATACCAGTAAGTGCCGTGAGCGCAATGAATAACGAAACGATCAAGGTTGCACCAATTGGACGAGGTACATACAACCGACGCAGAGCGGAAACCACCGGATAGAGCGCATAACTGAGCAATACAGCGAGTATGAGTGGCGCGAACACTGCTTGCGCCCATTCCAGAAAGTAAATCGCAACAATAACGGCGATTACCAATAACGGAATTGAACGTCCCGTGGAGTTATCCTTGTTAGACACCTCCGGAGAAGCTAGATCTTCACTCATACTGAACTAATGCACGTGTTAACTGATTCAAAAACACTATTTCCCCAGTCGAGTTGCCGGAGGTTCTTTAGGAAGAATAATCGATACCGTTGTCCCTTCTCCCACGCTTGATTGAATGTCGATTGAGCCACCGATGTCTCGCAAAGCTTCAGCGACAAGGTACAGCCCCATACCATAGCCAGTTATTTCAAGCTGTTCATCCATTTCCTCGTGGGCACGAAACCTCAATTTGAACACCTCTGCTTGCGCATGTTCATCAATACCTAAACCGTTGTCTCTTACTGTAATCACGGTTTCTTGCGCTTCAGACTCAGCATTGACTTGTACTCTGACAGTTTTAGAATCTTTTTCCGGGTCACTGTACTTGATAGCATTGGTGAGTATGTTAGTAAATATCAATTTCAATTTCGCTGTTTCGGCAACGACCGATCCAAGCTCGTCATCGATTATTAAATCAACCCCTCGAGCAACAAGAGATTCTTCGAGCTGCTTTCCAATATCTCTTATAAATGCGCTGAGATTAACTTCCTGTTGTATCGGAGAATCGGTTACGGGTGTGTCCGAATTACTGATTAGGTTCTCAATATTCTGTAGAAGTGACGAGGCCTGCTGTATTGAGGTTTGAATCAATAGTAAATCGCGAACGTCGGTGGCGCCCAAATCTTTGGTTTCCATTAATAGTTCAACGTTTAATTGTGCGGCCTGAAGTGGTGTTTTCAACTCGTGCGACACGAATTCATTAAAAGACAGTATTTTCTCCGTTTGCTCTTGTATGGTCGACATGTAACCTACAACGAACGAGTCCACAGTAGACTGCAGGATTGAACGTACAATTCGGGCAACAGAGGCCATGAGCTCAATGCTATCTTCTGGCTTAATGTCCTTACCGAAGCTGTTAGTAGTGTCTATGATAAATTGCTCAAGCACACTTGATAATAAATCGTACTCCCGCAGCAGCTGGTTAATGGTTGCGCGTTGCTGGTGTCGCAGGGTGCCAAGCTGATCAGCCTTTCGTTCAATCAACGAATTGGCGAGCGACATATCAGACTCCGGAAAAGCCAATATATTGCCTATCTCGTCGATCATAGACGGGATGTGATCTAGATACTGCTCTGTGGGGAAAATATCTCTGGTAGACTCATCCACAACGTCAACAAGACGCTCCAGCCACAGGTCTGCAATTTTTGCACTATCTGCCTTTATGGCTTCAGCGATGTAGCTGCGATACTCGCTACCTTTCGCTTCACCGCTCAACACGATATTCCGCTCAACTCGTCGATTCTCCGCTCATGGCAACAGGAAGTCCCTCGTTTATATCTACATAGAAACGATACAACTATACTCGCTCAGATACGCTAAATACCAGCACAGCAGTGGTTTCACCGTTATCTTAGCCAGGGGAATCACACTTTTCCGTCAAGATCCTGCCCAAAGGTGCTTGTTGAGCGCAATTTAAAGCTCATGGGTTACAAAC
The DNA here is from genome assembly GCA_937922945.1 of uncultured Granulosicoccaceae bacterium. Taxonomy (GTDB): domain Bacteria; phylum Pseudomonadota; class Gammaproteobacteria; order Granulosicoccales; family Granulosicoccaceae; genus Granulosicoccus. The sequence goes on from CAKZUP010000190.1 coordinate 31,291, forward strand.
GTTGTTCTACCCTTATGGTCAGACAAACGACTCAGATCGATTATTCTGAGGCTTTGTAAAACTTACATTGCTATTTGAGCAGTACACGTCCACCATGAATCTGAAGCGTTACCCGCATCGCAGTGCGCACTTGGTCAGCGCTTTTCAAAGCAAGGCAAGATAGTCACAGCGCCAGATTAAAACAAACCACCCTGACAATACGGACGTTTTTAAATACACTGTGGTTGCCAGCATTGCGGCAAGTTCTGCTATGAGCGTTTCTAATTCTAACGGATGTATAAAGGAGGCCAACTATGGGTTATGAAGTCAGTGGTGTCATTGGTTTTCTGGTTTTACTATTAAATATCTGGGCCATTATAAAAATAGCCGGGAGCTCAGCTAGTACGGTCTCCAAGGTTATCTGGATAGCTATCGTTCTCATTTTACCTGTGCTCGGCGTCATCATCTGGTATTTCATGGGACCTAAAAGCTAAATCGGGTTTTCGTAAAAGCTGGTTTTTGAATGTGAAACTTTTTGGGCTCCTTCCCAATTCGCTGATTAACTTTGTTGATCGTGTACGCGATTCATTCTGGGCAATTCCTATCGGTTTACTGTTCTCGGCAGGATTGCTTGCGCTTGCGACATTCTGGTTAGATACCCAACCCTCTTTGACCTCGAAGTTTGGTCATGTAGTAGGAATGAACATTGAGGGAATTAGCAGTATTCGAACGTTGTTGTCGACGACAGCGGCAGCCATTCTTGGTGTAGCGGGCGTGTCTTTTTCGATAACCATAGCATCGCTTACGCTCGCATCGCAGCAGTTTGGTCCACGACTAATAAGAAACTTTATCAGAAACCGTTTTATTCAAACGGTACTAGGTGTGTTCATCGCCACGTTCTTCTATTGCATGCTCACATTGCAGCTAAGCTCAATATTTGCTGAGCAAACCTACCATCCCTTAGTTTCCCTCAGTACAGTGTTATTGTTAACGTTGACCAACTTAGTGCTTCTGGTTCTTTTCATTCATCACATATGCGTCTCTATTCAAGTCGATTCGGTGATTAATGATGTAGCTGAGGAAATGCACTTTCGAGCCGAACTCATTTTTTCAGACGAGCTGGAACAGTCAGAACAGGATTCAGAGCAATCTACTCACGCGTTGGAGAATACATTCAACGCAAACCCGAGCAGATTAAACGCAGCCAATGACGGGTACATTACGTACATTCATTACAATCGCCTGGTGCAGTGGGCCGAAGAAAACGACGCGCACGTAAAGGTACTGCACCGGGCTGGTGACTATGTACTCAAAGGTAGTGAGCTACTACTGGTTTCCACCGATACTGAAGAAGATATTGATACAGACCGGATACACGATTTCGTTAAAATAAACCAGAAACGGACCCCAGAGCAAGATTTAGAGTACACCATTCGACAACTCGTCGAAATAGCTCTTCGAGCTCTGTCGCCGGGCATCAACGACCCGTTCACAGCCATGACCTGCATTGATCGATTAGGGTCGCTGATCAACTTGGTCGGCCACCGACATATGCCTCCCGGAATTCTTGCCGATTCAAACGGTGTAAGCCGTCTTCTTATCGATCAAACAACCTATAAATCACTGGTTGAGGCCAGTTTCAACCAGTTGCGGCAAAATTCGCAAGGGCATGTGGATGTTCCCATACGATTACTTGAGACATTAACGAAACTGGTTGTACTTTGCGAGACACAGCCCCATGCGAAAGAATTAAGCAAGCAAGCCGAACTTATAATGGAAAGATCCAAAACCGAAGGCTTGCTTAAACATGATTCAGATGCATTGCAGGAGCGGTATACGGCCTTTTGCGATGCCCGCTCAGCACGTACGGAGCTGGAAGGTGTTTTAAAGTAGCGGGTTTTTATCCGCAGTCGTTATTAATTTAAAAATAGAGCGCACTATGGCAGATGAAGTTGCAACGGTGGATATCGTTGATTCTGTAGACGAAATGACATTGACTCTGTGGCAAACCGTTGCAGAGATGTGGAACAGTTTTTTAGCTCATGTCCCGTATATTTTAGCCGGTGCATTGATTTTGTGCCTGACCTGGTTTGTCACGTACCTACTTTCGATAGTAGGCAACAAGATACTCGGGTATTGGCACAAACGGGAATCACTCAAGGAGTTAATCCTTAGACTGCTTTCAATTCTGGTCTGGGTGTTAGGGCTTTTGCTGACTGCCATCGTTATATTTCCAGGTTTAACCCCTACCAAAGCGTTGAGTGGACTTGGTCTTGTCTCAATAGCGGTCGGTCTGGCATTTAAAGACATCTTCGAAAACTTTTTCGCCGGCATATTGATATTGTGGCGATTTCCTGTTGAACGCGGCGATTTTATTGAATGCGAGGGAGTATCCGGAAAAATTGAGCAAGTACTGGTACGAATGAGTTACATAAGAAAAACGTCTGGCGAACTGGTCGTTGTTCCAAATTCCTTTTTATTCAAAAATCCGGTAAAAATCTTAACCAGTCTGGATAAGGTAAGAGTCACTATCACCGTAGGCGTTGCTTATGGTGAGAACCTGGCAGAAGCAGTGTCGTTAATCGAGCAAACAGTTAAAAACTGCGAAACAGTTTTGTCTGATGAGCCGGTACAGATATTTCCTAACGAATTCGGCTCCAGTAGCATGGATATGGAAGTTACCTGGTGGACCGAATCCCAACCTGTCGATGTGCGCCGATCGCGTGCAGACGTTGTTATTGCTGTAAAAGCAGCTTTGGACGAAGCCGGTATCGAAATTCCTTTTCCATATCGAACTTTGACTTTTGCGGACCCAATCGAATTGAAATCTTTACAGAACGCTACCTAAGCCAACCCTAGTGGTGCATACTTATAATTCACACATCACTAGGAGAATCATCATGGCAACCGAACCCTTGACTACCCAAGGCAGCGAACGTGCTCACGATATTGTCGATAAGTTGGAGTCCACTTTGTCGGATGTTGAAGGCACCGTCCGAGGTGTTTCAGCACAGGCAACAGAGCATGCAGAAGCACTCAGCAGAGAAGCGCAAACAAAAGCGGCCGAAACACTGAGTAATATTGAACAGTACGTAAGAGAAAAACCGGTTCAGGCTATTGGCATTGCTTTCGCAGCAGGCATTCTTACGTCAGTGTTGCTGCGTAAGAGTTAACGCTATAACTGCAATAGTGTCTACTTCAGACAATAGTGAAAAAACTGCGACGCATGGGTTGGATAGTGATAGTCAGACTATTTACAACGATCAGCCAGCCGGGTTAGATGCCAGTAAGCTACTTATTGATTGGCTGAAGACCCATGCTCAATTTTTACAAAAAACCTCTCAGCTGGTACTAGCGGATGCCCGGTTAGCTGCAACAAGCGGTGTGCAACTTGCGGTTTTAGCTATTGCATTCTCGCTTGTGTTCGTATGTACCTGGATAGTGTTGAATGTTGGTGTGGCTTTGTTTCTAATATGGATGGGACTGTCACCGGTCGTGTCTGTGGGTGTCATTTTCCTGTTACACCTTGCAATGTTAGCCGCAATTGCCATCGCAATTCGATCAACCTACCAGGGGCTTCGTTTCAGCGCGTCCAAAGACACATTGTTTAGTAAGGAAGACCAGCTACAAGGAAATATACATGCTAAAGACTCCGATAACGGGTAAAGCAGCGACTCTAGTCGACCAACACCAACGTGAAGTCAGTGAGCTTCGCCAGCAATGCCAATTGGCTACGAAAGACGTTTCAAGACACCGGTTTTTCTTACTGTCACAGCCGTCGCTACCAATTTGGTCTTTTGCAGCGGGAGCTTACGTAGGTGCCAGACGTAAAAAGGTAAAAGTGGTCACCCCCAAAGCTACAACTGCTAATGCAAGTTTTCCGCTTGTTTCGTTGCTTAACACAGGGCTGTCGTTACTAGCGCTGAAATACAAAGCATCGAGTTTATTCGCAAAAGACACCTCTGTACAGCCTGCACCCGTCGATACTCGCAACCCTGAATTATGATTGATGACGAGCGCCCAGCGCATGCACTTCAATCATAGTCCAGAGCCATTGCCATCAAAGATGCGCGCTTCAGGCAATACGACACCCTTTTGGTTTCGTCGCGTTCAGCTCATGCATAATTCGTCTCTTAGTACGGGTGTGCAATGAGCTTGCTGATCGTTGAAGATGATGATGAAGTTAGAAGAGTTCTTGCACGCGTTGCTCAGAGTTACTTCAACAATGTTATTGAAGCCGAAGATGCATTTTCTGCACTTGTTCACGTGAGCAACGAGACGCCACAGGCGGTTATAACAGATTGGGATCTAGGTGGAAATCTGTCAGGTATCGACATTGCAAACTATGTAGCCGGAAGCAACCCAAAATGTAAATTGGTTTTTATTACCGGAAAATCGATGACGCAACTTAAAGAGCGCACCCATCATTTACCAGTGCAT
>CAKZUP010000191.1 GCA_937922945.1 uncultured Granulosicoccaceae bacterium
CTAAACCGCTTTTCCCTGGAAGTCGTCAGCGCTATGCCGTTCAGCCAGTTTGGTGTTTTCATCGTCACCAAATGTTTTATTGACTATTTTTCCACGCTTAACAGCCGGGCGTTCAGCGATCGCTTTTGCCCATCGATTTAAGTGGGTATAGCTTTGAGCATCAAGAAATTCGGCAGCCTCGTAAACAACGTCTAACACCACTTGCCCATACCATGGCCAGATTGCGATGTCGGCGATAGTGTATTCGTCACCTATCATGAATTGGTTATTCGCCAAATGTTTATCGAGCACATCCAGTTGTCGTTTGGTTTCCATGGTAAACCGGTCGATACAATACTCAATGGGGTAGGGTGCGTATTTATAAAAATGCCCGAACCCGCCTCCAAGATAAGGTGCGCTTCCCATTTGCCAGAATAACCATGATAGTAACTCTGGACGATGCTGCGGGTTGGCCGGTAGCAATTGATCAAACTTCTCTGCCAAGTACAACAGAATTGCACCGGATTCAAACAATCGAGTTGGCGTGTCGGTTGTGGTGTCTATCAGAGCAGGTATTTTGGAGTTGGGGTTGATGGCCACAAAGCCCGATCCGAATTGCTCGCCCTCGCCAATATTAATGGGGTAAGCATCGTACTCAGCGCCGGTCTCACCAAGTGCTAATAGCTCTTCGAGCAAAATAGTGACTTTCTGCCCGTTGGGTGTTGCTAGCGAATAGAGCTGTAACGGATGTTTGCCGCTTTGCAGTGCTTTATCGTGAGTGCTGCCAGAAATGGGTCTGTTAATTTTGGACCATTGCCCACCGTCCTGATCGTCCCAAGTCCACACTTTAGGGGGCGTGTAATTATTGTTGTCACTCATGATGTTGCCGGTGTCCGCTGAACCAATATATAGATCCATTAGTATAGCTTTGTTAGCGATGGCTGTACATACGCTTTACCCGGTACAAAGGCAGTGTTAGATACTGGTGCGTGGGAACGCTTAACGGGGCTGTTCAGGCGTGCAGTGGGAAACAACAAAGGCCAGATTAACTGGCCTTTGATCAATTTATATTAGAACGAACTTAGAAAACCCGCACTGCCAGAGGTTGCAGCGCGAGGTCGCATTGCCAGGTCGCAGTGCTAAGTAATATTACCCGGCCTTTTTTAACCCATGTTCATTCGCATTAATTTGTGTGATGAGTTCGGCTAGGGTGTTATCGGCTTTGTCGTTATCTATTTGACAAGTGCCAGCAGCGCTATGACCTCCGCCGCCGTATTGCAGCATCAAGTCACCTATGTTGGTTTTACAGCTTCGATCGAAAATGGATTTGCCGGTAGCAAAAACCGTATTCTGATTCTTGAATCCGTTCATCTGGTGAATGGATATATTGCACTGTGGGAATGCTGCATAGATATGAAAACGGCTGCCTGGGTAAATGGTGTCCTCATTGCGTAAATCCAATACCACCAGATTGCCGTGAACAGTACCACAGCGTTGCAGCTGCTCTTCAAATGCCGGTTTATGCTGTTCATAAAGTGCTACGCGCTCCTGCACATCGGGCAGTTGTAATATCTGTTCGATATTATGGTTTGCGCAGTAGTCAATTAGCTCCATCATTAGCTGGTAGTTGGAAATACGAAATTCCCGAAATCGACCAAGTCCGGTGCGCGAGTCCATCAGAAGGTTCAGCAATTCCCAGTTCTGCGGGTTGAGCACTTCATCCATTGAGTATTGAGCAGAATCTGCTTTATCCACGGCCGTCATCATGTCGTCCCACGATTCAGGGAATGCAGAATGACCTCCATAATGACGCCATACCACTCGCGCGGCAGATGCGGCATTCTCGTCAATAATATAGTTTGCAACGCTCACGTCATTACGTTGGGTTTCCGACTCATGGTGGTCGAATACAAGGTGAGCGCCATCAACGAAAGGAAGGTTGGTGGTTATATCGCGGGCCGATATGTCAATTTTGCCATCTTGCATATCCTTTGGATGCACAAATGATATGTCATCGATCAGGTTTAAATGTTTAAGCAAAACGGCACACACCAAGCCATCGAAATCGCTGCGCGTTACTAGTCTGAATAATGCTTCCATGGGGTGGTAACCTGTTAAATTAGCTATTTTCTGCTGGTAGCCATTTATCGACTTGCGCGTTAGCATCTGGATTGAGTGCAGTGTGAATTGGGACAGAGGTCCAATCGCTTAGCGTGGCTTGTGCAGGATTGTGATGCAGCGTACAAAATCTATGAATCTGGGCCGTTATGTAACCTGCAGGGCTGCTTACTGGACGCAGTGCAAAAGTGTTACTGGCACTGTTTTTTGCCCAACAAAATTAAGGCTCTTCGCGGTGTGAATTGCGGTTTATAGGAATCTCGAAATCCACTAAGAGGCTGTGTAATATGGGGTATCATATAGCGCTGGTGGACGAACTTAAATTCCAGTGGGTATCATCGGTTCGGTTTAGCTTAAATGTTCGGTTTAGCTTAAATGTTCAGTTTAGCTTGAATGTTCAGTTTAGCTTGAATGTTCGGTTAAATTCGATTGCGAGTGAATTCAAAGGTCGGTTTGGAGAAAGAAATGAAGACAACGCCTGTTATACCAACGCCTCGTCAATCGCATTATGATGTGGTGATCGTCGGGGGCGCCATGTACGGTTCATCCGTATCGTGGTTTCTTTCCAACAATCCTGACTTTACCGGCTCTGTTCTCGTGGTTGAGCGGGACAACATGTACACCGCATGCTCCACCACACACACAAACAGTTGTATGAGGCAGCAGTTTTCGACTGAACTCAATGTAAAAATATCGCAGTTCGCAGCCGAATTCGTGAAAAATTTCCGCCAGCATTTAGGCGGTGACGATCGTGTGCCGGATATCTTATTGCAAAGCTATGGCTACATGTATCTTGCTGATAACGAACCGTTCGCAGATGTGCTAAGAGCGAATCAGAAAATTCAACAAGCGTGCGGGGCTGGTACGAAAATAATGAGCCGTGAGGATATAGAGCGAGACTATCCTTTCTACAAAACCGACGATATCGTTGCCGGTAGCCATAACCTGGTAGACGAAGGTTATTTTGATGGTGCAACCGTATTCGATTGGTGGCGTCGCAGTGCGCGCGAAAACGGGGTCGAGTATATTGAAAACGAAGTTGTCAGTATGAGTAAGAACGACAACGGTACAAGGGTCACGTCGGTAACATTAAAGTCTGGTGAAACCATTGGCTGCGATACAGTGGTCAATGCATCCGGACCACGGGCCATACTCACGTCGCGCATGGCAGGCATTGAAATCCCGGTAGAACCGCGTAAGCGTTATACGTATATCTTTGATGCAGAGCAGCCGCTCGACAGAGATTTACCACTGACTATCGACCCGTCCGGTGTGCACGTGCGTACCGATGGCCGATATTATCTCGCTGGCTGCACGCCGGATATCGACCCTGCAGTAGATTATGACGACTATGAGCAAGATCACTCACTGTGGGAAGAAAAGGCGTGGCCGGCGATTGCAAACCGCATCCCACAGTTTGAGGCTATTAAATTAACCAATTCGTGGGCCGGACATTATGCATTCAACGTATTCGATCAAAATGCCATTGTCGGAAAACACAACGAAGTAGAAAACTTTGTTTTTGTGAATGGGTTTTCCGGTCACGGGTTTCAGCAATCCCCAGCATTGGGTCGTGGTACTGCTGAAATTATTACGTATGGCGAATTTCGGTCTTTGGATTTGTCGCTATTCTCTTACGATCGTATTGTCAACAATACCCCGATTATTGAAAGCGCCGTTATCTAATCCATGCGATTATTCTGCGCGGTGTGTTTGGCGCGGAATAATCAAAAAAGAGCATAGCTAATCCCATTCTGGTGCCCACGGAACCAGCGTTTTATCAACAATGCGGTATTGTTGTGAACCCAGTGTATCTATTCTGGCAATATCCGTATTCGATAAGTTAAAGTCCAGAATGTTGTAATTCGATTGAATGTTGTTAGCATTAGTAGACATGGCGTTAACACTCACGCCTTTTTGTAATATCCATTTTAATACCACCTGCGCAGGCGAGCGCTGGTATTGTTTAGCAATTGCTTCTATTAGTGGTTCGCTCAGAACCTTACCCCTTGCTATCGAACAATAAGAGGCCAGTGGTACGCCGGTTCGGTTCGATGCTTCCAGCATGACGCGTTGATCCAGTAACGGGTGAAATTCAATTTGGTTACAGGCAATGGGTTCATCGGTGAGCTTGACCAGCTCATCAAGCATGCCAGAGGTGTAATTACTAACGCCAATGTGTTTGCACAAACCCGCCTGTTTGGCCTCCAGCAAATATTCAACGCTGGGTTTAATATCGCCATCGGCCGGTGGCCAATGTAGTAACAGCACGTCCAGATAATCTAATTGAAGATCGTCCAGACTTTGTTTTACCGATGGAACAAACTCGTCTTTACCAAAGTGGTTTACCGGCACCTTGCTGGTAATGCATAAGTCGGTGCGTTTAATTCTTGAGCTGGATAACACCCAGCCTATGTCTTTTTCATTGTCATAAAACTGTGCTGTATCAATAGCTCGGTAGCCGGTGTCTAATGCGGTAATTAATGCCGTGGCTAGCTCATCACCTTTCAATGGAAATGTGCCGAAGCCGCGTTCGAATCCTGCCTGATGGTACATCGCTCAACCCTTCTGCTAATATGCTTGAAGTTGCTAGTAGCCGTCTATATTAACCGACTACACTGTAATATCCTTGGGATATCCCGAGCGGTATCTGATTTTTTAAAGGTGATTTATGTCAATTCGTCCTATTAAAGCAGTATCCGGCACCCAGCCTACACTGGAAGGTGCTGGTGTGCATTTGCATCGTGTGTTTGGCTTTGGCGATACCGATGTTAGCGATCCGTTTTTGCTTATGGACGACTTCCGCAATGACGACCCGGCGCATTTCGCAGCTGGTTTTCCTTGGCATCCACACCGTGGCATAGAAACCATCACCTATGTGCTTGCAGGAACAGTAGACCATGCCGATAGTCTGGGTAACGCAGGCTCTCTGGGCCCCGGTAGTGTGCAGTGGATGACAGCCGGTAGCGGCATCATGCATCAGGAGATGCCCAAGGGTGATGCCCAAGGGCGCATGCATGGCTTTCAACTATGGGCAAATTTGCCAAGCTCGTTAAAGATGACAGCGCCACGGTATCAGGATATTCAAGGAGCCGACATACCAGAGATTACCGACGATGATGGAACCGTGGTTCGTATCGTGGTCGGCAATTTCTGGGGTAAGCAGGGAGTGGTCGAGGGAATCGCCGCAGACCCACAATATCTTGATATAAGCGTCCCGCCCAACACCCGTAAAGTACTTCCGGTGGATACGTATCGCAATGCGTTTGCGTATGTGTTTGAAGGTAGTGCTGCTTTTCGTGATGCATCTGATCCGGTCGGTGTGATGGTTGAAAAGGAGGTTAACGGGCAAGAGTTGCACTTTCGTGACCAAACCGGTAACAGAACGCTCGTGATGTTCGATAGCGGAGATGAAGTGGTGGTTAATGCTGGCGAGCAGGGTGTGCGCTTTCTGCTAGTTTCCGGCAAACCCTTGCGAGAGCCTGTAGCGTGGCATGGCCCCATTGTGATGAACACCAAAGACGAGATTAAACAAGCGCTACAGGATTTGAAAACCGGGCATTTTATTTCTGAAAACGCTATTAAGAAATAAGTGTTAATCAGTTTAATTGCTCTTGGTCTGATTCTCGAATAACTTTGGTGCGCCATGAGCGATCTTCATGAGTAAACGGCATCAGTGAACAACATGAATGAAAAGCGCAAGATCATCATCGATACAGACCCCGGCCAAGATGATGCGGTGGCCATCCTTCTTGCGCTGGCAAGTCCTGAACTCGATGTGTTGGGTGTTACCGCCGTGGCCGGAAATGTGCCATTGGAAAAAACGCTCACCAATGTACGTAAAGTGTGTGAGTTGGCCAATAAAAAAGATACCAACGTGTTTGCTGGCGCCGATACGCCCATGCAACGCCCGCTAGTTACTGCGGAGTACGTGCATGGTAAGTCAGGCTTGGATGGCATTGAACTTCCTGAGCCAAGCATGCCAGTACAACCGATTCATGCTATCGATTTTATTATTGAAACCATTCGTTCACATCCGGAACAATCTATTACGTTATGTACTTTGGGGCCACTAACCAGCATCGCCCATGCGCTGGTAAAAGCGCCCGATATTGCTCCGCGCGTAAAGGAATTGGTGATGATGGGTGGTGGTCTATTCGAGGCTGGTAACGTAACACCGGCGGCCGAGTTCAATGTATTCGTCGATCCTGAAGCCGCAAAAATAACGTTCGACTCAGGCATTCCTATGACTGTTATGCCGCTGGATGTTACGCATAAAGTACTCACCAGTAAGGTGCGTGTAGACGCATTTCGTGCATTAAATACACCGGTTGCCAATGCGTGTGTCGGTTGGCTGGATTTCTTTGAACGCTTTGATGAAAAGAAGTACGG
>CAKZUP010000192.1 GCA_937922945.1 uncultured Granulosicoccaceae bacterium
GGCTGAGCTTCGGTACATTTCGCGCTCTTCCCGAAATTCCAGAAGATAACCTTTGCCGAGGTGGCGGAATTGGTAGACGCGCTAGCTTCAGGTGCTAGTGAGCTTATGCTCGTGGAGGTTCAAGTCCTCTTCTCGGCACCATTATTACAGACAAATATTCGCTCTTAATTAATTCTCTGGTGAGCATATGCTCGTGAGATCAGTTGCACTGCGCGATCAAGTCCTCTTCTCGGCACCATTATTACAGACAAATCTTCGCTCTTAATTAATTCTCTGGTGAGCATATGCTCGTGAGATCAGTTGCACTGCGCCAGCTGCACTGCGCGAACAAGTCCTCTTCTCGGCACCACTACTCAATTCCGACCAACGCCGGTATGTCGCTCATTGCTTTGAAACAAATAGCGCCCGTTTCAGACAATGTAGAATTCGCGCCCTCTGGTGTGTAAGCCAGGCAAGGCATTCCAGCATTTTTAGCCGCTAGCGTTCCGTTAAGGCTGTCTTCGATAACAAGACAATCACCCGGCTGCACTGAAAACTGTTTTGCCGCATGCAAAAAAAGCGCAGGCTCCGGTTTCCAGCTGTTAATTTCGTAGGCTGAAAACAGCGCCTCATCAAAATAATTCAGTAAATCATTTTGCCCCAGCGTATTGTGCATCTTGTGCACCGGACCATTGGACGCAACACAGAAGGCGATCTTTTTCCGCGTTAGTAGCGAAAGTAGTTCCGGAATGCCGGGCACAACATCAACACCCTGACGCAAACATGCATCTACTTTACTGTAGACCTGTTCTATCCAATTCGTTGGTAACTTGATACCGCGATCGATGACTGCGGCTTCCACGCTCTCCATGGAACCGCCGACAAAAAGTGCCATTGACTCAGTCTGGTCGAGATTGAGTCCGTGAGTGCGTAAATCTTCGCGTAACACCTCGACAAAGATAATTTCCGAATCAACCAACACGCCATCGCAATCAAAAATGATCAGCTCAGGTGTTTTGCTCATGCGAACGGATGCACGCTAATCACGTTCTGATTTCGTTCCGGCCCTGTAGAGACGATATGAGCAGGTAGCCCCACTAATTCTTCTATACGACGCACATAGGCAACAGCCGCATCAGGAAGATTGTCTAACGAAGTGGTGCCCGCCGTTTGAGCTTGCCATCCAGGCATTTCTTCGTATACAGGCGTACATCGCGCAAGGTCATCGGCGCCAATGGGCGGATGGTCGATCGTTTCACCGTCAAGTTCGTACGCCGTACAAATACGAACGGTTTCCAGCGTATCCATTACATCGAGCTTGGTTAAACAAAGCCCGGTTACGCCATTGATCATGCATGCACGCTTAACAGCAACAGCATCAAACCATCCGCAACGACGCGCTCGCCCCGTGGTAGCCCCAAATTCATGCCCACGCTCGCCCAGCTCCTCGCCCACCTTGTCAAACAATTCAGTGGTAAACGGCCCTTCACCCACACGCGTGGTATAGGCTTTAACAATACCCAACACATACTCAATAGCATTAGGTCCACAGCCGCTACCGCTGCAAGCCGCTCCAGCGACCGTGTTGGAAGAGGTTACATAAGGGTATGTACCATGATCAACGTCAAGCAAGGTACCTTGCGCGCCTTCGAACAGGATTCGGTTACCAGCACGACGATGTTCATCGAGTAATCCGGGTACATCACAAACGAATGGTTTGAGTAACTTCGCATATTCGCGAGCACGCTTTTTCAAGCTGGCCAAATCATCGGTCTTGATGTCATAGCGCTTAAGATTCGCTTCATGATGAGCAAACAACGCTGTCAGTTTTTCATCGAAGCGTTCAAGATTAAATAAATCATGCACCCGCAAAGCTCTGCGAGCAACTTTATCCTGATACGCCGGACCAATTCCGCGGCCAGTGGTTCCGATTGCATCCTTGCCGGCAGCCTTTTCGCGCGCCTGATCAAGCGCCGTGTGAAGCGGTAGAATTAAAGGGCAAGCACCGCTGATTTTCAGACGCTCTGAAACAGGTATGCCTCGTTCCTCCAGCATCGCAATTTCCTTTTCAAGTGCATCGGGGGACAAGACCACACCATTTCCGATAACGCATTGCACACCGTCGCGCAAAATACCACTTGGAATAAGATGCAGAACCGTGGTTTGATCGCCAATAACCAACGTGTGCCCAGCATTGTGACCACCTTGAAAACGAACAACTAACGATGCTTGCTCTGTCAGAAGATCAACTATTTTCCCCTTGCCTTCATCGCCCCACTGAATACCAAGCACTAAAACACTATTAGCCATGAGAATGCGTTTTCCTAAGAATCTTATTACCGATTGAATTGATTAGATTGCTGATTGCGCTAACTATTTTGGATGATATGGCTCAAGCAAGATCGCTAACGTTCCAACCTTCGCCTTGCTGCTTTAAAACGCGTTTGCAAGACGCACGTTGCAACTGAGTATCCACCCCTTCCAATTCAGTGACTACCCGCTCACCAGTATTACGCAGGCGTGTAATTTCGTGCCAAGCTTTATCGACAAGGTTGGCGCTGACGAATATACCATTCAGGTTTTCTTTCGACTCAACCAGACGATCTGCTAGCCGTTTTAAATCGCCACTAAAGCCGGTAGCCGGTCGTGGATGCCCAAAAGCTGCTCCCACTGCATCATACCGACCTCCACGAGCCAGTTCGAGCCCATTTTTTGTGTAGGCGGCAAACAGCACGCCGGTATGATAGCTGTAGCCTCGGAGTTCAGCCAGATCGATGTTTATGCTGATATTCGTGTGTATGCGTTGAACACCTTCTATAACAACTTGCAATGAATCAAGTGCTTCCTGCACAGCCCTGGGCGCGCTAGCGAATGCGCTGCGTGCGTTTGTTAGTGCCGCCATATCTCCGCGAAGACTCATTAGTTGACCCAACTGCTCAGCCGTACCATGCTGCTTCGCCGCAGGAACATCGGTTAGTAAAGCTTCTACATCGGGAAACGATCCTCGCTGCACACAATTAAACAGCTCCGACTCTAGTTCAACAGCTAATTCCAGCTGCTCAATAAGGCCTCGATAAACACCCACATGCCCCAAATCGAGTATCAGTTCGTCTGACGATAAATCCGCAGCGCCCAGCGTTGCGAGCATAAGGCGGATGATTTCGATATCACTCCGCGCACCGGAGTGGCCGAACAATTCCGCACCGAATTGAAGTGGGCTGCGACTACCGCCGAACCCATCGGTTCGCGCACGCAGCACACTGCCAGTATAGAAAAGTCGATTAGGTGCATCGCTACGCAGCGCATGGGCGTCCATCCGCGCAACTTGAGGCGTCATATCAGCCCGAACACCCATGGTTCGTCCATTTTGCTGATCAACTAATTTGAACGTCTGAAGGTTCATGGTTTCACCGGTACCGGTGAGCAGGCTATCGAGGTATTCGATCATTGGGGGCATAACCAGATCGAAGCCCCAGCTTTGGCATAGATCGACGATTCGCCGTCGTAGCAGCTCTACTCGCCACGCAGCATCTGGCAACAGCTCGTCAACACCATCTGGGAGCTGCCATCTTTCGGGAGAAACTTGGGTCACTGGCTCTAACGCACGATAATCAATATAACAACGCCCACAATCATACTGGACAAGCCAACAATTCGCATTGTGTTGTTGTCTCGACTCAGCAGCGACTGCATCACAGATCGAAAGGTCTCTGGGCTAAGAAAGGGCATCATACCTTCAAGTACGAGTACCAGGGCCAATGCGGTGAGTATTTCTGTCCACATAGTGGCCACCTTTGGTCATAAGCACGACGTACCGCGTCGAACGTTTTTGCAAGAGGCCAGCAAAAGCGCTGGCCTCAATTGGCGTTGACACGTCTATTTTTTAAATGACGTCTGTTCTTTAAAAAAGCGTCTACTTTTCTTGGGCGTTGGGGTTGTTGAAGTACCGGAAAAATTCTGAATCCGGCTGCAGCAACAGCACATTGTTGCTGCCGCTAAATGCCTGTCTGTAGGCACTCAAGCTTCGATAAAGACTGTAAAACTCCGGGTCTTTGGTGTAAGCCTCGGCGTAGATTCGCGCAGATTCACCATCTCCGTCACCGCGCGTGGCCTCTGCATCCGCATAAGCAGTGGCCAGAGTCTCCTCACGCACACGATTAGCCGTGGCACGAATTTTCTTCGACGTCTCTTCCCCTTCCGATCGAATCTCGCGAGCAATCTTCGCACGCTCTTTTTCCATTCGTTGATAAACCGACTCACGAACGTCTTCTGGCAATTCTACTTTTTTGATTCGAACATCAACAATCTCGATACCCAGATTAGCCGCTTGATCGTCCAACTTTGAGCTGATCTCTGTCATGAGTTCTGATCGCGAGGTTGAAACAACCTGTCGGATGGTTCGACTTTTTATTGAGTTACGAACTTCGTTGTTACCAAGTTGCGTAAGTTTGCTGTTCGCACTCGACTCCTCTGTGCCATTACGCAAATAGAACGTACTGGCATCGGCAATGCGCCATTTGATGAAAAAATCCACGATAACGTTCTTATTCTCACGCGTTAGCATTTTCTCAGGATTGACGTCGAGAGTCAGAATGCGGGCATCGAATTTATGAATTTGATGCACCAGCGGGATTTTTCCGTGCAAGCCAGGTTCAAGCTTGTCATCAATGATGTTACCCAAGCGAACCTTGATACCCAATTCCGTTTCATGAACGGTAAACAGAAAAGACGATACGAGCATGGCTGCGAGTGCCAGCAGTACCAAAAAGAAAGGGTTTAGTATTCGGCTCATTGTAAGGCTCCCCGTTCTCTTGACCGCCCGGTATCGCGATTGTTTAAATCTGTTCGATCAAGCGGTGTATTGCTGAAGCGGGGTGCATCCGTTGTCGTACTGTTGAGTACATTCGGTCTCGCGGCTCCCGCGGTACCCGCTCCAGTGCCGGTTTGATTAATCAGTTTATCGATAGGAAGGTACATCAAACTGTTACCACCACCGCCATCACTGCTCGAGTCGACCATGACTTTACTGGTATTACTCAGAACACTTTCCATCGCTTCGATGTAAAGCCGCTCACGTGTTACATCAGGCGCTTTCTCGAATTCTGTTAGCAGTGAAAGGAAACGCTGCGACTCACCTAACGCAGATTGCTCTACCCGCGTTTTGTAACCTTCAGCTTCCTGCAAAATTCGTTCAGCATCACCACGTGCGATAGGCAGAATTTCATTCTGATAGGCTTCGGCTTCACTGATAATTCGCTCTTTATCTTCTCGCGCTTTAATCGCATCTGAGAAAGCAGCCTGTACTTCATCGGGTGGCTGAGCTTCTTCCAAACTGACCGCAGTAACGATTAGCCCTGTTCCGTATTGGTCGAGAATGTCTTGAACATTTCGGGCTGTGGTGCTTTGCAATTCATCGGCATCAACAACCGGTGCTGCTGCAGCACCCTCCTCGGGAATAACCACGCCAGCAGTTGTCAAGATCGCTTCCATGTCGGCTTGCCCGATGGCTTCGCGCACTGCGCTCTCTACCACTTGATTCAACGTTAAACCTGGCCCCTGCACGTTGAATAGATAGTCTTCTGCGTTTTTAATGTTGTACTGAACCGACAGCGTAATTTTCACCAGATTTTCATCTTGGGTGAGCGTAATTTGCTGGTTCATTTTGGCAGTTTGCACGTTCTCAACGTCAACGCGTTCAACATGCTCAATTGGCCAAGGGATATGCCAGTGCGGACCCGAGCCTGTGGTTTTCACATGAGCACCGAATCGCGTAACAACGCCCTTCTGCGCAGGTTCAAGTATGTACACACCAGAAATAAGCCAGAGAGTAAAACCGACGAGCGCAATGGCCATCAGGCCCTTTGCACCCAGATTACCGCCCGGCAGACCACCTTTGGAGCTACCTCCAGAGCCATTACTGCCGCCACCTTGATTACCACTCTGGTTACCAAAAAGTGCTGCAAATTTCTTTTTTAGATCGCGGAAAACTTCATCAAGATCTGGAGGGCCGCCATTGTTATTGCCGCCGGGTTTATTCCGGTTACCCCAAGGATCGTTATCGTTTCCACCCGGCTCGTTCCAAGCCATAGGTTATTGCTCCAATGCCGTAAACAGACGGCGTTTTAAATTATGCGCGTCCAGATGCCGCAAGTTTAGGCGAATCTGGCGTAAATTGGTTCGAAATATTATGCTCGCGATCCATTTTCGCGAAGTCGATGGAATCGACATCGATACGTAGCATCAGACTACCATCGTTTTCAGCTTTTTCTTCGAGCACTGCTCCAGCGTTGAACAACTGTGCGCGCAACCTGCCTTGTTCTGGCGATAAGCTGAGCCACCCAATGCTTCTCTGCTTTGCCACCCGCTCTGTGATGGCCTCGATTAATAAGTCCATCCCTTCGCCACTAACAGCAGACACCCACACTGCCTGAGCGTTTCCATCCTGTGTACGATCGATACGAGCGGCATGACCGGTTCGATCAATTTTGTTAAAGACCACCAGCTGCGGCACAGAATCTGCCCCAATTGTGTCTAAAACTTCATCAACATCCGCAATCCGTTGTTCTTTCAGATCGTCACTGACATCAATAACGTGCAATAACAGGTCGGCCTCGCGTGTTTCTGTCAGGGTAGACAGAAAAGCCTCAACCAGCTGAGGTGGCAAATCTGAGATAAATCCAACGGTATCCGCCAACACCGCCGTATTCCCACCGTTTAATGTAAGGCGTCGCAGCGTAGGATCAAGAGTTGCGAACAGTTGATCTGCGGCATAGACTTTTTCCGAAGTCAGCCGATTGAACAAAGTCGACTTGCCCGCGTTGGTGTAGCCCACCAATGCCACGGTGGCGATACCAGACTTATTTCTCTGACTGCGGCCCTGCTCTCGCTGTTTTCGCACTTTCACCAGGCGCTGCTTCAGCATCTTCACCCGGTCGTTAAGCAGACGTCGATCGGTTTCAAGCTGCGTTTCACCCGGGCCGCGCAAACCGATGCCACCTTTTTGCCGTTCCAGGTGCGTCCAACCTCGGACCAAACGCGTGGATAAATGAGTCAATTGCGCCAACTCGACCTGGAGCTTTCCTTCAAATGTGCGGGCCCGCTGGGCAAAGATGTCGAGTATCAAAGCGGCCCTGTCGAGTACACGGACTTTTAACGCACTCTCCAGATTACGCTCCTGACTGGGTGACAATCGTTGCCCGAAAAGCACAACATCTATGTCGTTGTCTTCCAGCAGAAAGGCTATTTCCTCAATTTTGCCTTTACCAATGAAATGGCGAGGGTCGGGACGTTGACGAGTGCCGGTAACAAGTTCAACCACAACGAGGCCAGCAGAATTGGCTAATTCCACAAATTCCTCGCGGGAATCGGTCAGTTCAACTGGCTGATCGCCTTTCTGGGAAGCATGTTGAACATCAATATGGACGAGGAGCGCTCTGTCTCCTGAATCGGGTCGGTCAAACAATTGGGCAAAAAACTCCTGGGCGCTTGCCCGGTGCTTTGAATAAGGTGTGAAACCAGTGGGCGTTGACAATAAACATTAGCGTTAGTTCGAAAAAACGAGATTAGTTCGAACCGGTCGTTGCGTCACGACTGACCAGATTCACTAATATACCGGATAAACTTATGCAGGAATCAAGTGTTTAGTCTGCTTTTTCCGAGACTTCGTCATCCCCGGGAATAGCAATTTTTACCGGCCTGCTTGGTACCACAGTTGAAATCGCGTGTTTGTAGACCATTTGGTTTACGGTATTTTTCAACAGAACAACGAACTGATCGAATGACTCGATTTGACCCTGCAGCTTTATGCCGTTGACCAGATAAATAGATACCGGCACCCGTTCCTTGCGCAACGCATTCAGAAACGGTTCCTGCAGTGACTGCCCTTTCGCCATGTTATTTTTCCTTTTTTAAGCGTCTGTATGAGAGAAATGCCGCGTAACGGTGTGTAACGAGCCCATCCACTCCAGTCGACCAGCTGTGTAATTGTGCGCTGTTCAACAGCCTTATGTCAACGAGGATAACGGTAAAGTCTACTTTTACATCAATTGCTTAGCGAAATATCACTATTTTTCACTTGTCATAAATACGTCACATCTGCCTATCGCATGGTTCAGCTTCCGTTCAGTGACCCGCCCCTAAACTGCGTTCAACCAATCCACAACGGGGCAAACAAATGAACAACAAAACAAACACGCATTCGACAATCCTTCACCGCACAGCTGCTGCCATTGCACTAACCACGAGTCTTTTCAGCACCACTGTATTTGCTGACACACAAGTCCGACTGCAATCCTCCAACGACGCAGGTTCGTTTTCAGAAGGCTACGCCATGTCTGTTGAAGACTGGAATCTGCATACATTCGCAGCACGAAACGGGGGACTGGATGGCTTCCACTTCGAATCATCCTCCAGACCACAGATATGGATAAGCGATATCGGCACACTACTATTTGATGATGCGGATGGTGACGGATACCATTCAGGCTTCAGCCTGACTATCGATGTAGACAGCGAGTTTGGCGACACCGAGGTCTATGCGAAAATTTATTTGGAACCTGCAGATGAAGCGGCGATTTTTCTTCATAAAACCAGCCAATTCACCGTTTACGGAACCACTATCGGTGATGAATATCGAGTCGACAGTGAGTTGCGCAATAACTACGCTGCGAAAGACTACAACGTCGCCATCGACATCCATGATGCCTGGACAGACAAGCTGCTCGATACTGCGACAGCCAGAGGGTTTGAGAATCTGAATCGGCTGCCACTGGAGTCGGCAGATTTGAATCAACCCTCGTACAACGGGTTTGACAGCGCCGACCCGGATACCAATGGAGAAGCAGACGTGGTTGTGACAGAGTACGCAGGTGCGTTTAACCCCACACTACTATTTCTGCTAGTGGGCGGCATGCTTTTGCGTCGCCGTCGATCATAAGCGCCGCAAATCGAGTGAGACGAATTAAAACGATCAGATCAAAACGCGACACACATTAACCCTCCGGCTTATACTAAGGCTCATACGTAAAGCGGCTGCAGACCCCATGCAGCCGCGCCAGTTTGAGAGCAAATGTAATGAGCCAGTATCAAAGCGCTTTCGAGCGTGCAAAAACATCTCCGGCAGATTTCTGGATGGAGGCTGCACAGCAGGTGCACTGGGACCACTTCCCGACACAGGCACTCAATACCGATAACAGCCCGTTCAATCGCTGGTTTGAAGACGGTGAAATCAATGCCTGTTTCAATGCACTGGATTATCACGTCGAGAATGGACGTGCCGATCAACAAGCCCTGATTTACGACAGCCCCATCACCAACAGCCAACGCACTCTTACCTACCGAGAGCTGCGTGATACGGTAGCGCATTTCGCAGGTGCAATCAGCGCCGAAGGTGTTGGCAAAGGCGATCGGGTGATTATCTATATGCCAATGATCCCGGAAGCCATTATCGCGGTTCTGGCCTGCGCAAGACTCGGGGCCGTTCACTCAGTTGTATTTGGCGGGTTCGCTGCAAATGAATTGGCAGTGCGCATTGATGATTCTAAACCTGCGCTAATTGTTAGTGCATCGTGCGGCATAGAACCTAACCGCCTGGTTGAGTATAAACCGCTGCTCGATAGTGCAATGGACATAGCAGAACATAAAGTACCACGCTGCATTGTCTATCAACGCGATGCCCTACAAGCACCATTGATTGAAGGACGCGATATCGATTGGAACGACGCACTTGCACAGGCCAAGCCTGTCGATTGTGTTCCCGTAAAAAGTACCGACCCTCTTTATATCCTCTACACATCAGGAACCACAGGCCAACCCAAAGGGGTTGTTCGAGACACTGGCGGTAGTGTCGTCTCGCTAAAGTGGAGCATGTCCAATATCTATGGCGTTGAACCTGGGGAAGTATATTGGGCAGCGTCCGATATCGGCTGGGTGGTAGGACATTCCTACATCATCTACGGCCCGCTGTTTCATGGCTGCACGACTGTTTTGTATGAAGGCAAACCGGTGGGCACACCCGATGCTGGCGCATTCTGGCGTGTCATTAGCGAACACAACGTTAGCGTGTTGTTTACCGCACCAACCGCTTTTCGTGCCATTAAAAAAGTGGATCCTGACGGTTCACTGTTGAAGCAATACGATTTAAGTCATTTCAGAACTTTGTTTCTTGCCGGTGAACGGTGCGATCCAGACACGCTTGAATGGGCGCAACAAAAACTTGGTGTCGATGTGATAGATCATTGGTGGCAAACAGAAACGGGTTGGTCAATATGTTCAAACTGTATGGGAATTGAAAAGTTGCCCGTCGTATCCGGCTCTCCGTCTGTGCCTGTGCCGGGCTACGACCTGGAAGTGCTGGATGAAAATGGCCAACCGGTTAGCGCTGGCACTATCGGTGCGCTAGCAGTGAAATTGCCGTTGCCCCCCGGCACGTTTATCAATTTATGGGGTGCACCCGAGCGTTTCGAATCCGCCTACTTTTCCACCTTCAAAGGCTATTACGAAACAGGTGATGCTGGCTACATCGATGAAAACGGTTATGTATTTGTTATGGCTCGCACCGATGATGTCATTAATGTTGCAGGGCACCGACTCTCTACCGGTGCAATCGAAGAAGTCCTTGCCGGACATCCGGATGTTGCAGAATGCGCTGTGTTAGGTGCCGCGGATGATTTAAAAGGTCAACTGCCAATTGGTCTGGTTATTCTGAACGATGGTGTTGATCGCAGCAGCGATGACATCAGCGCCGAACTGGTTAGCCGGGTACGCGAACACATCGGACCTGTTGCAGCGTTTAAATCAGTTGCCGTGGTTAGCAAGCTGCCGAAAACACGATCGGGGAAAATGCTACGCGCAACGATGCGATCTATTGCCGACGCAAGCGAATGGCAAATGCCTGCAACCATTGAGGACGCAGGTGCGCTTGATGATGTAACCGATGCATTAAAAAAACTGGGATATGCAAGTAAATCATGACAGATATAGTTGATCGGCTCGCCAGAAAACGTGCAGCTGCATTAGCCGGTGGCGGCGAACGTCGGGTTGATGCTCAACACGCAAAGGGCAAGCTTACGGCGCGCGAAAGGCTCAATGTTCTTTTCGATGCAGGTACATTTCGGGAATGGGACATGTTCGTTGAACATGATTGCACCGACTTTGGCATGCAAGACAACCGCATTCCCGGCGATGGCGTTGTCATTGGATACGGCCAAATCAATGGCCGACTGACCTTTGCATTTAGCCAGGATTTCACTGTGCTTGGCGGTTCATTGTCAGCCGCTCATGCCAAGAAAATTTGTAAGGTCATGGATCACAGCATGCGCGTTGGTGCACCGCTTATTGGATTAAACGATTCGGGTGGAGCCCGAATTCAAGAAGGCGTGGCCTCTCTTGGCGGTTATGCCGATGTGTTTCAGAAAAATGTGCTGGCATCAGGAGTCGTTCCACAAATATCACTCATCATGGGCCCTTGTGCTGGAGGCGCGGTTTACTCGCCAGCCATGACCGACTTTATCTTCATGGTACGTGATTCGTCTTACATGTTTGTTACCGGCCCTGAAGTAGTAAAAACCGTTACACACGAAACGGTCACACAAGAAGAATTGGGCGGCGCTGGAACGCACACATCAAAAAGCAGTGTCGCAGATGGTGCTTTTAATAACGATATCGAAGCGCTTGAACAGGCACGTCGTTTCATGTCGTTTATGCCGCAAAACAATCGCGAACCGGTGCCACCGGTTAAAACCTCAGACCCGGCCAACAGGCTATGCCCGGCTCTGGACAGGCTTGTGCCGGAAAACCCTAACCTACCCTACGATATTAAAGAGCTAATTAGCGCGGTTTGCGATGAACATGACTTCTTCGAACTGCAAGCGGACTTTGCCGGTAACATCATTATCGGTCTTGGTCGTATCAACGGTGAAACCATTGGGTTCGTCGCCAACCAACCCATGGTATTAGCAGGATGTCTCGACATAAACGCAAGCAGAAAAGCTGCGCGCTTTGTTCGATTTTGCGATGCGTTTTCCATACCCATTGTTACCTTTGTCGATGTACCCGGCTTCTTGCCCGGTACCGACCAGGAGTACGGTGGCATTATCAAACACGGCGCAAAATTGCTGTTCGCTTATGGCGAAGCCACCGTTCCCAAAATTACTGTTATAACGCGTAAGGCTTATGGCGGCGCTTACGATGTCATGGCATCAAAGCACCTGCGCGGCGATATCAACTATGCCTGGCCTACTGCCGAGATAGCCGTAATGGGTTCAAAAGGTGCCGTTGAAATCATCTTCAGAGCCGACAGAGACGACCCTGAAAAAATTGAACAGCGTACTGAAGAGTATCGGGAAAAATTCGCTAATCCATTTATTGCTGGCAGTCTTGGATTTATTGATGATGTGATCGACCCGAACGCAACACGTGCTCACTTGAGTGCAGATTTATCCATGCTAAAAAACAAATCGCTCGAAAATCCGTGGAAGAAGCACGACAATATCCCACTATAAAGACTAGCGCACATGATCACTCAAATTTCCAAGATACTCATTGCCAATCGTGGTGAAATTGCCTGTCGCGTTATTCGAACGGCAAAACAACGCGGTATAAAAACAGTTGCGGTTTATTCCGATGCAGACAAATACGCCCTGCATGTAAAGCTTGCGGACGAAGCTGTCCACATTGGTGGTAGCGCATCCAGTGAGAGTTATCTTCGCGCCGATGCCATCGTTGATGCGGTAAAGCAAACCGGCGCTCAAGCTGTTCATCCCGGTTTCGGCTTTCTTTCTGAGAACGCAGAGTTTGCACAACGACTAGCAAGAGAAGGCATCATCTTTATCGGCCCTGGCACGCTTGCCATACAGGCCATGGGCGATAAAATTGAATCGAAAAAACTGGCGAACAAGGCCAACGTCAGCACCGTACCCGGTCACCCGGATGCCGTACCTGATGCAGACACTGCCTACACTATCGCAGAGAAAATTGGTTGCCCCGTTATGCTCAAAGCCTCTGCCGGTGGCGGTGGCAAAGGTATGCGCGTGGCCAATTCACTCGATGAAGTTAAGGAGGGCTTTATTAGCGCTCAAAACGAAGCGAGAACCTCGTTTGGTGATGATCGTGTGTTCGTTGAAAAATTTATTGAACAACCACGCCACATTGAAATACAGATCATTGCAGATCAACATGGCAACTGTTTGTATCTTGGTGAAAGAGAATGTTCGATACAGCGACGCCACCAAAAAGTACTCGAGGAAGCGCCCTCCTCTTTTATCAGTGAAAGCACACGCAAAGCTATGGGAGAACAGGCAGTCGCACTGGCCCGAGCAGTAGATTATCAATCGGCAGGAACCGTTGAATTTATTGTTGATGCAAGCGAGCAGTTTTATTTTTTAGAAATGAATACGCGCTTGCAAGTTGAACACCCTGTTACCGAGTGTATTACTGGCCTTGATCTTGTTGGACTCATGATCGATGTTGCTGAGGGAAAACCATTGTCATTGACCCAGGCCGACGTAAAACTCAATGGCTGGTCATTCGAAGCGCGTGTCTATGCTGAAGACCCCGACCGCGGCTTCCTGCCCTCTATTGGACGAATCACGCACTACCAACCACCGCAAGAAACCGATGCCAACGCACCCAGCGGCGTTCGCGTCGATACCGGCATTGAATCCGGTGGTGAGATTTCCATGTACTACGACCCAATGATTGCCAAATTGGTTACCTGGGCACCAACTCGAGCAGAAGCGATAGCGGAAATGCAAACCGCCCTCGATCATTATCAAATCGAAGGCGTTGAACATAACGTGCCATTTTTATCCGCTTTATTCGCGCACCCGGCTTTTCAAGCAGGGGACCTCACCACGCGGTTTATAGAAGATCATTTTAGCGACGGTTTCAACAGCGCCAACTATGTTTCATCACACACTAATAACCTTGCATTAATCGCAAGCGTTGTTGAAAGCCGGCAAAGACAAAGACTGGCAGGTATCACAAATGAAGCCGTTGGCACATTACACTGTATTGGCGACGGAGCAACCGAGTGCTTTTCAGCCGAACAACGCAAGGCACTAACAACCGACTGGCAACCCGGTGAGAAGCGTCTAAGTGCAACGCTTAACGGTGAGCACATCACCGTTAACGTTAAGCGACTGGAAACCGGGTGGCAATTAAGTCATCGCGGTGGCACGCGTGAATTTCAAGTGGTTCAATCGCATGTCGCCGAGCTCATGCATCACATGCCTGAAAAAGTTGTTCAAGACATGTCAAAGTATTTGCTCTCCCCTATGCCTGGCCTTCTGATAAAACTGATGGTAGACGAAGGCGATGAAGTAGTTGCAGGACAAGACTTAGCCGTCATTGAAGCCATGAAAATGGAAAATACATTAAAAGCTGAAAAATCTGGCACAGTTGAAAAAGTGGTTGCCACAGCCGGTGCGAATCTGGCTGTAGATGCCATCATTCTGGAATTCACATGATCGGTAGACTGAATCATGTCGCATTGGTCGTTGACGACCTGGACGCCGCGACCGCCACCTATCGCGATACGCTCGGTGCCAAGGTGTCAGCCCCGCAACCACTACCCGAACATGGCGTGACCGTGGTGTTCGTTGATCTTGATAACACGAGAATAGAATTGCTGCATCCGTTGGGCGACAACTCGCCGGTCAGTCGTTTTTTGGAACAGCACACCAATGGCGGTATTCACCATATTTGTCTGGAAGTTAATGACATAACCGCGGCTGCAAAAGAACTGCAGGCAAAAGGCGCACGTGTATTGGGCGACGGAACTCCCAAAATTGGTGCACACGGTAACCCGGTGCTATTCCTGCACCCGAAAGATTTTCATGGTTGTCTGCTAGAGCTCGAACACGTGGGTGGCTAGTTCAAACACGCACATCCTGCAAAATTTACACGTCTCTGGGTAGTTTTACCTTGCCTGATCGCCGAAGGCGTATTACCTTTAGCTTGCGCGGTCGTATTAATTAGCGGTCGCACTAATTGTCTGCCGTGCAACTAGCTTAGTGCGAGTACCTCGAATTCCATCAAATGAACACGCCGTCTGCCAATAGCCCGAAACACGCGTCAGAAACAGATACGTCAGCCAACTCTCCACGACTGAGAAATTTGCACTCGCAAGTCGAATACATTCTTGGTGAGACGACTATCGTGGGCCGTCACGAAGATTGTAATCTGGTGTTGGAGTCGGAAAGAGGCGCATCCAGGAAACACGCCCGAATTACAGTTGAAGACCAAAAAACCATTCTGATGGATTTGGGCTCACTGAACGGAACAACGGTTAACGGTCGAGAAATAAGTCGTGCCGTGCAGCTCATCGATGGCGATATAGTGGTGTTCGATGAGCACCAATATTTGTTTCAGGCACCAGACTCACCCCAATCCGGTAATAGCGACAATGTCACCGTTATAGCTAACAAAGATGAAATCGGCAGACCCGATCGCATAAAACCGGCGATACGCGTTGTCGACACGGCCACATTTAACGATGCGCCTTCTGGCGATAAAAGCCCAGAGCAAAACCTTAACAAGGCCTCCGAAACATCGTTTGACGATACAGAAGCATGGCCAGCAACAGATGCAATGTCCAGCGCAGCACCACAAGCTCATAACAATACCTATACGGGTAACACGGCCATACCGGCAACATCTCGTCCCGGCGGCGATGCACCAACACCAAAACGTTTACAACAAAATTCCTCAGCCAGGATACAGGGTAAAAAACCGAAATGGATGCTTTGGTTGATCGTAGTGCCGTTGCTCGTTCTGGTACTACTTGCCGCGTTTTATTTTGCTTACCACGCAGGGTTCTCTGCTGGACACATCACGGACCAAACCAGCGAATCATCATGACATTTGAGGCCGACGCAAAGGTCGCAGGTTTGAGTGATATTGGTCAGCTCAGACAGGTGAATGAGGATTCCATTCTGGTTGACCCAGAGGCTCGGCTTTACGCTATCGCAGATGGCATGGGTGGACACGGATCGGGAGATATTGCCAGTCAATTAGCGTTGGAAACCCTAAAACGATGTATCGCGTCAGACTCTGTTTCCAAAGCTCTATACAGTGATCATATAACCGACGATCAGGCACTGGCGCTGGTTTTTCAATGTATCTCCGGCGTCAATACTCAAATTTATCAGGAGAATATAAAAAACGGCAACGACGACGGCTCCGGCATGGGCACCACACTGGTGGGTTTGTGCTTTTACGGCAATGCTGGGCGTGCGGTTGTGTTCAATATCGGCGACTCCCGCCTGTATCGCTTTGAGCGAGGCGAGTTGTCTCAATTGACTCAAGATCACACTATGTATCGTCTATGGGAAGAAGGTGGTCGAATTGGCCCCGCTCCTCCCCACAATCTGATCGTGCGGGCGGTCGGACTGTTTGCCGATGTTGACATCGATCTGGAAGTCATCGCTACCGCTGAGCAAGCGTCCTACCTGCTTTGCTCAGATGGCCTCTCTGGCATGGTCTCAGATGAGCACATTGCGCGTATTATGCAAAACAACGAGCCGCCAGAAGCCTTATGCCAAAGCCTGATAGATTGCGCCAATCAGAACGGTGGTGCGGATAACATTTCCGTTATTTCACTGGCAGGCTCAAAAAAAATTAAATAACCAAATTGGCGTTGCGGAACCCAATCCGGCGCTGCGACTCGTATACTTATTCATCGTGCTCCCAACGTACTAATCAAGAGTAAATACGCAGTATGAGTCTGTTTTTCATCTTAGCCGCCTTAATGGTTGTCGCAGCACTGGCGTTCATCATACCCAGCACGCTGAAACGCTCCAGCCAGGACGAGCTTGATCAGCTCGATACCAATATCAGTATTGCGAAAGACCGCCGTTCTCAGCTGCAACAATCATTGCAAAGCGGAACCATCGACCAAGCCACCTACGACAGCGAATTAATCGATCTGGAACATGGCTTGGCAGCCGATGTCGGCGCCGCAGAGAAACATCGCGAATCGGCCAAAAGAGGCATTGGCATCGCGGCTAGCATCGCGCTTTTTCTACCTATTGCGTCGGGTGCGCTTTATTTGCAGCTGGGCGAGCCTGCGGCGGTGGATACCGACGCTATGCACGCGCAAGTTCTTCAGAATCAACAGCAACAGCAGCAGGCAGGGCAACCCCCAGCTTTAGCAGAGCTGCTACCCAATCTGGAAAGGAAGCTGCTGGAAAACCCAAACGATATTGACGGCTGGAAGTTACTTGGAAAAAGCTATCTAACTATCAGCGATTTCTCAAACGCCAAACGGGCACTGCTTCGGGCGTATGAAATCGACAATGCAGACCCGGATTTATTATCACAACTCGCCGAAGCCACAGCTATGGAGCGTGGTGGGGACTTGTCTGGCGAGGCTAGCGATTACCTGGACTCTGCTCTACAAATCAATCCACAGCACCAGCAAAGCCTCTGGCTTGTCGCGATATCGCGACAACAGGCTGGCAAGCACGAAGAGGCCATTACTCGCTTCGAAGCATTGCGATCAGGTGTTGCAGATAATCCGGACGCGGTGGCAAGCGTGAACGAAATGATTAATCTATCAAGAATAGAATTGGGCTTAGACGCGGTTTCATCTCAGCTAACCACCACCGCTGAAGGCTCAACAGCAAACGCTGAACCGACAACAAACGATGCACCAACATCGACAAGCGGCGCAGCTGAGGTCAGCGTAACAGTGTCACTGGCCGATGGTGTTTTGGAACAAGTGAATGCATCCGACTCTGTTTTTATATTCGCTCGCGCAAGCAGCGGTCCTCCCATGCCGTTAGCCGTTTCTCGCCATGTGGTTAGCGACTTACCCATCACCGTCGTGCTGAACGACAGTATGGCAATGATGCCCGCCATGACATTAAGCCAATTCCCGAGCGTGACGGTCGCTGCACGTATATCGGCAAGTGGCGATGCAATAGCGCAACCCGGCGACTGGTTTGGTGAACTGGAGAATATCCAACCGGCCGAGTCTCCAAAGCTTGAATTGGTTATTGATACACTCAACGAGTGACAAGCCGACGACCAGTTCGGTGGCGATTTACACTAACCCCAGCAGTTAAAAGTGGATAGTTCAGGCAATGAGCGAAAATCAGAATAAAACTTTTTACACGGTTAACGTTTTCACCACAAAACCGTTTAGCGGTAACCCACTTGCAATTGTTCTGGATACAGATAACTTGTCAGATGCCCAGATGCAGTTGCTGGCGCGCGAATTTAATTTGCCGGAAACTATCTTTATTCAGCAAGCGGACGATTCAAACAACACCGCAAAGGTGCGTATTTTCACGCCCGTAAACGAACTTCCGTTCGCTGGTCACCCTACCGTGGGCTGTGCCATATTTCTTGCTGAGCAAAACCGCGGAGCGGAATCGTTCAGCGACGAAATCCGCCTTGAGGAAGTTGCAGGCTTAGTGCCGGTGACGGTCACGCGCGAAAACGGAATAACACGTGCCGAACTAACAGCACCCGTGATACCGAAGCCCTGCGGGCTCGTTAGCCATGATGCTCTAAGTAAAAAACAAAGCTCTGTCGAACTAACCGCAACCACGGCCGCAAGCGCTATCGGCGTTCAACCAAATTCCATTGCCCATACGCCAATGGCACATGTTGGCGGGCCAACATTTATTTTTATCCCACTGAATTCTGTAAACGCGGTAAACAATGCCAAGCCGGTACAGCCTTTATGCGATGAACTCACCGCAGCATACGGTGCAACCGGACTCTACGTGTATCACCTGAATGAGCAAAATGCTGAAATCGATGCGCGTATGTTTGCCCCCGCAGCAGGCATACCCGAGGACCCGGCAACAGGTTCCGCCGCCGCTATTCTGGGCTCACAACTACTTAACGATAAACAATTGCTTGAAGGCGTCAATAGCTTAACCCTTCGGCAGGGTTATGCCATGGGTAGACCCAGCCAAATGCAACTGACCATGCACGTTGTTAACGATGCATTAACGGCTGTTCGGGTAAGGGGTTCCAGTGTTGCAATAGGCAGCGGAACAATCCGGCTACCGGAATAGTGGCCTGCAGTAAAGTTGATAAAGAGTTACGCAGAACGCTTAACCGCGTAACTCATCAAAAAATTTCTTAACACCACCCAACCAGTTATGCGCTTGCGGACTGTGCTTTTGCGCGTTCGGACCACTAATTGTTTCATGGAAAGCCATGAGCATTTCGCGTTGTTCTTTGCTCAGATTAACAGGCGTTTCAACGCGCACTTTACACATCAAGTCGCCCACAGGGCCTCCGCGAACAGGCTTTACGCCCTTGCCTCTTAATCGAAAGATTTTTTCAGATTGCGTACCTGCGGGAATTTTCAGCTTTACCCGGCCATCGAGCGTGGGGACTTCAAGTTCACCACCCACAGTAGCTGTGGCAAAGTTGATGGGCACAGTGCATTGCAAATCGGCGTTATCACGTGTGAACAGCTCGTGCTCTTTGACGTTAATGGCAACGTACAAATCACCCGCTGGACCACCGTTCTCACCTAACTCGCCTTCGCCAGATAAGCGGATTTTATCGCCGGTATCAACGCCGGGTGGAATTTTGACAGAGAGCTTTTTCTCTTTATTGGTTCGACCATGACCACGACACTTAGGGCATGGGTCGGTGATGACCTTCCCTTTACCGCGACAGGAAGGACAGGTTTGCTGTACCGAGAAAAAGCCTTGTTGCATGCGGACTTGGCCAACACCGTGGCAGGTAGGGCAATTGCCCGGGCTTGTGCCGCGTTTAGAGCCGCTGCCATCGCAGGCATCGCAGGCCACGGAACTAGGTAATTTAATTTCGGTGGTTACCCCTGCCACTGCTTCCTCAAGAGGAATTTCGAGGTTGTATTGCAGATCGTCGCCGCGATACACCCGCGGACCTCCGCCTTGCGAACGCCCACCACCGAAGATATCGCCAAAAACATCGCCAAAGATGTCATTGATGTCAGCACCGCCAAACCCACCACCGCCGGGCTGATTGTTAACCCCAGCGTGGCCGAATTGATCGTAGGCAGCGCGCTTCTGAGAATCGCTTAGGACTTCATAAGCTTCTTTGGCTTCCTTGAATTTGTCGGTTGCGTCGTTATCGTCCGGATTTCTATCCGGATGAAATTTCATGGCGAGACGTCTATAGGCTTTTTTTAAATCAGCCTCGCTCGCATCGCGGGAGACGCCTAGTATCTCGTAATAATCGCGCTCTGCCATGCTTTAATTCTTAACCTTGAAATCGAATGCAAGTTTACTATGCCAGACATTAAACCGTGTAATGAACGTCGACATAAATATCCACCGAGTGGAGCAATTGTGGTGCCTAATGTCGAGTAGCAACTTATCCTGACACTGCCGATGAGCTAACCATTCTAAGTTGAATGTACTAGCCCATCGACCACAATGAACAAACCCCTAAGACATTAACGTCTAAGACGCTTTATCGTCTTTGACTTCTTCGAACTCTGCATCGACAGCATCGTCCGCCTGAGCTGACGCACCACCAGCATCGTTGTTACCACCAGGTGCAGCACCGGCTTCACCCGAATCGGCTTGCTGCTGGCTATACGCTTTCTCAGCCAACTTGCTGGTCACTTCGTTTAGTGCTGCAAGCTTGGTCTCAATCGCCTCTTTATCATCGCCGGTGAGTGCAGTACGCAAATCGTCGAGCTTGGCGTTAATTTCTGTGCGTTCGCCCTCATCGATCTGATCGGCCAAATCGGTCATCGATTTTTCCGTCGCGTGAATCATCTGCTCAGCCTGATTCCGAGTATCGATCATCTCTTTCATTTTCGCATCTTCGGCTGCATGCGTTTCAGCATCACTCACCATACGCTGGATTTCTTCATCAGATAATCCGCTGGAGGCTTTAATAACGATTGACTGCACCTTGCCCGTCGCTTTGTCTTTTGCTGATACGTTCATAATGCCGTTAGCATCGATGTCGAATGACACTTCAATTTGCGGCACCCCACGTGCTGCTGGCGGAATATCAGCCAGGTCGAATCGACCGAGAGACTTGTTACCACCAGCGATTTCACGCTCGCCCTGAAGCACATGAACAGTAACGGCCGTTTGATTATCATCGGCTGTTGAAAATACCTGTTGCGCTTTGGTCGGGATAGTCGTGTTTTTGTCAATCAGCTTGGTCATGACACCACCCAGCGTCTCGATACCCAATGACAAAGGTGTTACATCAAGCAGCAATACGTCTTTTACCTGACCGCCCAATACACCACCTTGAATCGCTGCACCTATGGCGACCGCTTCATCCGGATTAACATCCTTACGAGGTTCTTTACCAAAGAAGTCTTTAACCACTTCCTGAACTTTAGGCATGCGAGTCTGACCACCAACCATGATGACATCGTTGATATCTGATGCACTTAAACCCGCATCTTTCAACGCCATGCGACAAGGGTCGATCGTGCGCTGGACCAAATCATCAACCAATGATTCAAGTTTGGCACGGGTCACCTTGATGTTCAGGTGCTTGGGGCCAGAAGAATCGGCGGTAATGTATGGCAAGTTAACGTCGGTTTGCTGAGTACTGGATAACTCAATTTTGGCTTTCTCAGCACCTTCTTTAAGACGCTGCAGCGCGAGCGGATCGTTGTGTAAATCGATACCACTTTCTTTTTTGAATTCATCGGCCAGATAGTCGATGAGACGATTATCAAAATCCTCACCACCCAAGAAGGTGTCACCGTTTGTAGAGAGCACTTCAAATTGATGCTCACCATCGACTTCGGCGATTTCAATTATCGAAATATCGAACGTACCACCACCAAGGTCATAAACGGCTATTTGACCGTTGCCACGCTGCTTGTCCATACCATAGGCCAGTGCCGCTGCAGTAGGCTCGTTAATGATGCGCTTCACATCAAGGCCGGCAATTCGACCAGCATCTTTTGTGGCTTGTCGTTGTGAATCGTTGAAGTACGCAGGTACCGTGATGACCGCTTCGCTGACATCTTGACCGAGGTATTCTTCTGCTGTGGCTTTCATTTTCATCAGCACGCGAGCAGCAACCTCAGGCGGCGCCATTTTCTCACCTGCCGCTTCCACCCAGGCATCACCATTGTCAGCCTTGATTATTTTATACGGGACAAGCTCGATATCTTTCTGCACCGCGTCTTCGTCGAAGCGGCGTCCGATTAAGCGCTTTACAGCATAGAGCGTGTTTTGAGGATTAGTTACGGCCTGGCGCTTAGCGGGCTGACCGACAACGACTTCACCATCGTCGCTAAATGCAACAATTGATGGTGTGGTTCGGTCGCCCTCAGCGTTCTCAATGACGCGTGGCTTACCGCCTTCCATAACCGCGACACACGAATTCGTCGTGCCGAGATCGATTCCAATGATGGTTCCCATGAATATCTGCCTTATACAAAATCTAGAATTAATGAAGACCCTTAAATCGGCGTCTTCGTGTACTGATCAACAACCTGTGGCATCTCACCGCGAATTCAATAGCTTGAGATACTTTTTTGCACGTCTAACGGAGCGATTCGTATCTTTTACGACACATTCCAATGCAACCGTTGATCCGTTTACGCGTTATTTCGCAACCATAACCAGCGCTGGTCGAATTAAGCGCTCATTTAGGGTGTATCCCTTCTGCAGCACCTGGGCTACGGTATTGGGTTCTTTTCCTTCCACAGGCTGCATGGACATCGCTTGATGAAATTCGGGGTCGAACTTCTCATCGACCGGATTTACTTCAACAATATTATATTTTTCAAGCGCTTGCGCCAACATTTTCAACGTCAACTCCGAACCTTCTACAATTTTTGCTGGCTCAGCGTCGTCTGCAGTGGCGGCGGTGATGCCCATTTCAAGACTGTCCTTCACGGGCAGTAAATCCAGAGCGATCTTCTCCAGCGCGAATTTATGCGCTTTCGTGACATCGTTCTGTGCACGCTTTCGCTGGTTTTCCATTTCTGCCTGCATCCGCAGCAGCTGATCTTGCAGTGTTGCGACACGCGCTTCAGATTCTTCAAGCTGAGATTCCACGCTAGGCGGCTGCTCCTCAGCTGGGTCTTCGCCATCCATGCGAGCGCTGCCAAAGCCAAGCGGATCATCGTCGGAGGCGCCGGCTTGTTCAACATTTGACTCATTCGCGGCGGCGTCCTGCGCAGCTGCCGCCTGATCAATCTCGTCACCGGTTGCTGCGGCTTCGTTCGCGGTATCTGCGCTCGTTTCAACGTCGCTGGCTACATCGGCATCCTGCGCGCTATTTTTGGGTCCACGTCCTTCAGTGGTATCGGTTACGGTGGTGCTGTTCGCTTCAGAATCCTGTGCGTCAGAATCTTTGGTAACGTCGTCTTCAGGCGACATGATTTCTCCAGTATCAGGCAATGTTGATTCGCCATTGTGCGGCGATGCAAATAAATGTTGGCAATGATAAGGGTTACGAGCGAGAGTTCAAGGCCGCACTCAATAATTTTGCCGCGACATCGACAACCGGGATGACCTTATCGTAGGCCATACGCTTCGGGCCAACCACACCGAGTACACCGAGCACCTTGCCATCTGACTCATACGGAGAGGTGACCAACGAACATTCACCCAACGCATCGTAGCCAGATTCGCGCCCGATAAATATCTGGACACCTTCCGCGGACACACATTGCTCGAGCAGATGATAGATGTCCCGTTTTTGATGAAACGCATCGAAAAGCTCCCTGAGCGTTTCCATATTGCTTAAATCGGCATGTCGCATCAGATTGGTTTCGCCGGCGACGACCATATTATTGTTTTCTTCAGTGGGTTCGGACTCAACAAACACCTCGCCCGCCACGTCGATCATGAATTGCATAGACTTACTCATATCTTCGCGACTACGCTGCACTTCATCGAGCAGCATATCCCTGACTTCCTGCAGTGATTTACCGAGGTACTCCTCGTTCAGCTGACGGGAAAAAGCCTCAAGCTCATCTTTCTGATAGTCACGATCGACTTGAATAATTCGATTCTGAACTTCGTTGTCCTGCATGATCAGAATGGCCAAAATGCGTCGATCGGACAACGGTAAAAATTCGACTTGCTGCAAAGACTTGCCCTCATGCTTGGGCACAGTAACCATACCCGCCATACGGGTGAAGCCTGAGAGATAATTCGACGCGGTCTGAACCAGGTTTTGTTCGCTCAGCTTTGGGTTAAGCGCTGAGCGAAAATCGTGGACCCGCTGATCGTCCAGTTGCCGCACTTCCAGCATCGTATCGACAAATATTCGCCAGGCTTTGGAAGTTGGAATTCTACCGGCTGATGCGTGAGGAGATTTTAGCAGCCCCATTGCCTCAAGATCGCCCATCACATTCCGGACAGATGCTGCACTGATATCAATACCCGGCATTCGCGATAGCGTTCGCGAGCCCACGGGCTGACCCTCGGCAATGTAATGATCGACAAGCAGCTTTAATATGTGCTGCTCCCGTTCACTGAATTCTATGTCCATTTTTGCAGTCATGGCACGTACTCTTTTAGAGTCACAAAAATCCAAGTTGAGGATTGGTTTAACGCCTTCAAGCGCTTCATCATATCGAACAAACTGCAGGTCGTATGCCACTGGGCGAAAGCAGAACCACCGCACAGGATGCCACGCAGTTTACGTTAGTCGAACAGACTTGCCCAGATCACGATAAACTAGGGCCCTTGATCACTAATTTCAACGTCACTTAATACAACCATTCTGACACGTTATATGCCTCGCAGACACACACACTCGGTGCAGGTTGGCCAAGTCCATATTGGCGGTTCGGCCCCCATTGTCGTTCAGTCAATGACCAACACTGACACTGAAGACGCAGTCCGTACCGCTGCTCAAGTTGCCGATTTAGCCAGAGCAGGCTCCGAATTGGTCAGAATTACCGTAAACACCATGGCTGCTGCCGAGGCCGTGCCAGATATCTACAACCGATTGCAAAAAATGGGCGTCGACGTGCCTTTAGTTGGCGACTTCCATTTTAACGGACACAAGCTATTATCTGCTGTGCCGGAGTGCGCACAGAGCTTAGCAAAATACCGAATCAATCCGGGAAATGTTGGCCGCGGCAACAAACGCGACGAGCAGTTTGCGCAAATGATCGAAATTGCGATTGAAAACGACAAACCCGTTCGAATTGGCGCTAACTGGGGCAGTCTCGACCAAGACCTGCTGGCTCGCATGTTAGACGAAAATGCCGCGCTTCCCCACCCAAAACCATTGGATTTTATTAATCGCGAAGCGGTTATCACGTCCGCATTGGAAAGTGCGCAACGGGCAGAAGAGATTGGTTTGGGTAAAGATAAAATAATCATTTCATGCAAAATGAGCCGTGTGCAGGATCTGATTCAGGTTTATGAAACACTGGCCAGCCGATCCGAATACTGCTTGCACTTAGGGCTTACCGAGGCCGGTATGGGATCAAAAGGCATTGTCGCGTCCACTGCGGCTCTCGCCGTTTTATTGCAACGCGGCATTGGCGATACCATCCGGATTTCACTCACACCTGAGCCCAACGGCGACCGGACCAAGGAAGTTATTGTTGGCCAGGAAATTCTGCAGACAATGGGCTTGCGCTCTTTTACTCCAATGGTCACGGCATGCCCCGGTTGTGGGCGAACCAGCAGTACCTATTTTCAGGAGCTGGCAGATCGAATACAGACGTATCTGCGCGACAGCATGCCCGATTGGAAATCGAAATACCCAGGCGTTGAAGATATGTCGGTTGCAGTGATGGGTTGCGTTGTGAATGGCCCCGGTGAAAGTAAGCATGCCAGCATTGGTATCAGCTTGCCTGGAACAGGCGAACGCCCTATTGCGCCAGTCTATATCGACGGTGAAAAAGCGGTTACGCTTAAAGGCGAGCACATTGCCGAGGAATTCCAGAGCATTGTGCAGCAGTATGTTGAATCGCATTACACACCTTAGCAAGTCACTCAACGTTGCAGCCAATTGAACTTGCAGCGAATTAAAGTTGTTATGAATAAACTTAAGCGGCTAACCAAGTACTGAGTCAGTGGCAAACGAAACCGTACAGGCTATTCAACCACCCTGGTACCGGTTACCAGCAGCAACTGCGGTTCTACCCAAAGCACCGCCCGAGAAGTTAAACCAACACGCGAAAAAAAAACCGGCTGTTATCGTTATTGGAGCCGGGCTTGCCGGCTGTCATACTGCTTACGAACTAGCCCAACGCAATATTCCAGTATTGCTACTCGAGGCTGGTGAACAAGTCGCTACAGGCGCTTCAGGAAGCGATACCGGAATTGTAAAACCGTTTGTTACGCGCGCACCGACCCAAACCAATCCGTTTTATCAAGCAGCATTTGAACACTTACTGCATCAGCTCAACCGCAATGGACGCCTGAGTCATGCAGCACAGTTTAATCAATGTGGTGTATTGCAACTGGTGGAAAAAACCTACCCGGAGCACTCAAGCTATCTTAACTGTACGGCACAACACGCTTCAAGCATTGCCGGAACAAACGTTAACAGCAACGCGATTTTTTTTGAACGTGCGGGTTGGTTAAATCCAGCATCGCTTTGTAGAGAGCTCACAAGCCACCCGTTGATTGAGTTTCGTAGCCATTGTGAAGTCACCCGCATACAATCGACAACTGAAGGCTGGTGTGTTCAGCTGCAGCCGAAAACAAAGGCACTAACCCACGAAGCCAAACAACCAGACGATCGATACAGTAATACGGCGCAACAAACCGGGCATCTTGAACTGCGATGCACCACGCTCATTTTGGCCAATGGGCACAATATGGCATCGTTCGAGCAAACCAACGCTTTACCGATAACACCAGCTCGAGGGCAAACCAGTCAGTACTCACTTGTAAACTCGCATCGTCTTAAAACCGTGGTTAGCGGAAAGCGATATGCAATCCCACTAGATGACAAGTTAACCGTCGGCGCCAGTTTTGCACGAGGCAATACCCGAACCGAACTGACCGAGCTTGATCATGCAGAAAACCATTCAGCATTGAAATCACTTTTACCAGACTTAACACCTGAGCAAACGCCTAGCCAAGGGTTCTGTGCAATCAGAGCTACCACACCCGATCGCCTGCCGTTAGTGGGCCCGGTACCAGATTTCTCATACTATTCTCAAGCTTATGCTTTGTTGAAAAACGGCTTACCAGAAAGTCGATTTAGTGCAGCCCGGTATCAACAGGGCCTTTATGTTATCGGCGGATTCGGGTCTCGCGGAATTGTCAGCGCCCCCTACTGCGCAAAACTGTTGGTTGATCATTTGTGTGAGTTCAAGCCCACCAGCGCCGATAACCTGGAAGACTTAAGTAGTTGGTCATCGTTACTGCACCCAGCACGATTTACGATAAGAGCACTGAGAAAGTCGTCTTCATAGTCAGGATTCTTTGGTATAACATGACCTTATGAAAAATTCAGACAGCGGTACTCATACTCAGGCTTTTTTTACCGACAGCTTCGACACTCCGAAATTCGACGAGTGGCGCCAAATGGCCGAGAAAAGTGTTTCTGGTGGCAACCTTGACTCGCTCACCAAAAAAACGGCCAGTGGGTTAACCTTTGCTGCACTCTACACTGATCGCCCATCGACAAACGATCAGCTGCCGGCACCACAGTTGCAGCGCTGGGACAATCGCTTAGCTGTAATAAGCGATACACCGGAAAATCAGAACGCTGCGATACTAGCAGGCTTACAAGGTGGCATCAGTTCTGTACAACTCTCTGTGGCATGCCCTGAACACCCATCGGCTATACCCTTAGAGAATTTTGATCGTATCTTGCAAGACGTGCAACTGGAGATTCTGCCCATCAGTTTAAAAGCTGGAAGCAAGACTCAAGTCGCAGCCGAACAACTGGAGGCCATCTGGAATTCACGAAATGTGAAGGCCGATGAGGCGCAGGGTTCGCTGAACGCAGACCCCATAGGTACGTTCGCGCAGGCGCTATCTCAACAGGCTGGGGCAAACCCGGCCGATAACACCCAGTCTATAACCAGTGAACGCAACGCCAACCAGAATATTGAGACAAGGAAAAATGATATTCAACAAGCCATCGACGACAACATTGTTGCGATGTGCCAAATTGCACAGCGATGCAATGAACGTTTCGCGAAGGTCAAAGCCATTGGTGTAGACAGTACTTGTTACCACAATGCAGGAGCCTCTATCGAACAGGAACTCGTCGCGAGCATCGCAACAGCTGCAACCTATATGCAGGCGATGATCGATTCTGGCATGACGATACAGGCGGCACACGATAATCTGGTTTTTCATCTGGCCTGCGATGCCGATTGGCTTGCCAATGTGATAAAGCTACGCACGTTAAAAATGCTGTGGCACCACACGGCGCATCAGTTCGGGGTTGTTGAGCCAACGCTTAATCTTGTTGTGGAAACCTCACTCAGAATGCAATCGACGCTTGAGCCTTGGGTTAATCACTTACGCAATATAAGTTCAGCTTCTGCCGCCGCCATGGGTGGCGCTCAATGCATCATCGTACACCCGCATAATCGGATCGATGGCGCATACGTTGATAACGATGTAGACATCTCAGCACGGGTGGCGCGAAACATCGCGATCATTCTGTCGGAAGAAACGCGTATGAATTTTATCAATGACCCCATGGCAGGCTCTTACGCGGTAGAAACTCAGAGCGATGAGCTCAGCCAAACAGTTTGGCATGGTTTACAAACATTGGAACACTCTGGTGGGTTGGTGCAGCAACTCGTAACCGGTGAATGGCAGAACAATATCGCACATG
The DNA here is from genome assembly GCA_937922945.1 of uncultured Granulosicoccaceae bacterium. Lineage (GTDB taxonomy): Bacteria > Pseudomonadota > Gammaproteobacteria > Granulosicoccales > Granulosicoccaceae > Granulosicoccus. The sequence continues at coordinate 28,702 of CAKZUP010000192.1, forward strand.
TTCAACAAGAACGGGTTGCTCGCTTACGCGATGAACAAGATATAAAAATCGGCGTTAATCGATACACCACAAAACAACAGCAGAATTCGTCCAGTAGCGTTAGTCAAATGAAACCGGATGAAGTTAATAAGGCTCAAACCAGTGCCATAAGTGAAACAGCGGAAATCGATAAAAAAACAAGTAGCTTGGTAACTGGAATAGTCGCGCTTAAGCCGGTTCGTGATGCAATGGAATTTGAGGTATTGTCATGAGCACGTCGTTCAAGTTCAGCAACGTCGATGCACCAACTTCGTACAACGGTACGTACCATAAAGACACACCTAACCCTCAGCTGACAACACCTGAGGGCATTCATCTAAAACGCTTGTACAACAAAGACAACCTGACCGACGTCAACTTCAAGGACAGCTACCCAGGTCTTGCGCCGTTTACTCGTGGCCCGTATCCAACCATGTACACCAGCAAACCGTGGACGGTCAGACAATATGCCGGCTTCTCTACCGCTGAAGACAGCAATGCATTTTACCGTCGTAACCTTGCCGCAGGACAACGCGGTTTATCTGTCGCGTTCGATCTGCCAACACACCGCGGCTACGATTCGGACAATCCGCGCGTGGGGGGCGATGTCGGTATGGCAGGCGTTGCCATCGATTCCATTCTGGATATGCAAACACTGTTCGACGGCATACCGCTGGATAAAATGAGCGTTTCCATGACCATGAACGGTGCAGTGCTTCCGGTACTGGCGTTATACATTGTTGCGGCAGAAGAACAAGGGGTACCAGCAGAAAAACTTAGCGGCACCATCCAGAACGACATATTGAAAGAATTCATGGTGCGGAATACTTATATATACCCACCTGCCCCATCGATGCGTATTGTTGCTGACATTTTCAAATACACATCGAAACACATGCCGCTGTATAACAGCATTAGCATCTCGGGTTATCACATGCAGGAAGCCGGTGCTACGGCCGATCTGGAACTTGCCTATACGCTAGCCGACGGTGTGGAGTATTTGCGCACGGGCATAGATGCTGGTTTAGGGGTTGATGATTTTGCACCCAGACTGTCGTTTTTCTGGGCAATTGGCATGAACCACTATATGGAAATCGCCAAACTACGGGCCGCACGATTACTGTGGGCTTCGCTGGTAAAGCAATTCAACCCGAAAAACCCGCGTTCGTTGAGTTTGCGCACACACTGCCAAACATCAGGCTGGAGCCTGACTGCTCAAGATGTCTATAACAATGTGACTCGTACCTGTGTTGAAGCCATGTCTGCGGTGAATGGTCACACACAGTCCTTGCACACCAACGCGTTCGATGAAGCGCTGGCCTTACCAACCGATTTCTCAGCTGGCATTGCTCGCAACACACAACTGTTTTTGCAACACGAAGCAGGTACTTGTCACACAGTTGATCCGTGGGGCGGTAGTTACTTCATGGAGAGTTTAACGCGTGAACTTGCCGGTAAGGCTTGGCAGCATATTCAGGAAGTAGAAGCCACCGGCGGTATGGCTAAAGCCATTGAAGCGGGTATCCCCAAGCTTCGCATTGAGGAGGCCGCAGCCAGAACACAAGCCCACATTGATTCGGGGTCGCAAATCGTGGTTGGTGTTAATCAGTATCAACTCGAAAATGAAAATGACGTTGAGGTACTAAAAGTCGATAACGCTGCCGTGCTTGAACAACAGGTGGCTAAACTTGCCAAACTTCGTGCAGAGCGAGATAAAGCACAGCATGAGAAAAGTATTACTGCGTTAAAAGCAGCGGCTCGCGATGGGAACGCCAACTTATTGGAATTGACTATAAACGCAGCGCGCGCACGCGCAACTGTCGGGGAAATGTCTGCAGCCCTTGAGCACACTTTTGGCAGACACGTCGCTAAAGTACAATCAATTAAAGGTGTGTACAAAGAGGCTATGGGCAACCATACCGGGTTACCCGATGTACAAACCAAAATTGATACATTTACCGAACAAACAGGCCGACGACCGCGAGTTTTGTTAGCAAAAATGGGGCAGGATGGTCACGACCGAGGACAAAAAGTCATCGCCTCAGCATTTGTCGACTTAGGCTACGATGTTGATATCGGCGCGCTATTTCAAACACCCGAAGAAGTTGCAGAACAAGCGATAGAAAACGATGTTCACGTTGTTGGCGCCAGTTCGCTGGCGGCCGGTCATTTGAGTATGGTGCCAGAGCTTCGCAAAGCGCTCAAAGCGCGAGGCCGGGAGGATATTCTCATTGTCGTTGGTGGCGTTATTCCTCCACAGGATGTAGATACGCTAGTTTCTCACGGAGCAACCGCTGTTTTCCCACCCGGAACCGTGATAGTCAATGCAGCTGATCAATTGATAGAAGAATTGTTATCGAAGCTAAAAAAATAAGTTGTCTTGCTGATGCTTGTAATACCGTGTTATACCTCCCTGCAGGCAAGCAAGCCTTTCGACTGGTTCAACACATTGTTAACGATAGAACTGTTGCCCCACCTGTAGTTCCATGCAAAGTTTTATCAGGATCAATTTCAATTGAAAGTGCCCTTATCAGCAGAGTCAAACACCGAGTCATCAAAGCAGAATGAAAGCAGCGCCACGTTATTTGAATCCATAGTCAGTGATCTTTTTGCTGATGGCTACAGCGTGCAAACCGGTGCGTTGCCATTGGAGTTGGGGGTACTGCTTTGGGAAAAATCACATTCTGAATCCCCTACCCACTATCACAAAGCCGGTATTGGCCGAAGTTCAGGACACAGCATCAACCAGGCGATTCGAACCGATGCAGTGGCATGGATTAACAGCGATACAAAAGCCGGAGATGAATGGTTAATCTGGATTCGGCAAATGCAGAGTTACCTCAACCAACATTTATATTTAGGGCTATTCGCTTTTGAAAGCCATTTCTCCATTTATAAACCCGGTGGTTTCTATAAACGTCATTATGACGCCTTTAAAGGAAAATCCAACAGAGTGCTGTCTGTCATCGTTTACCTTAATCGCGATTGGATAACGAAAAATGCCGGGGAGCTGGTATTACATAGAAACAATGCATTGGGACAACTTTCGATCAAACCGGAATTCGGGACGCTGGTTATTTTTCTAAGCGAAGAAATTCCACATGAAGTGTTGGTCACCACCGTTGACAGACATTCCATTGCTGGCTGGTTTAGCACCAGACAAGTGCCGTAGTACGCTTGTTTCTATACCAACCATTGGTGCAAACGAATTACCAGTGCGAGTGGATACCAACTACGCGCGCATGATGCGACGACGTCTTGCTCGCCGAGTAAACGAAAAAGCACAGCAATGTTAGGGTTGGTTTGGATTGTCACGCATTCAGGTAATATTCCCTTCGTTCACCTTGCAAGGTTGGTGGCAAACCCGTGTGCTTTGTGCTGTACTGGAGTAAAGACGAACACTTCGCCCGCAGCCAATTTCGGTTCTTGACATGAATATTTATAAGCATACACCCACCGTGCTCTTAATTCTGGGTTTAAGCCTGCTCGCATCGGCATGCAGTGACAGCGACTCCATAGCTGAGTCTGTGGCCTCTGAGAGCATGATGTTAGTCAACGTAACCAGTCCAGAAGCTGACCAGACTGATTCAGACACAACAGACACAACAGACACAACAGATACAACAGACACAACAGACACAACAGATACAACAGATACAACAGATACAACAGACGCTACAGACAGTGATCAGCCAAATGAAAATGATACTGCCACCGATTCATTTTTGACAACCGCGCAAGCCGAACAACTGCCAGATGATTGTTTATTGGCAAAGGATACCAATGGGGTGGTTTACTGCTTCAGCCCTGCTACGCGTAAATACACAGCCGTAATGGCTAACGGCCGCGTTCAATACGATTTCAATCTGCCCGGAGATAACAGCACCAACTCAGTAAAGGGCTTGTTTTTCGGTCCAGACACAACTGAGCACGACGTCTGCATCGTCGCTGATGTCACTACCGCTGCCACAGATTCAAAATTTGAAATTTCGTGTTTTACGAATACTGGCGGGTTTGTCGGAACGGTGCCGACTTTGGGTACACCTCCACGATACGCCGACCTTGTTAAGAACGATGAGCCTCAAGGCATTAATCTGCACGGTGAGCCACTTTTAGTTTCGCAGGCGACTGAAGGACGTGTCGTTGTCGCTGGCGTCCGTTATCGCATTGACCCGTTGGCAGACGCAACTCAATTAGACTTGTGGGAGCGAAACGCAAGCTTTGTGGCATTGCTTGACGCAACAACCGGAGATCTTGTTGCCGCGCATGATTACACAACTCAGACGGTCACAGCTGTCGATAGTTTGCCAAACGCAATCTCAGTTACATTTGCAAACGGCAACAGTGCGCAGCTGAGCTACTCAGACTTGGGTCCAATTGCGTCTGCATCGATGAGCAACACCTCTATTCTTGCACCTCATCAGGTTACCCGAGCGATGCCAGCGCTTATGGCTATTCTTGACGGGTCTCAACTTGAACAGCTCGATACCGAAGTGGCACAGTACCTTACGTCGTTGGTAAATACCGTTGATACAGAAAATCGATGGCCGGCAACGCCAGAGTGTCTGCAGAGCGGACCCTCTGGGTGTGAACAAACTGTGGCCAACCCACCAATCACAATCGCCTGCTCCATTCAGGGTACAGCGACCCTGACGTTCGCTACAGATAACCGTTCCTCAGGTAGTACCCGTAGCACCACAGAACGGACGACCTGGTTGTTTGAAAACTGCGCGCACAGTGCCGGAGCGACAACACCTGCAGCTGTGCTGAATGGGGAAATGGATACCAGCGAGCTATCGCTAACATCGGTGCCTGCCGCGAACCAAACACGTAACGCTGTTTATGATGATCTGCGCTTTAGTGTGTCAGGCCAACCGGATGTTGTTTTGTCCGGTCAATGGAGCACCGAGGAAGTGCAGGATTTTCGTGGCAGCTCAATCACACTAACACGGCTTGGCAACTTTTCATTTATTCAGGGCTTGAATGGCACCACTTTGCGCAACGCCAGTGTTGGCCGTAGCGTCGTACAATCAAACGGCAACAGTGCTTTCTCAGTTAACGACCCTGCGTCGTCGAATCTGGGTTTTTCAATTGACGATGATGCCCTCGGTTTCGATAATGTGTTGGTGCTTGTATCAGAGGCGTTGAGTTCCGGGTTCACGAAAACCGCCTCTGGTTATCGTTTTTCAAATACTGCAGGTATGATAGAAATCGTGGCAGCTGATGGCAGTTTAGCTGTTGTACAACTCTCAACAGATGCCCCAGCAGATGCAACACCATTAGCGACTACCCCGGGGCAGGAAATCGTGACTTATCAAATCACACACGACGAAACAGAGACTCGCTATAGCACAACCACCGCCAGTTTTTTTGTCCCTTGGTTTGTCGACTAAACAAGATCGGAGCATGCGGCCGATCTAACTGGATGCATTAATCGGCTTGCAATGAGTCTTCAGCGATCTATAAAATTAAGTAAGCCCGCATTCAATTCCGCTATAACCACACAATGAATCCATGCAAATTAGACATTATTCATGGAGCGCTGAAAGCAACTTGCCGTTATGGTTGATTTATTGAGCTATTTTACTCGTGCCTTACAGTCAACGTCTGAGATCGTACAACTCGGTTTAATCATCGCACTGACGTTAGTCGTCATTAGGATCTTTAAATTGGCAAGATCATCCACGGTTGACGAAAATGGAAAAGTGATTGTTCGCTACTACCCGCCGACACAATGGTTATCACGATACAACTCCCACGTGAGCGAACAACGCGCCCAATACAGCCCTCGTCAAAAAAAACTGCTTCTTTGGATGCAAAAAGGCAAAACTATTACCGAGGCCTTAGCCAGCCTGTTATTAGCGCTATTGTTAATGGCTATGGGTGTGTTTCTACTAATATATGATCCTGAATCGCGTTATGCATTCTACCCATGGATGCTGGTGGGCTCCGGTGTGTTTTTTCTGGCAATAGCCGTCTGGGTTTTCAGCAAGCGGTGATGCAACGAGTAACGCCAGGTTGAATCGTGTTGGCCGAGTCCAGCAAAAAAGCGTCTAACGGCGTTCTGAGTTTAACTATCGAAGGCAGTGCCTTGGTGAAATCTTAACTGCCATTGCTCATTTGTTTTGGACCAGATTGAAGACCGACGACTCTTTTCAACATTACTGCCGTAGGCCACTTCACTATCGTAGGTAACCTGAGCGACATCTGCGGTTAGCAGGCGAATAGCTAAGTTAGGCAATGGGATTACAGCGTCAATCGTGCCCGCTGCATGCGAAAGACAATTTTCTCGATTGTGGATACGACCTGATCGCCCAAACTCAAAAAAATCATCTGCCAATATTTTTTCCATATACTTGCGATCGAACCGTGTTCTTTCCAACCACAGCTCTTCTTCAAGCTGCTGCAGTATTGCACGATCTGAATCAGAGATTTCGTTATCCATTTATTTATAGTCCGGATTGAGTCACTTGACGTTAGCTTTGCAATCAATGCGAGTTACTTCTTTCTATGAATACTGTAGCTAATTCAACTCATGCTATGAAATTAACCATTCTTCCGCAGCAGATTTTTCATCAGTACTAAACGCTTTTATCTGAAGACCGGGGATAACCATCCCCTGTATTTGACTGACTTTCTGTAGCCATTGCTTGTCAGTTACAATAGCGGCTTTATTAAATTTACCCAGAAAGCCAAACAATGACGGAAGCCTTGAAAGCTTTACACCAATAGCGGACAGTGATGGTAAGTCAAATTCACCAATTTCATAGAGCATAGTGCCGTTCTGGACACCGTTTGCATGGCTAATAAATTCGTCTAACGCGACCTCCATTTCTTGAGCATTCAATGAACCTTCAAATTCAATATTTAAGCGATTATCCCCAACCTTAGTAACCTTAAACATAATAATTCTCCTGACAATTACGCCGAGTTAAGCTTGCTACCAATTGCCTGAAAACCGGTATGCAAAGCAAATCCCTTACAAGTCTAATCCACCCAGTCTACTAATCCAACTAGTCTACTAATCCAACTAGTTTGCTAATCCAACTAGTCTGCTAAGCTTTCATATATCCTCGCTTCACGGGCCTATTGTAGTTTTTCAAGGCCAACACCGAGTAAGTTTCGATGACAGTTCATGTTCGACTATATCGCAAGGCAGATACCCAGGCACTTGCTGAGCTCTTTTTCGATGCTGTTCGCATGGGCACCACGGAGATTTATTCCAAAAAACAACGCGAAGCATGGGCACCTAATGTACCGGATGTAATCAGTTGGAGTGCGCGTCTCGAACCAGCGACTACATTTATTGCAGAGCAATCAGATGACATTGTGGGCTATATGACACTGGACCATACAGGCTATATCGATCTTGCATTTGTCAGATCCGATTGCCTACGACAAGGAGTTGGGTCAACGTTATACCAATACTTAGAGGAGGAAGCCAAACGACAAAATTTACCACGACTGCACACTCAGGCTAGCGAATTGGCCAAACCTTTCTTCGAAAAACACGGTTGGACACTCTTAAAATCTCAAACTATTAGACGTAACGGTACTGACCTGATGAATCACTTGATGGAAAAAAAATTGAGCTTGTAAGGGCTGCCAATGCAGACTTATATCAATAGCTAAGCTAAGTTCAGATCTCATGAAGATCGCCATCTACCGAGTTAGAAGTAAATCAGATAAAACACAGTAATCCATGACCTTTCCCATTAATGAAAGCCAGATTGGCACCATCACTTCCATCCGACGAATAATAAATACGGAAAGTATATTGAGAACACAACACACCACTTAATGGTACGGTCTGCACTAATGCCGGACTCAGTATAGTATCGTCGGAGTTCAACTCACCCACGCTGCTATATTGAGCATAAAATTCCTCAGTAGACATACTCTCCTGCCGAGCTTGCTCGGTGGCATTCGCCCAGAAATCCCAGGCTAATTGCACTTCTTTTCCAGCCTTGTTGTTCTCATACCATACGACAAGAAAGACCAGAACAAAAAACACAATCGACGTACTCAGGTATTTTTTCATTTCAGCTCGATACCGGTTGGGACAGTTCTACGAATGGTCTTAATGCTACAGAAACTACTCCACTTGAGTGGTGATCAATAACTTAATGACTCTAAAAGCCTTATAAACACAAGCTCTCAGCTGGCAAACCCTTACGAGCACCATTCAACTGGATCAGTTTGATACAGATTCAGCCCTGACCATGACTTTATATATATCCCTTTTTCTAACATTCTTTTCCGCTTTTTAAACGTTGATGGTCTGTCAATGACCTGTTGGCATGCAATGGTTCTGGTTACGGGCCATTGCGCTGGTAGTCACGCTTGGACAGCCCTGTCTAGCAAAAGCCTTTTCCTATGCGGATGCAACCCTCGTACTGCCAATTGATTTTGCGAAAATTATCTGGTGCGCACTGTTCGGCTATTTGATTTTTGTGGAAACAGTAGATGCCTTAACCTGAATTGGCGCTATTATTATTTTCAGTGGCGCATGTTATTTGGCCTGGGCGCGAACGACAATTGGAAAAAGAGCAAACGCCGCGATAATCTAGCACGATGCGCTTAACGCTTAAATTCATAATCACGCTTTTTACACAAAATATATAGACATTACTCTGGGCAGCAACGCTTATTCGATTATTATCGTCGTTAAAACCGAAAAACGATCTGAAGCAGGCGTTTTGCGGCAGGGGGAAATTGGAGTATTTCCCCCCAAAGGGGAGAAAAAATGAAAAAAAAATGGAGATATATCTGGAGCCTTACAATAGGTTCTTTTGCAACTTCGACGTTACTACTACTGGGTCTGTGGGGCATGCTAGGAACGTCTGGCTCGGGGGAAAAAGGAGCGGGAGGTGGCTTATTATTTGTGATTTTTGTACCAGCGGTAGCATTTGTAGGCGCTATTAGCTTTTTTACCGCTCTTTTTTCAGGACATATAATCTATAACGCTGATCCAGACTCACCCGCTGGGAATTCGCAAAAATATGGAGTGGTGAGTGGTGTGATTTTGGTTCTAGTCTTAGTTCCAGCGATATTTATATTCGGCATTGTTGGACTCAGTACCGAGTGGTGGGATGCTTACACCGTTAGCGGCGCAGTCATTCTGTTTTTCCTATCGACAATTACGGGAACAGGTATTTGCCTGCTGCTGGCTAAACTTCGTAATTTGTTCTACTAGAAATACAATTGCTAGAGATATTTAATACAAAATTCAGTTTGCTCCATTAACAAAGCCAAGCGAATTATTTAGCTCAGCTCTGTTAACGAAGCAATAATTAAATACAATATTAAGTTAGTTCTGCCATTGGATTTACCTAACAATAACTTTCACCGGCGTACCAACTTGCGTATTCTGAATACCAAATTGAGACAAGTTATCTCCGGTAGAAATGTAATTGTAGTAACTGCTATCGGAGCCATTCTGCCCGGATGCGAAATATGTTTTGTATCTATCCACACCACGAACCATTTTTTCGTTAATCGGCGCAACGGTCGAGCAGTTACTTTGCAGCGTGTATTGACCGCGAACAGGTGGAATTGGATTCAAATCAAAGTAGTTAGCCGGAAATGCAGGGGAACCGTACGGAGACATATAGATATAATTATCCGCAACACAAATTACTGTACCACTATCCTCTTCATACAAAAGTTCCTTCTGCCCATCGTGACTAATCCAGTACTCAACCCTACCTTCAGAACTCTCACCAGCGTTCGCAAGTACATCGGGGTCGCTAATTGCTTTTGTATATTCGAATGTACGCGTTCTTAAATCAATATACGAGATGTGTAACGAAGTAGCCAAACCTTCGAAAGTCCCATCCGGTGTGCCAATCCAGCGGGTGTGTAAACCGGGAAAACCGGTCGGAGCCAAGGCCGTATCCGCAACAGGCCTACACGCCAACTTATCGCCTCCATTCGGAGCAAATTCCGGGTGCTCGCAATCGTAAATGGAACGATCCAACAATGGCTCATCATTAACATAGAGCCAATTACTGTCAGCTGCCAATGTTGTGTAAGGGAGGTTGCGGGTATTCAAAATAAGTAATTCGTCGTCGTCGTAGTCAACTGCTAATTCAGCTTTATCTCCAACTTCGTACCCTTGATCGGCCACAGTGGCACCAACATCAGTAATGGTTATTTCGTATCTGTTGAGTACCGACACCTCATAATCGCCGGCAGGAAACCCCGAATTAACATCCTCACACGTATAAACGGTTTGATCACCGCATCGATTGGAATCGAACGTTCGAATAATTCGTTTGTCTCTCAAAGTTGAAGCTTTACTACCATCTCCGCTAAAAAACCAAGGCGCTACAATTTGCTCCCCGCCAACAACGGGGTAGTCTTTACCGAATGGCAGTGTGGCGAGTAGCTCCCAATCGGCCTGACCGCTTAAAGACTCGGGTGCTGCGCCCGCTGCGGGTAACGGGACTACTAATCTAGAAAAATTTGATGCTGCCATGAATGGCTTTCGCAGTAATCTTTGTGTTTGTGTGATTGTACTATGCACAATGGCCATTACGTATTCTTGGCCGTTAGCGTCAGTTCTCATTGCAGCCCCAAGCACTGGCCCTGGTGTTCGATATAAAAATCGTCCGTCAACCAGGATATCATTTCGGTATCCTTCAGAGCCAAAAAAACGAGCACTTGGACCAGAAAAGGATATCGACCGACTTGGAGTTTTAAGACCTGTTAGTGAGTCGGTTATATATCGGCCTTTCCAGTCGATATTAAATGTTCCAAACTCCGAATATCGACTATACCAATCTAATTCAGAATAAGAACCTTCTCGCGCGAGCTGCTTTCCGGTTGAAAAAAGTGGGTTGAATTCAGCGAGCATTAAGGTCCCGAGTCTGGGAATCTCGACCGATGCAACCGCCTGATACTGACCAATGTCGCCTTCGTACAGTACAATAAACTTAACGGCGTCTTTCGTATCGAAAAAGCCATCATTGTCCAATATACTCAAATCGTAGTTAAGCTCAAACTGTTCGTTGAAGCTGATTGATGCCGCCGGTGAGCTAACATCAACTTCCCTGCGTGTACCCTCAGTGTCTTCAACAAATAATCGAAAAGTGCCATTTGTTAGTTCAAAAGCGGCACCATTACCATCGTCCACATATTGAGCGCCGGACAAATTGCGCAAGGTTATTACACCAGTCTTATTGGTTATGGGTTTAGATTGCACGACCGAGAACCGTCCTCGAAAAAAGAAATCAATCATGGCAGTGCTATAGCTAATGGCTCTGGGGACCAGAGTAGCGACTTGATTCTCAATCGTAACTGTATCGACACTGAGCCCCCCACTGTATACCGCACTATTTGACAGTGCGACCAGTCCCAGATTAGCAGTTAATTCATTGTAAAATGATTGGCTGTTGTCGTAGTGATCAACCACCTGATTACCAAGATAATAGCGTTGGAAAAAAGCGTAACCTGGGGGAAAATTGTCGGCATAAAACGTACCTGGAATCGCCTGAACAGAATACTGCCCACTTCCCGGCAAGGGCTGTTCCGAAAAAGCCGTAACATTCACAGCAGTCCCGTTAAATATTTGACCTTGAACAAAATTAAAATTTGTATCCTGAGAAATATAATTTCGACTGGTGAATGCACCTATTCCCTTGTTGGAAAGTCCATCTACAGCGCCCCGACTCCACAATTCTGAAGGTTCGCTGAATTGCCTTATATCTATGGAAGGATAAGGATTATTCTCTTCGGCTGCAGTTACAAGACTTAACCTATCGTAAACTGTGTTTTCAAAAAGACTAGGCGAAACTGCCGTAACGATTTCTGTTCCTATCAGCACGCCATTCAATACACCGTGCCCAGAATCAAAATGATTATCATCCCGAACATGCTCTGGCTGCCCCATATCCTGCATGTGGTGCGTCAAATGCCCCATAGTTTGGAACACCAGCCCCATTTTTTTAGATCGTTCTGCTTCATCGGGAGTGGTTACACCCTCTACATAATTTTTCAGGGCATCTTTGTACGAAAGATCTTGATCATAAAGTGCAATCCAATTTTCAATATCTCCATTTGGCTCAAGTGACCATACGGGTGACGGACTAGGCTCAACCAAGTATCCGCCAATGCTATCGAGCGCAGAGTATGGAGCATTTCCGTTTTGAATATCAGAAAAGTGATTGAGCATCCGAGGTGGGTGAACTGCATCTTCTTCCAGTGCGCCGAATCGAACTAACCTTCTGACATTATGAAGTTGGTTGGGCGTTATTTCGTATGGTACGTCTTCCGTATCAAGCAGCGTGGTCTCCCTAGTCTCGTCTACGATACCAATTGATCTGAGAAACTCATCATCAGCAAGCACACTTTTGTCATAAGCCAATCCAGTCATTATTACATGAGCATATTCTGGGTAAGCTTGAACTCCACTACTGTTAAGTAGAAATATTGCTGCGAACAACGTCGAAAATTTTGTATTCACCATTCTTCCTTCAAGTTTGACTGGCGTTAAAAAATTGAAAATCCACACTAAAACGAAAATATCCTCCACACGCCGAATACATCTTTAACAAATGTAACGAGAGATGTGGTGGTTTGATTGTTAAATTCGCTTTGAACCCCGAAAACCGCGGTGACTTCCTTAATATCAATTTCTGCAAAGGTAGCGAATGCAGAAATAAGATAAGCTGTTGCTGCCGCATCAAGATTTTGGAATGCCATCAAATTTTGTTCACGTTGATCTGCAGCAAAGTAACTAACCGCTTTAGACATATCTCCACTCTCAAATGCTTTGAGAAACCCCATCCAGGTTCTTTCTATAGCAACCCTTTCGGTCTCAACAGGGCGCACTACTACGAATAGATTCCTGCTTGTGGTAGCACCATCGGTTAAAAAGGCAGTTGCGGTAATTGTATTTATGCCCAAATTACTGAACGAACTAACCGCAACTGGATTCGAGTCGGTCAGAGTAAAATCAGCTGTACCATCATCATCGACGTCTAACTCAATTTTTTCGACTAATGGTGAACGATAGACTAGTTCAATGGCAACGTTTCCTGGACCAGTTAAGCAGTAGTCACTCATATCGAATACAAAATACTGTTCACCATCTGTATTGAAACTAACGAAAGTATCTGCAAGAACATTTTCCTCAACCGATGCTGGATTTCCGTCCGGCATTTCTGCAGTAATTATATTAAGACCTGTTGCCAAAGGTAGTTCGTTGTACACAAATACACCGTTGTCTGTGCACACTTCTCTATCATTGACAACTAATGAGGGCTTTGAAACAGCACTAACAAATGTACCAACAACCGGCGTATTCATCATTGGCAGCAATGCTCCCAGCGTCGGGTAGGTAATGGTCACATTTGTTCCACTCAAGTCAGCTTCTGAGTAAGAAATCTGCCTTCGGACCGGCGAAGATTCACCTTGTCCGTCGGATACAACAAGCTCAACGATGTAGTCACCAACGATATCGAAATAGAAGGATGCTTGCGCACCCGTATCCGCGATGTTTGCAACGCTTTCCTCTGGGCGTGAGACTACTTCCCATTTATAAATTAGTGTATCTCCGTCCGGGTCTGAAGATGCAGACCCATCCACTTCAACCAACTCATTAATGGACCCAGCCGGTAAGAAGTTAAAGCTTGCGACAGGTAATTGGTTTGTGGTCGTGTACGAATACAGGTAGCTATTCGAATCACTAAAACCAGCCGCATTGCTAACGAGCACCGCTATTTCGTAGTCTCCTGACAAGTCCAATGCAATGCGAACGTCAGACGCACTCACATCTGATATAACCGGATTTGAACCGGTTGGTGCAGAAAAGACTGACCATTCGTAATTCAAAGCGGTGTTGTCTGAACTTGTCGAGCCAGTGGCGCTGAGTAAAAGATCATTTCCCTCTACACCTACGAAATCGATCACCGCATCAACAATCACGGCAGGTGTATCGCTGACTGCAACAGTTGCGGTAACAGGTGCGGAGTCTATCCGTCCATCATTGACAATTAACTGTACTTCGTAGTCGCCTTCCACATCAGGCACAAACGATACACTTGCACCGTTACCGCTGATTGCTGCCACGCTGCCCGAAGGTGACTGCACCAGCGACCAGCTGTACGTTAGGTCATCAGCATCCGGATCGGACGAACCACTACCTGAAAAGGATAGCGACTCACCAACCAATCCGGTATCGGCCGCCTGAATTTCAGCCACAGGAGGCTCGTTTGGTTCACCGGCGACATTGACGGTGAAAAATGCTGGTGCAGATGTGGCAAAAGCATCAGACACAATTAATTTGACGACATATTCACCGACCACATCTGCGTTTAGTTCAGGACTATTGGTCGTTGCCCCCGTTAACGTTGGCGAACTACCGGCCGGTGCCGACTCAATACTCCAGTCAAACGATACTGCATCAACACGAATAGGGAAGATAAGGCCAAGGTAGTAGGCATCGTTGCCTGCACTGTCCACTGAGTTTTTACCATTTAATTCGACCTTGCCGGGTGGCAACTGAATATCACTATTGGCCGATATTCTAGCAACGGGCTCACCGTCGCCAAAATACAAATCAATGATCGCTGGCTCGGATAGTTCTTGTCCATCGGACAACAATACTTGCACACGGAAAATGCCCGGCGCGTCCGAACTTGCAACTAACTGGTTGTTTATACCCAAATGGTACAAAGTGAGCGAACGCGCATCGGATGCAAATATCAGTTTGTAGTTGATAAGCGTTTGATCACCATCAGGGTCGAAACTTGCACTGCCGTCCAGCGTCAGAACATCACCCAATGCACCGGAAGCGGAAGCTGGAAAAATGGCAACCGGCGCACGGTTGTTTTGCAGCAATGTCGTAATAGCAACAACCCGGGTACGAGATGCAATACCATCAGACGTAATTAGTCTTATATAGGAAGTACCGTTGGTATCAACGGTAAACGATGTTTCCGACGCTGTAGGTGCTGAAAGCGTAGCGTTTGAACCTGCAGGTGAAGACACAACATCCCACTGGTAACTGATGCTATCTCCATCAGGATCGAAACTTTGGGCTTGAAGCGTTACGGCTTCCCCAGCTGTCGCGAGTGCATCGGGAGTAAACTCGCCATTAATTAAAATCGACGCAGTTGGAGGACGGTTGGCCGCGATCACGTCAATGGCAACGCTTACCGGTGCAGAAGATTCGTTCCAGTCACGAACGGTCAACTGAAATACATATCTGCCCTGCACATCGGTTGCGTAAAGAACTTGCGAAACCTCTTTTTCAAATCCAAGATTACCGGCTCGCTTGTTACTTCCTTCTGGTACGCTAATGACTTCCCATGCGTATCGCAATGCATCGCCGTCGGCATCTGATGACAAATAACCATCCAACGTATTGAGTTCACCCGCGACCCATGTACCGTAGCTACCTGGATTGGCGATAGGTGCTGTGTTTCCAGCGGAAGGTGCCGCCACAAACACACGCTCAACTTCGGTTGAAAAACGCTGTCCATCGTTAACGCGTAGCTTAACCCGGTACGTGCCTCCTGCATCTGCTGAAAACGTTGGGTTCGCTCCATCGCCACCTGATAATACAGCGACGCTACCGAACGGCTTTTCAAGCGTCCACTCATAACTCAGGTCGTCACCGTCACTATCAGAACTGGCGCTTCCATTCAGGCTTATCGCCACCGGTGCGGCGTCGAGGTTAATCTGGTTACTACCAGCATTGTCGATAACCGCAACCGGCGCTGTATTGTCGGCTGAAAACACGAGAATGGTTATGTAATCTGTTGCAGTGCCATTAACTACGCCATTGTCGGCGGTAAGTTGAAGCGTGTAACTGCCCGGTACATCAGGTGTAAAACTCTGTGTGACAGAAACGCCGCCTGAAAACGGGATGGGCCCCGGGATTGTCTGGCTGCTAGCAATTAATTCACCAACGCTGTTGGCGGGCCTGTCCGTGACAGTCCAACTCAATTCGATTGAGTTTCCGTATGGGTAGCTTGCGAAAAACGAACTGGTAAATTCCTGGTCGCCAACAAGGTTCGCCGTTATATCAGTGCTTGAACCAAGTGGTATTTCATCAGCTGCAGACAAACTGATGATCGGTGGATTTTCGGCATCGGGTGCAATTTCAAATCGGTACGGCAGACTATCAATTCCATTACTCGTAACGACAAGTTCAACCACCGCTCCCACTGGCGGCATCGTTAAGAGTGCTCGGCCCTGCGACAGGTTTCGCAATGTGTAATCGTTGGCTGATGTGGGTTGTATCACCGACCAGCTATATAGCAGCCCATCAGAACTGTTGGTTGTGGGGTCGAACGAACCCACCGGATCCAGCAGATAACTATTTCTTTCTAGCGAGTCGTACCCAACCCGGTAGCGCGCAACTGCAATTGGGCGAATTGCAGCCTCCTCTACAAACACTTCTGCCGTCGCAAGATTGGAATCCAATACTCCATCATTAACAATCAAGCCCAATCGATATTGACCCAATTGATCAGGTGTAATTTCGGCCAGCGAATCAACCGGAATCCGCAATTCCACAGCACTACCTGCAGGTTTTTCAAGTATCGACCACTGATAGCTAAGCGAATCTCC
>CAKZUP010000193.1 GCA_937922945.1 uncultured Granulosicoccaceae bacterium
TGTTGCTGCTGAAAAATAGTAGCGGCCTCCGTATTATCGATTAGTACAATCCATTGCCAACTTTGATCCTCGTAAATATGTACATCGATGAATCTTCCCTGGACTAATTGCACGTTAGGCACGATCAATGGGCTTGAGTCAATTGGCAACAGCCCAAAAAACAATGGGACTTGTTCATCGACAGGGCTCGCCTTATTAAGACTTACTATCTCACATAAATCATTGCTCCCCCCATAATCGACAACGTACCCTGCTCGATCGAGCTTATAGTAGGCAATGGGATTACGCCGAATAGGCACTATAGTGCGCAAATACTTTGCTACTGACTGTGACAGATTACTTCTCACTACTAGCCGCAGAACTCGTGTTCAACAAGGCGATTGCCAGGGCTTCAAACATCTCGTTAACCCCTACATCGACTTTAGCACTGGTCTCGACCACGGTTATCGCCGTATCGCTGAGTAATTCAATACTATTGCTTAGAGTATTCCATTGATCTTTGAGATCACATTTGTTTAAAACAAGAATGTAAGGTTTTGGACCGAGAGTATCCAACACTAATTTATGCAGCGAAAGCGCACTCTCGAACGTGTTGGGGCGTGTTGGGTCAACAACCAATAAGTAGCCAGCCATGCCTCTGAGATAAGCTGGCAATACCGATTGATGACTGTCTTCGCCGTACACATCCCAAAGCAAGAGCGCTACGTCGGTTTCAATTACAGTAAGAGTTTTTTTGTCAACTTTAACGCCGATTGTTGTGGTGTATTCTTCGGAAAACATGCTGTCAACATAACGCCTGACCAAACTGGTTTTACCAACGGCAAAAGAGCCAAGCATACAAACTTTCTTTTGCAACACAATTGCTATCCTCTTCTGTCGCTTAATCGTGAACAACAACGATGTTATGACCGCCAGCAACGCTTTTTACCAACGTTTGTGCATTCTTAACCCATTGCTCGCTTATGTTACCAGTTACACGCAATCGTCTGCCTTCCAACGATAATTCAACGCCAGTTGGCGGCGCTAGTAAAGTATGGATACGCGCCAGTACAAATTTGGGATGAATGGCTTGATACAATTCAAAATCCAATCGAACATATTCAGGGTTAATGCCAGAGTTTGCCAATAGCTCCACAGGGTTTCTCGCCAAAGCGTCCTTCAGACCACTAACGCGATACGCCCTAAAACGTCGATCACTACCGGTTACGACAATGCCGGGTTCTGATTCAATGTGTGCTAGAAATTCATCCCAACGATTTTTTTCAACTATGCTAAAAAGCGTCCACAAAGACAAACCGAGTGCAACAACAACTAAGCCTAGCAACCATTGTTTGATTCGAGGGTGTAACCTTTTGACCTTATTTTTCAGACTGTCGTCATGATGATCAAGAAATGCGGTAAGTTCTGCTCCCAACGGTTCGAATGCCTTGGTATCCCCTTGCCCCTGTTGCAACTCCACCGCATAGTCCATGTGAACTTTTTCGAGATAGATTTGCATTTCATCACGCAAGTGTTGTGGACCCAGCCCTCTGATCACCGCAGCAAGAACAGCAGAGGGACCCCATTCAATCCACACACTCAGCCCCCCAACTTGCAACACGTCCAAGCCATCGAATTCGTTGGCATTAAAAGCTTCGTGAACGAACGATTGAATCGCATTCAACATACCGCTCACCATTGCTGCGTCTTGCGTAGATGCTTTGCTGGACGATACATGACACAACGGTAGACCACTTTCTTTGTCAATCAGATAAAGGTGGTCAAGTCTGTATGGTCTTTTTTTATTTTTGGAGTCAGGAATCAACATTGATGCAATCATTTTTCTGATTGCCGGGCCTAGTATGGGAAATAGAGCGTCGGCCATGATGTCCGGCTCATCCCTGGAGGTACGGTGAAATTGCTCAACAACCACTGGTTTTAGAAAATCAACCAATTGATCATCACCCGCTAGTCTATGGCGCATCGCATTGACTAAAATTTCGCTGGTTTCTCGGGTTCGCGCGTCGGGGCTTAGCCTTTTTTCCAGCGCATCCAGCCTCCGATAAGCCTCTTCGAGCCTGTCACGGTCAGTTGAAAGCAATAGTTCACGCAGGGCTTTGAGCTCTCTACCAGCCTCAGACTGTTGTAGAGATTTCTGGTTTTTCGTTGTATCTTCTCTAGTTGTCGCCATCCACTTTCCCCATGGGTTGGGGTTTTTTAGTTCCAACTGTGTCCGTTGATGATTGCCCAGAGAGCTGATTGGCTACTTCACCGAGTAAACTTGACAGCGCAGAGCGATCCACGTTCTGACTACGTAGTTCGGCCAAAGAGCTCTCCACGTGCCGCATGATGCGAACGCGTGTTGCGTCTAATGATTGGTCGATACAGCGCATAGTATTGTCAATCTGTAATTTCAATTGATCTTGCGCTATCGTCGAATTTTTTGACAACTGAGTTATTTTTTCGATAAGAGAGTGTTCGGCAGCAGCCAGCTTATTGCTGGTTAGGCTCAAGTTGACTGTATTTTCCTGTTCGAACGCGACAAAACGTTGATTTATCTGCTCCAGAGTCGTGTCCAGATTTCGCTGTAGATTACCTAATTGCTGGTTTTGGCTTTCCGCTAAACTTGATATTTGCCGCTCCAAGTCAGCTCGCATCTCACGGAGTTGCTTGTCATTATCTCGGATTTGTTTGCCAAACAGAATTTCGCGGATTTTTTTTAAGTCGCGATCTGCAATGTCAAGCGTAGGTAGTTCTGCTGAAGGCCGTCTTCCCGACACTGTATCATCCGATTCAGGATTTGAAGATGTCTTAGCCCTCTGCTTTTCCTCAATCATATCAATTCCACCAACCCATGCGCGTGGGGAGTATATCTGTTATGCAGGTGTTACCACAAGCTGGCGAGCCAATATCCTGAGGTTTTCTCGGCTTACCGAATTCCTATTAAAGTAAGACAAATTTTTTTACATAGATAACCCAGTGACTAGCAGAAACCGAAGAAGCAACAAGCCGTCGCCAATGCAGTTATGTTCTGCTACAGCCGGTAGCCCATCATCAATTGATACCCGAATAATCAACATACCTCATCGATTACAGACGCCATATCGATAGAGTTGTTTCTGACTGCACCCGTGATAACTAATGCATGATGTAGCGACTCGGCGCTAACACCTGGTGCGTCGGCTTCGATAAACTCACGGCTGTTCTGTGCATGGCTCAAATGTTCGCATAGAAGCTGCTCGATCCGTTGCACTGAAGATTTAGTGGTGCCCCCTTTTTTATCACAGCAGTGTAGAGACTTGTCGAAAGCTTATATTAGGCTTATAACGGTAACAGCTGGCATGCATTTCAATTCACAAATGAAAGCGCACTTGTGCCTACCCAACGTTTCGAACAATCTTGATTTGCAAACTACTGTTACACCACCTGGCGTTTTTTCAATTGGCACAATCGCAAGCCCAGCCAACTTGCACGCCTGTTTTGGGTAATGGCAGGCATATAACATTCCTGCGTGTGATGTACTTAGACAAAGTGACTAATTGTTAACAGGTTTCAAGTTTTGTGGTCGTTACCAATTTTAAGTCATCAGCAACGGTGACTCATAACAGACGCCATCTTGCAGGCACCAGTCGTGTTGAAACTGTAAATAGTCAGCACTATATGATTGAGCAGTACACTGCCACTATGCCAGATAATTTATACACAGTATCTTGGTTGTATTTCCAGATACTAAACACTTTCAAAGAAAGGTGATCGGCATGATCGAAGAAACTTCTGTATTAATTGTGGATGATGATGATGACATCCGCTATGCACTCTCGAAAATATTCAAAAAATGTAACTGCATTGTCAACGACGTTGCGTCAGTAGAAGACGCCTTGGATGAACTTTCTGCGAATCACTACGACATCGTTTTCTCGGACATGTGGTTCCATGGAACAATGGGCGGTGAGGAACTATTACATACAGCTGTTCAACAGTTTGAACAAACGATGGTGGTGCTTATTTCGTGTTCAATGGATGCCGAGCGTACCGCGCTGCTAATGTCTCAAGGTGCAGCGTTTTGTTTGCAAAAACCCTTTTATGAAGACACCTGCCTTGAAGTGCTATCAAAACTGAGTACACTCCAAAAAAAGGCAGCCTAGTCAACGTTCTTTTCTCATACCGGGGAAGTGTGGATGTGCTATTAATTCCTACCTCTTTGAATAACCGGTTCTCTATAGTGTTCACTCACTAAATCGTCATTTAATCGTTGTTGTTGCGCTGCCTGCCTCTTGCGCCCTTCAACCGTAGAATCAATTAACACAACCCATTGGTTTGCTGGGTCGTTAACGATATGTATATCAATAAAGCGATTTTCAGAGATATTAACGTACAAAAGCACAACGGGTTCATTCTTTGTAGATAGCATATTATTCAGTGCGGGAAACTGCGCATCTATTGGCATACCAAAGTCCAGATCGCTTAATTCAAAACGCTGCAGCTCTCCACCAAAGTCAATCACATGATGGTTTTCATCTAGCTTTAGGTACACATAGTTTTTCGTGTTACGCGATACACTGCGTAAATAGCGGAAGATCGACAGCGGATAATAAGTATGCACAACAGTCTCCGGCATTCCTTGCCAGTTAATTATTGATGGCTCAACATCGTTATCAACGGTTTAATTGAGCTCTTTGTTTTAAATGGGCTTAGCTGCTATTGCAAGCAAGGGTCATACTGGGCATTCACCAATCGGTAGCCGTGCCTATAGACAGATTCCAGCCGCCAGCCATCAGCATCGCGCAGTTCCATTTTACGTTTCAGCTTGTGCATATCAGACTCAATTTTGCGCACCGACTGGTTGGCCTGCCTTGTAGACAACTTATCCATCAGTTGCTGGTAGGAAAGCACTTTCCCAAAATGCCTAAACAGCGTGGACGCCAGCTCATATTCACCCTCTGAAAGATCGATACAGTCACCCTCCAACATAATTTGATGTAGGGTGGTGTTCAACTGGTACGGTGGATAGTTCTCGATTGTCGCTTCTCGCGCGACAGGTCGAAGCAGTCGATGAACACGCACCAACAATTTTTTCGCACTGAAGGGTTTTTCAAGAAAATCATCGGCGCCGCTGGCTAGTGCTTCCTGCCAATATGCTTTTGCCGAAACCATAAGTATTGGTATATCGTTGCTGTGGGTTTCGCGGATATGCCTAAGCATGCTTAGACCAGCTGGTTCACCATCTATATCAACATCGAGCATTATTGCATCGAAGCTAGCGGTTGCCAGCGCTGCTTTCATGGCTTCAACAGACTCAAAGACTTCGCACCGCATGGACTGTGCGGTCAGCCATGATGTAACCGTATTGGCCTGCTCCTGATCATCTTCCAAATAAGCGATTTTTATTGGGTTACGCATCGTTCTTGATCCCTTGGCACGCATGTTCGGACTAACTTTCCGTACATCGCACTCTCGTTATCGTTGACTGATCCGTTTTATGGTGCCGGATTTGGGCAACTGGTTAATTTGCGATCGTTGTTCATCTCCATGTTTTATTTTTGCCAGGATGATCAGAAAATTACTAATCGGGCTGAATAAGCTCAGCATTCCCTGCTAAACCTTGTATCGCCTTGATGCTTAAATTCTGGTGTTCAATTAACATTTCCTTGCATTTGCCAATCACTGGTAACGTATTGGCTCACCTTTCATTGAGGGTCGTAGGTGCTTTCGTCGGGCTTCTCGATTGCGCGCTCTGTATTGAACCTGTTGATCAATACGAAGATCAAATTCGTCATCGAACAGATCCTCTAGCGCCTCGTCACTCAGGCTATTTATTCGATTTTTCATTCTATATTCTCCTTACGCATCACAGGTTAGCTATCGGCACGGATAAATGAATAACCATGCCTGGCTTTACGAAAGAACAATTCCGGACCATCGAACGCGTAAAGAGCTTCATAAAACAAGGCATCGAATTCATCATCGGATAGTAAAATAGTGGTATTAACCATAATATTAATCCTCGCTTTGTTAATTTACTGAGCTAATGTGGGTATCGAAGGGATATTGACGACCACGTTTCGCCTTAAACGACCTAGAATTAGAGTTTCTGACAGGTCGTCTTGCAAATAATGAACATCGCTCACATCTACCATCGTAGATGCTGATGGGCAGTAGAGTGGTTGCACTGTATTAAAGTTTGTGTGATACATAATTGTTGATCTCCTAGTAATGTTTCTTACTTTTATTATGAGGCTGTTCAGAGCCCTTGGGCACTGAATGAAACCGACTTACAGACAAGATGCAGAAAAAGACTCAGTCGCATCACTGCACAACACCGCATTGAGCACCAAAGGTGCCGCTGAGTTGTTGTTATGTTGAAACGAAAGCAACACCGATTGGTTTTGCTCGATGGCCGAACGTAGAGCGCCGCAACTCAGATCAGTACACGTGAACGCCTTGTTGCCTAAAAGGCTAAATTCGTTTGGTGCAATCTCAGTGATGCGTTCCTGGGGCTTATGCGAGGTGTAGTTAAACGCATCACTCGATGCATTCACTGTTTCTGTTATCACATCCAGCAACGAGTATTGCTGATTCGATGTATCAGCCAATCCCAAATCAATCTCTTGGACATGAACGAGAATTTCGTAGGTAACTCCCCATTGGTAATTGAAGCCGTCAATGTGGTCGTAGAAGTAGATCCACTCATCACTACCCTCTTTCTGAACAAGATAACAATGACTAACCTGATAGCCTTCACACTCCACCTTATGGTGTTTGATGCGTAAATATTCGAGAGCGCCCGTATTAGGTGAATCATCCGCCTGCTGTATAAGCGATGATGGCTGAGACTCTTCAAACACGATTGTTTTAGGATTGTTTTCCTCTGACCCTGAGCTGGATGAACAGGCCGACAGAATGATAGCCGCTACCAATACTAAGCCATGTGTTATTTTAAAATTGATCATCATCGAGTCCGTGTACAGCAAGTCGTTAAACCTGTTTTCGGTTCCCGTGCTCGCCGTCTTCAAGCATCACTGATGAGAAAGGAGTTGTTTTTCAATAGGACACAGGGTTGTAACGGTGCGTCACAATCAGCTTGATGTGACGCACAGTATTAGTGTGAACAGTACGAGATTGTTCGGTTTTCAAGCGTTTAAACGCGGAATTCTCTCGGCTTACAGCTTAACCGTTACGTTGCGATCACGGTGGCTTTCTGCTCAGCGCACAAACAAACGCTTACCCTAAGGCGGTACTGACACAGGAGGCTGTCGCATTTGGTTTTTCGACGTTGCAACTATTTGCGATTAAACAATAACTTGATTCTGCAACGAAACTACCGCTAAAGCATCCCCACCGGTTATCACCGAGACGTTACGCCGCAATGCGCTTTGCAAATCACTAACGCGGCGCGTTATCGAACTACTATTGAGTACAACGCTGTGGTGCTGCATGGGCACAACCACGTTTTCGCCCGCCCCTAACGTTACATCGCCATCGGCAAACAGCGCATTAAAATCGAAGCGGCCTCTGACAGTATGGATTTCTGCAGGCGTCATGTCGGTAATCGTGTACGGCGTTTGTCCAGAGTTTGTTATAACGATTTCAAGTTCATTAGTGCGAGATGACAAGCGCGTCGTAATTTCAACTTCATCTAACCCATCGCCATAACTCGTTGAAGACTGGCTACCGACCAAGGCCGCAATACTGTTACCGGAAAGCGTTGCGACCGCTGTACCTAAACCGAGTGCTGCCGCGCCTTTAAGCGTTGTACGTTTTGCTTGATCAACCATGTTTACCCTACCTGTTCAATGTCTATTGCGTGTATAACAGTGTGTTGTCATTTCCGGGTAATTTCACGTGAAACCGTGCCCATATGACAATCTGTTACAAAAGCCGCGATGGAAAATCACGAGCTTTCACATTCGACGCTTAGCCAGATCTTATAGCGTTAGGTTAACGACTGCTCAATGCGATGCATCACTTCCATCGCTGGCAACACCTGTTCGAAGGAACTGTTTGGCACTTTTCCGGTTTTTATCGCATCAACAAACTCCCGGTCGATGAGTTCAATACCGTTATTCGATACCGCTACCCCCGATAGATCAACAGGCTTTTCATAACCATCGTATAAGTCGTCGTAACTGGCGACAAAAGTTCCGTTATCACAAATGTATCGGAAGAAAGTGCCCAAAGGGCCATCGTTGTTGAAAGACAAACTCAGCGTACAGATTTTTCCGGTTGGTGTTTTTAATCCAATAGACATGTCCATGGCAATACCCAACTCAGGGTGCTTCGGGCCTTGCAAGCCAAACACCTCAGAGGGTATTTCGCCGGTTTGATACATAAACAAATCGATGGTATGACACGCATGATGCCATAACAAATGATCGGTCCAGCTTCGTGGATTGCCCATAGCGTTCATGTTCGAGCGTCTGAAAAAGTAGGTTTGCACATCCATTTGCTGAATGGACAAATCCCCTGCTTTAATTTTGTTATGCATGTATTGGTGTGAGGGATTAAAACGACGCACCTGCCCAGCCATGCCAACCAAGTTGGTTTGCTTATGCACTTCAACCACTTTACGGGCATCTTCTGCACTGTCAGACATCGGAATTTCGCACATCACGTGCTTACCAGCTTTCATGCACTGTATTGATTGCTCGGCATGCATTTGCGTTGGTGTAGAGAGAATAACCGCATCGACATCGTCTCTGGCAAGCGATTCTGCCAAGTCTGTTGTGGCATGCGCGATGCCCCGCTCCTTTGCAAAGGCCGAAATAGAATCCATTGTTCGGCCTACCACAGACGTCACTTCGACATCTTCAATATTGGCTAAAGCATCCAGGTGTTTCATACCAAATGCACCAGCAGCACCTGCGACAGCTATTTTTATCATTACACACTCTCCTCGAAGCAAACCCGGCAGGTTAACTGTTATCGATATTACTAATCAGGACGAATCAATCCCATTATTGTATACAGAATTGCTGTTAATCGGCACACAGCCAGCACTTATCCTCCAAATCTGCCTACAATGTATACATGGTCAAAACTAAAAAGCAGCAATCGCCCGATAAAACGCAAGCCGAACGAACCTTGCGGGAATTGCGTGGACGCATCATTGCAGGTGAGTTCCCGGCAAACACAAAACTGCGTGAGGTACCGTTAGCCGATACATTCGGTGTATCGCGCACACCATTGCGTTCTGCACTACAACACCTCGAACAGGAAGGCTTGCTGCAACGCACCGCTGGCGGCTACAAGATCAGCGCATTTTCCTTTCGTGATGCACTAATTGCCATAGAACTTCGCGGTGTTATCGAAGGTACAGCAGCAAGATTAGCGGCAGAACGCGCAAACGCCAATCTGAATCTGGACCCGATTAAAAAAACACTGTTTGAACTCGATGCCGTCGTTGTTTCAGAATTCAACGAGGGCTATAGCGAGCTCAATGCGCTGTTTCATCAGCAACTTGCCACACTCGCTGGCAACAAAATGATCGAGCGCGAAGTTGAACGCGCAAGCCAACTACCCTTCGCCGCCCCCAGCGCGTTTACCAGCACCGAACAAGACATGCGCCGGTTCCACACATCGTTGGTTGTTGGTCAGCAACACCATCATGCGTTGGTTGAATCCATTGAGCGCGGTGAAGGTGCGCGCGCAGAAGCTCTGGCAAGGGAGCATGCACACCTTGCAAAAACCAATATCGAAGTGGCTTACCGTGAGCGCAAAGAAAAGAATCACGTGGCCCCTTTGCTAGCACTAATCACAGATTAAATCGGTTGGCTAATGAATAAACAAACAACTCATTATTAACGCAATGCGAGTTCAAGTAGCCATTATTGGCGGCGGCCCAGCGGGGCTTCTTCTCGGTCAGTTACTGCATCGAAGTGGCATTGATTCCATCGTGCTGGAACGGCAAACGCGCGAATACGTGCTATCCCGAATTAGGGCAGGCATCCTTGAACGCGGTCTTGTTGATTTACTCGCACAAGCCGGTGCAGCCGATCGCTTGATTGCCGAATCTTATTCGCACGACGGCACTGTGATTGCCTACAACAATCAACAATTCAGTATTCCTTTCAGCAAATACGTTAACAAACCGGTAACCGTATACGGTCAGACAGAGCTCACCAGAGATCTCTACGATGCTCGTGAGGCGGCGAACGCCAAAACGCTGTTTCAGGTTGAAAACGTGGTTTTGAATGACTTAAAAACCGATTCGCCGAGCGTTCACTGTGTTTTGGATGGACGAGAAATCACCATAGACTGTGACTACATAGCAGGATGCGATGGTTTCCACGGAGTCAGCCGACAACACATACCAGCATCAGTAAGAAAAGAATTTGAAAAAGTGTACCCGTTTGGCTGGCTTGGCATTCTCTCAGAAACCAAGCCAGTGCATGAAGAGCTGGTATACGCGAATTCAGACAGAGGCTTTGCACTCTGCTCTATGCGCAACGAGAATCTCAGTAGGCACTACGTTCAATGCGCATCTGACGATCATGTCGATAACTGGAGTGATAACGCTTTCTGGGATGAACTCAAACGCCGCATTCCAGAAGAATTTGCCGAAACACTTGAAACAGGTCCATCGATAGAAAAATCGATTGCACCTTTACGATCGTTCGTCTGCGAACCGATGCAATGGGGCCGACTGTTTTTATGCGGCGATGCTGCCCACATTGTGCCGCCCACCGGTGCTAAAGGTTTAAACACGGCCGCTTCAGACGTCCACTATTTATACAACGCGCTGAAGCAATGGTACGCGGACAAAGATCATCACGCCATCGACACTTACTCCGAAACGGCGTTAAAGCGGGTTTGGAAAGTGGAACGCTTTAGTTGGTGGATGACATCCATGCTGCACCGGTTCCCCGAGCACACGGAATTCGATTTGAAAATTCAACAAGCGGAATTGGAATTTTTGCAATCAACCGAATCGGCCCAGGCCGCATTGGCGATTAACTACGTTGGTCTACCCTACTAACAACTTGCCAGACTAAATTAACTACTGGCCAATACCGAACAGTCAATCTTCAACATAATAACGAGTCGAATCAAAATGAAACAGCTCATCATAATGTTTACTCTGTTATGCAGCTCATCCATTGCGATAGGTGCTGGCACACTCTACGGCGCGGATAAAGAGTTAAAATCTGCTAGCAAAATGATTTATAAAGGGCAATACAAACAAGCTGTACACATACTCAAAGAGGCAGTTGACAGTGAGCCTGACAATGCTGATGCTTGGAACTTACTCGGCTACGCGTCACGTAAACAGGGCAATCTGGAAATGTCTGCCGATGCTTATAACAAAGCGCTTAGCATCGATCCGGACCACAAAGATGCATTGGAATATCAAGGTGAGCTTTTTTTAATGCTCGGAGATAAAGCAGCGGCACAACGTAATCTTGATAAGCTCAATGCGCTTTGCCCAGAAGGATGCGAGCAGCTTGAGCAGTTATCAATGGCTATTGCTGATTGGGAATGATATCAAGGGCGAAACTTTCGAAGACAATTCGGCACACTCTAGCCCTGGAAAGTCATTCAGTTTTTTGTTTTAGCTCTGAGTTCTATAGTAAGACCGGTTTCGCAGTGATGATGATGGGTCATGCGCTGACAGCAACTCAATCTGAGGCAACAGATAGGGGGTGAAGATAGCTCGTAAAAGTCCCCGAAGCTGCCAACACCTATTTATTTTTCCCACTGTGTAGAATGCTATTTCGGCAATGGATTAATGCCCCTACAATAGTTGCACAACTCAATAATACGATGATGAGCCAAGGTATTTCCAAAGGTAACCACCAAGACTTAGAATAGCAGCGAGAATCATCGTCAAAAAATCGTTGCAATGCCGTACCTTTAAGAGAGAAAGATGCAATAGCCACTAAAAAAGGATAGGTTATAGCCAACATAACTTTCTTTGAATTAATCCGTGGGACATCAGTTATAAGAAAACTGGTGCGAAAACGGTTATTCATCTCGTACGCAACGGTAGTGGTTTGTACGACCAAATGACGCTTTACTAGTCGCCGAAATATACTCTGTTGGTCGCCCTCATTTGCATAGAACTCAGGATAGGGTAATAGATCTAGCGTAGATACATAGGAAGTAGGCTCATGTAGCTGCTTCTTAGCATCGACGTAACGATAAGCATCTCTGGTACGAATTCGACCATTGAATATTCTTTCTGAACGCGATCCTTTTAGATTCTCATTCGTGATTATTACCTGCTTCTCAGAATACTGTGCGGCAAGCACACGCAATCGTACAAATAAAAATATTAATGCAAAGGATGAAAACAGTAATGCCACACAGAATATAAAGAATGCCAACCAGCTTATTGGTATGTTGCAGGCTTTCGCTAAATACGTTTCAAGCTCCATAATCTAATCTAGCCATCCATCCACGCTAAAGCTGTCGTGCCGACTTTCACCAACAAGCTAACTAGTCGCAATAAGGTATTTAACCAACAACCAGATACACAGTAGAAAAACCAGCGTGCCTATTAGCCCGCCGATAATAAAATGTATCGGCTTGCCATGCGTAAAATCGCGTTCTTTATTTTTAGAGGATTGCACACCAAGCATGGCCGCACCAACGCTTTGCATAACCGCTAAAACACCAGTGCCGCTTCGTTGCGTATTGTTTGCTTCTGCCACAGGGCTTTGCGGGCTATCCATTCCCGACTGCCCATCTTCCGATGAGCTGGACTTGCTGGGTTCAGTTGGCTCTGTTGACATAATGGCAGGTGTTGCTCAAACCTTTAATTAGAATCGAAAGCCAGCTTTCAAACTACCCGTGCTGTAATCGCCGGTTTTGTCCGCTTCTAATACCAAGTTAATCAAACCCAGATTCACGTTCATACCAGCAAACGTTCTGGTTTGGCTTAGCGTTGCTTCTTCCAGTTCGGTATCGCCATTGGGCGTAGCCGTTGTACGAACAACACCAATACCCGCATAGGGCGTGAACATCAGAAAACCCTTCGATACAGAAACATCCAATCCGATATTCTGCATATCCATTTCGTCAACGCCTTGCAGCATGGTTGCGCTGGCACGAATACCAACAGCAGGTAACGCCACGCCACCTTCAACAATGGCATAACGAACTTCAGCGCCAAGCACTTGAATATCAGTACCAGGTGCTGCACTCAATGATGCACCAACATCAATATTAAATGGCAAGCCCTTATGCACGGTTACGCGAGGCAGTGCCAGACCCGCTACATCGAAATCGCCTTCACTGGCAATATCAAACACTTCATCGGCATCGATGGTGGTGTATGACAAGCTCACGCCCACATCAATGCCCAATATACCCAACGGCTCCGGAGGCGTTATTCCCTTGTATTGCACAGCCGCGGCAACATTTTCAGACAGCTGTTCGAATTGATCTTGCGACAAAACATTTAGCGTGTTGAAAGATGCAGCCTGAACTGCGGCGGTGCTCAGCAATAATACGATTGCGGCGATGATGCGAGTCATTAAATTCTCCTATGCAAATTACTGACTTTCAGCCTGCTCAAGCGCGTCCATTTGCTCTAAAAGTTCATCTTCCAAAGCGGACACCTGCTGCTTTTGTTCTGCCTCGGTAGCCAGAAGTTCGGTCAACATTGATTTGTTCTCTGGATTGTATAGCTCATTCGAGGCCAATCTGTCGCGCGTAGCGGCCAGTTGCGTTACCCCTCGCTCCAGTTTTCGCTCTGTTTGCTGAATGGCCTTTCGCATCGGGCGTAGTTTTGCCCGCGATTCCGCTTCATCGCGGCGTCGCTGTTTGCGATCTTCGTTTTGGCTGCCGTTGGTGACGATTTCGTCATCGCCAGTGGCCTGCTCTTGGGAAGAAGTTGTTGCTCGATTTCGATAATCGCTAAGCCAGCGCGCATAACCGTCGAGATCGTCGTCAAACGGCTCGACTTTACCATCAGCTACCAATACCAGATCGTCCACAACCGAACGCAGCAGGCTGCGATCGTGCGAGATAACCACCAGTGCCCCGGTGTAATGCTGCAGGGCTTCCGCCAACGCATCACGCATTTGAATATCCAGATGATTCGTTGGCTCATCGAGCAACAGTAGATTCGGTTTGGTGTAAACGATCAGCGCTAACGCCAATCTGGCCCGCTCACCGCCCGACATTGTTTTGGCGCTCTGAAGGGCCTGATCGCCAGAAAAACCAAAACCGCC
The DNA here is from genome assembly GCA_937922945.1 of uncultured Granulosicoccaceae bacterium. Taxonomy (GTDB): domain Bacteria; phylum Pseudomonadota; class Gammaproteobacteria; order Granulosicoccales; family Granulosicoccaceae; genus Granulosicoccus. The sequence continues at coordinate 14,154 of CAKZUP010000193.1, forward strand.
AAGATAATTACGCGCTTCGCTGTCACTGAGTTTTGCATCGCAATCCATCATGGCTTGCAGTGCGGTGTGTTCGTCTCGCAATTGATCAACCTGGTGCTGAGCGAAATAGCCAAGCTTCAGTTTCTGTGCTGGCAGCCTTTCTCCAGTCTGCAAACTCAAGTCGCCAACAATCGCTTTTATCAGTGTGGACTTACCCGCACCGTTGGCACCGAGCAAACCCAAGCGGTCGCCACTTTGAATACTTAAACTAATGCCCTTTAACACCGGCTCGGCATCGTACCCGATATCGGCGTTGGTGATAGAGACCAGCGGGTTGGGCAATGCATCGGGTTCGCGAAACGAAAATTTAAACAGATGATCGACATGGGCAGGTGCAAGCGCCGTCATGCGTTCCAGCATTTTTAACCGACTTTGCGCTTGTTTGGCTTTGGTGGCTTTCGCTCTGAACCGATCGACGAACGATTGCATTTGCGCCATGGTTTGCTGTTGCTTTTCAAACATCGCCTGCTGATTGGCCAGACGCGCCGCTCTTTGCTGCTCAAAAGCAGAGTAATTACCAGTGTATAAAGTGCCTTTTTGCTGCTCTATATGCAGCGTATGCGTGGTTATACGATCCAGAAATTCCCTGTCATGTGAGATCATCAGCAGCGTACCTTCTCTTGCTCGCAGCCAGTTCTCCAACCAGAGTACGGCATCGAGGTCGAGATGGTTGGTGGGTTCATCGAGTAATAGTAAATCGCTCGGGCTCATCAAGGCTTGAGCGAGATTCAAGCGCATTCGCCACCCACCGGAGAAACCGGAAACAGGCAGAGTGTGCTGATCGGGCAAAAAACCCAGTCCGTTTAGTAATGATCCTGCACGCGCATGAATGCTGTATCCGCCAGCCTGCTCGAAATCTGCGAGAAGCTCTGCATGCTTCTCGCCATCATCGTTAACTTTCTGTAAGTCAGATTCAATGGAGCGCAATCGCTTATCGCCGTCGATAACAAATTCGATAGCAGGCGCATCGGAACTGCGCGTTTCCTGTGCCACGTGAGTAACGGTAACGTTCTGTTGCAGCGATATTTCGCCATCATCTGGCTCAAGTTCGTTTTGGATCATCGCCAGCAACGATGATTTACCACAACCATTCGCGCCAGTAAGCCCGACTTTCTGGCCACGATGAATGACTAAACTGACACGATCGAACAACAGGGTTCGATCGCGGCGACAGGCAATATTGTTAAAGCTCAGCATACGGTATTGTTACATGCCTGCGACACTCTGGTCTCATCAGAATTGCGCTTCCTGTTATCATTCGTCTATTCGTTTGGAGACATATCTTATGAGCCAGCTCATAGCAATGCGATTTACACCATTCAAAGCAATTTTTGTGGCAAAAGCGGCAATAAGTGCGAAAGCAAAGATTGCGCTCAGTGTCGCAATAGTTATTCTGTTAAGCGGTTGCGGTATCAATAACATTCCCACCTTCGATGAAGAAGTGGATGGAGCCTGGAGTGAAGTCCAGAACCAATACAAGCGACGGGCCGATCTCGTTCCCAATCTTATTGAAACCGTGAAAGGCTTCGCTGAACAAGAAAAAGAGGTCTTCCTTGAAGTAACCGAAGCCCGTGCAAAAGTATCGCAAATGAATGTGTCACCGGAAATGCTCTCTGACCCTGCCGCGTTTCAACAATTCCAACAAAACCAGGCCGGACTTGGTGGTGCCTTAAGCAAGTTACTGCTGGTAGCCGAACGTTACCCGGATTTAAAATCGAATGAGAATTTTCTACAACTGCAAAACCAGCTTGAAGGAACAGAGAACAGAATTGCAGTTGCACGGGGTGACTACATAAAAGCGGTGCAGCGCTACAACACAGAGCTTCGGACCATACCGGGCCGATGGTGGAAGAAGTTCATGTACTCAGAATCGACGGCAAAAGAAACCTTCAGCATCGATCCTGCCGATATAGAAAACCCAACCGTCAATTTTACTAACAACTAACAGGATCATTTTCTTACCCGTATTCACGATTATCACACGGTTATGCGAACTCGGACATGCTAATTCGACCTCAATCGCTTGCCATACTATTAGTGCTTTGGATGGCAAGTCTGTTTGCAGCTGCACCGGTAGCAGCACAGACAACAGCGCAATCGACGCTTACCTTCCCCACCTTAACCGGGCGCGTTGTTGATCAGGCAAACATACTCGATGTCAGCGATGAACAGAAACTTGATGCACAACTGGCCCAACACGAAAATGACACGTCGAATCAAATCGTCGTCGTCACGGTGAATTCACTGGGCGGCTATGATATTGCAGACTATGCGCTGCGCCTGGGTCGTGAATGGGGAATCGGAACCGAGGATAAAAACAACGGCATTATCCTCCTGGTAGCACCGAACGAACGCAAGGTGCGAATCGAAGTGGGCTACGGACTTGAAGGCGCACTTCCCGATGGCTTAGCCGGGCAAATTATCCGCCGCAACATACTGCCGCAGTTCAAAGAACAAGATTACCCCACCGGTATAAAGTCCGGTGTTAATGCTGTGCTGCAAGCGGTAGCCGGTGAATATAAAGCCGAGCCCACTCGAACAACCAAGCGTCCAACCGGTGCCGATGGCTCTTTCGATTTTATTCCGCTTTTTTTTATTGGCATGGTTGCCATACCCGGACTGTTGCGCAAAAGCGGATTGTACCGAGTGGCCAACGCCGCCTTTCCAGCAGGCTTTGTCGGCCTGGCCAGCAGCCTTGTTGCCGGCAATCTTATAGTAGGACTTCTGTTCGGTGTGGCTGTGTTCATCGTTATTTATTTCATGAACCCGAAAGGCGGTGGTCCAAGGGGCGGTGGGCGCACAGGCAGAATCGGGAGGCACGGCAGACACGGCATGGGCGGTGGCTTTGGTGGTGGTCGTTTCGGCGGTGGAGGATTCGGCGGTGGCGGCGGTAGTTTCGGCGGCGGCGGTGCATCCGGGAGTTGGTAATGAGCTTTCTGACAACAGCTGAAAAAACAACACTACGCGAACAGATTCAACAGGCGGAGTCTGGAACAACTGGTGAAATCGTGACGGTTATTGCAGATCAAAGCGACGGCTATCGATTTATTCCGCTGCTGTGGGCAGCGCTTATCAGTTTGAGTATTCCCGGCCTGTTTTTCCTGTATCAATACCTCGCCACCGCAGGCTGGCATTATCCGGGGGACTCAAGCCGAGGTCTGGCCCGGGTGTATCACGTACAGGTGTTGGTTTTTCTTGGTCTGGCAAGCGTATTTCAATGGGCGCCAATACGACTATGGCTGATACCCAAAGCCATAAAGTTGCAACGGGCACAGCGACATGCCCGCGAACAGTTCTTCGTGCAAAATCTGCATTTAACGCAAAACAATACCGGCGTTTTAATATTTGTATCCGTTGCAGAGCACTACGTCGAAATTATTGTGGACGACGCTGTTGCCACGGCCGTAGACAACGCAGTTTGGCAAAGCACTATTGATGACTTTATACAACACGTTCGCCAAGGCAATATAGCAACCGGTTTCGAAGAGGCGATAGACCATTGCAAAAACGTGTTGTGTGAACACTTCCCTGCCCCGCATGGCAGACCCGATGAATTACCCAATCACCTGATTGAAATCAGACATTCAGACGCCGGGAACCGGTAACAGATAACAAGTGGAATCTGCGCTAAGCCATTGCGCATTGTTAGCACACGGTTACGAAGACGAGCTCGATTATTCTTTCGATACCTCAGATGCCAGCAGCGCAGATGTTAAGGCAATGGGTGCCAACATCAACAATGCCATGCGCAACCCAAGCCATTCGGACACAAACCCGATAAGCGGAGGTGCAAGCAAAAACGCCGAAAACGAAATCATGGTTATGGCGGCAACATTGTCTGCAGCGGAACCGGGTCGCCGGGCAGCAGCTGTTATCGCTAGCGGATACACAATAGCGACGCCCATGCCACTGATGGCTGCTCCCACCATTGCCATCAGCTCCGATGTGGACAACGCAAATATGGCTATTCCAACGGCTGCAGATACGCCGGATACCTGAACGATCAATTTGGCCTCGTACCTATCGCCAATGGCATCCCCGAACAAGCGCACCGCTGCCATAACGATGGCAAAAAATGAATAGATAATACCAATGAGCAGTGGTGATGCATCGAGCACCGATTTTACAAAAACCGCAGACCAGTCGATAAACGCACCTTCAACCACCATGACGCCCATGGGCATGACGCAAAGCAACAAAACAAAACGGGAAGGCAATCGAAACAGTGCATCCGATGTTGATTGTCCGGTAGCAGGCTCATCCTTCACAACGGGTAGTCGAGTTGCCATCCAGATACCCAACAACGCAATAACCGGCATAACCAACACAAAATGCAATTTCACCGACATACCTGCATGTGCAAGTAAGCCGCCGGTTAACGCGCCCACCAGTGAACCCAGACTCCAGAAACCATGGCAGCGCGACATGATGCGTTTGCCCAGCGACTGTTCTAACCGATCGGCTTCGGTATTCATGGCCACCTCGACCAGTCCCACCGCGATACCACTAATAAAAAGAGACAGCATGAACACAATTTGGGTCTGTGCAAACGGGGGAAGCAACAGCGATAAGGCCCATGCCGGCAGAAAAATCTGACAACCTTGACGCAAACCGGTGCGGTCCAGAATACGACCGGCAACGAGCAAGCCAACGATAGTGCCAAGCGGCACCGATAACAGACACAGCCCCAGCGCGGCATCGCTCAGACCCAAGTTCATTTTGAAATCCGGTATGCGGGGAATCCAGTTGCCAAGCACAGCCGATTCGAGAAAGAACACACCGAAAATGGCACTGATTGCTTTATTGGAGGGGGTCATTGTGCGCTACTGATCAGTTTGAAGAGGGCGCAAAGCGGCCCATAAAATATTGTCGCTATAAGTTAGGCTAAACTGGCTCCAGCCTCTGCCCCTGCGAGGTAATATTGTAACCCTCTTAATCGTTCCCAGGATGTTTATCCCGATGGCTGATGCAAAAGTTCTTATTATCGGTGGTGGTGTGGCCGGATGCAGCACGCTTTACCACTTGGCACTGCGTGGCTGGACCGATGCGCTTTTGTTGGAAATGGATGAGCTAACCTCGGGGTCTACTTGGCACGCGGCAGGTAACATCCCGACTTTTTCCGGCAGCCGGAATATTATCAAGCTGCAGCACTACAGCACCCAGCTGTATGCCAAATTGGCAGAAGATCCAAATTACCCGATTAACTACCATCAAACCGGCTCTATTCGCCTTGCACAAAGTGAGTTGCGAATGCAGGAGTATCAACACGTACACGACATGGGCAATGCCATGGATATCGGGTATGAGCTGCTGACTAACGAACAAATGCAGGAGCGTTGCCCTCAACTCAATACTGACGGGTTGGTTGGTGGACTATGGGACCCACACGATGGCGACATCGACCCCAGTCAGCTCACACAAGCCATGGCATCGGCTGCACGTAACATGGGCGCTCAAATAAAACGGTTTACCCGTGTCACATCCGTCGAACGTACTGGAAAGTTGTGGACCGTTACAACCCCTGAAGCATCCTACACCTGTGAAATTGTCGTCAATGCAGCTGGTTATCGTGCCGGTGAAGTCAGTGCCATGTTCGGCCAATACCTGCCAGTCGTCTCCATGCAGCACCAATACCTGGTGACCGAATCGGTGCCCGAACTGGAACAGGCAGATTCTCTGATGCCGTTAATTAGAGACCCAGACGATTCTTACTATTTGCGACAGGAAAAAACCGGACTTATTCTCGGCCCCTATGAAAAAGATGCCAGAGCACATTGGGCCGATGGCAAACTGCCGGAAAACTTTGCCTATGAACTCTACCCTGACGACCTTGAGCGTCTGGAATGGTATATCGAACAAGCCTGTGAAAGACTCCCTATCCTGGGCACTGTTGGTGTACAACGCGTGATCAACGGCCCTATTCCGTACACACCCGATGGCATTCCCAATGTGGGCCCTGCTGCCGGATTGGAAAACGTCTATCACTGCAATAGCTTTAGTTTCGGTATTTGCCAGGGTGGCGGTGCTGGAAAAACACTCTCAGAATGGATAATCGATGGTCGCCCCGAGTGGGATATGTGGTCGATGGACTCACGTCGATTCGGCCACTATGCCGATCAGGATTACGTGGTAGAACGAGCCACCGAACTTTATGGTCGTGAATACGCAATCAGTCTTCCGCACGATGAGTGGCCCGGTGGCCGACCAAGACTCACCAGCCCTTTGCATAGTACGTTAAGTGCGAAGTCTGCGCAGTATGGTGCGCGAGGCGGTTACGAACGTCCTCAGTGGTTTGCGCAAGACGGTGACGACACCAACACCGAAGCCAGTTACGCTCACGGTGGATGGTTCAATGCCGCCAAGCGAGAAGCCTTGCACGTTGCTGAGCACGCCGGTGTACTCGACTTATGCGGTTTTGCCAAATTTGTATTAAAAGGCGCAGGTGCCGACACCTGGCTCGATTCGCAAATTGCTGGCCGAGTGCCTTCACCGGGCAGACTTTCACTCAGTTACTTCTGCTATGAAAACGGTGGTATCGGCTGCGAGATGACCATTAGCTGCATCAGTAGCGAACACTACATTCTGATTGGTGGCGCACCAGCGCGTGTGCACGATCTAGATTGGTTGCAAAAAGCCCTACCAGAGAACTCATCGTTAAGCATAGAGGACATTACTGATACTCAAAGTACACTGGTATTGGCTGGCCCAAAGTCACGTGACGTACTTGCACCGATTAGCGACAGTGACTTGAGTAATGAACATTTTAAATGGTTAACCATGCAACAGATTAGTGTGGCAGGTCATCAGCTTATGGCTCTGCGGGTTAACTATATTGGAGAATTGGGCTGGGAACTGCACGTCGAAAACGAGTCTGCGCTGGCGGTATACAGCGCGCTGTTCGACTCTGCAAAAAATGTGGGCGTGGATCTACGCGACTTCGGACAATATGCTATGGATGGTATGCGACTGGAAAAAGGCTATCGCGCTATGCAAGCTGAACTTGACCACCAGACAACGCCAATAATGGCAGGCCTTGATCGCTTTATAACGTTGGACAAACAGGCAGACTTCCCCGGTAAGCAAGCGCTACTTGAACAGCAAAAAACCGGTTCTGAACTCATGTTCGTGCAGCTGCAGCTCGACCAGACCGAACACGATGCTTTGTACGGCTGCACAATAATGGACGGCGATACCGCAGTCGGTTATACCACCAGCGGTGGATTCGGTTACCGATTAAATCAGAGTATGGCACTAGGTTATGTCAATAGCGAGCTCAGCAAACCGGGTACAGAACTGAGTGTACGCATCGTTGGTAATACAGTGAACGCAACTGTGGTGGCCGAACCACTGTACGACCCAAGCAACGAAAAGCTCAGGGCTTAATAAGTTCTAACGCCAAGTGAATATGATGGTTAGGAAACCGTAAAATTCAATTCCCTAAAAGTTGAAAGTCTGACAATACGCGAAAAAAAAAGCCAGCATTCTACATGCTGGCCTTCCCTATTTCGTTGTAGGCGGAGGTTGCAGAGTTGCGCTTATTTTCCAGCCTTCTTCGCTAGCGGCACAACGTTACCTTCCATTCGCTGATTCAGCTCTTCAAGGTACTGCCCAAACTCATGGCCCAGCTCTTCATGCTCTAACGCGAATTCAACCTGAGCTTTCAAATATCCAAGCTTGCTACCACAATCGAATCGACGACCATCGAAATTATATGACAGCACACGTTGTTCGGATAACAGCTCTGCGATTGCATCAGTCAACTGGATTTCATTACCTGCACCTCGAGGAGTATTCTCCAGCAAGTGAAAGATACGCGGTGTCAGGATGTAGCGACCGACAACAGCAATGTTACTTGGCGCATCTTCAACTTTCGGCTTCTCAACAATACCAGACACTTCCATTAGTCCAGGTTTAACTTCATGGCCAGCAACAATGCCATAGGAACTGACATCTTCTTTGGGCACAGGTTCTGTACCCAGTATCGAACAGTGCTGATAATTAAACACATCAACCATTTGACTCAGGCATGGTTGCTCACTGAAATTGATTAAATCATCTGCCAGGATTACGGCGAAAGGCTCATCGTTAACAACCGGTTTTGCACACAACACCGCATGCCCCAAACCCAGTGCTTGAGACTGGCGAATGAATACGCAGTTAACGTGACTGGGCAGAATGCCACGTAAAACCTCGAGCATTTTATCTTTGCCTTTGGCTTCAAGCTCGCGCTCCATTTCGTACGCAGTATCAAAGTGATCTTCAATCGATCGCTTGTTTCGACCAGTAACAAAAATAAGCGTGTCGACGCCAGCCGCCACTGCTTCTTCCGCAGCATACTGAATCAATGGCTTGTCCACCACTGGCAGCATTTCTTTGGGATTGGCCTTTGTCGCAGGTAAAAAACGCGTGCCCATGCCAGCGACAGGAAAAACGGCTTTTCTTATATGTTTCATTTCTACTCCACCCTACTCCAGGGAACTTAGCTTGAAAGACGCACGGGCTAAACGCCAATCCCCAATACTAATGAATCTGCATGCCCTACTTGGCATCGCACAAGCCCAAGGTATCGGCAATTTTTGATACTATCTGCAACTAGCAAGCCAAACCACAGAGAGAATAACCATGACATTCGTCGTTACTGAGAACTGTATCAAATGCAAATACACGGATTGTGTCGAGGTGTGTCCTGTGGATTGCTTCCACGAAGGCCCCAATTTTCTCGTTATCGACCCTGAAGAGTGCATTGACTGCTCTCTGTGTGAGCCGGAATGCCCCATCAACGCCATTGTCGCCGAGGAAGACATGAAGCCAGAAGACGAGCAATATCTGGCCCTGAATGCCGAACTCTCTGCTATATGGCCAGTTATTACCATTCAAAAAGAACCACCAGCAGATGCCAAAGACTGGGAAGACAAGCCAGGCAAATTAGAGCTTTTAGAACGTTAATAAAAGTCAATTAGTCAGACAAATCGGGCCCACAGACAACACTAAAGTTCATCAAACGGACTGAAAAAGCCGGTTAGTTCCGGCTGGGCCAATCCAAGAAATTAGAGCGCCTACAAAGCCTAGTGCCCCTGACTAAGCGTTCGTCATATTACCGACTCTCGGTCAATTCTGTGCACTACTTCCATTACACGCTACAAAGATTAACCGGTCGACAAGGGAGCATAGTGCAAATTGACTATGATTCCAGAGGCCTAAGTATCCAGGTAATAGCACATTCAGCACGTTTTTCGTTCAGCTGTAGGCACGCGGCCCTTTGATTGACGTCAACAATTCGTAGCTGATGGTGTTGGCGGCGCGAGCAAGTATTTCCACCGGATGCTCTTCTCCCCAAAGAACTGCGTGTTCGCCAAGCTGCACATCGTTCACCTTACGTAAATCGACCGCAATGGAATCCATTGACACACGACCAATAATGGGACATGCCTCGCCCTGAATATAAACTGTGGCCGATGCATCCAGCACTCTTGGCAAGCCATCACCATAGCCAATAGCCACATAGCCTACTCGCATGGCTTCTGTGCATGTGTAGCTCGCAGCGTAACCAATGCTATCGCCCGCGTTGTACTGCTTAAGTGATATCAGCGGTGCGCTTACACGCATAGCTGCACGCAATTGCGGCGCATCGGTGATGCCGGTTTGAATTGGGTTCGAACCATAAAGTATAATGCCCGGTCTTGCCCAATTGGCTTGGGATGCAGGCCAGGCCAGCACTCCAGCTGAATTCGCAAGACTGAGTTGCATGGATGGATGCGCAATTAAATGAGGCTGCACAACATTCGCAAACCGATCGATTTGATTCTGTGTTTGTGCCGACTCTGGCTCGTCCGCACTGGCGAAGTGTGTCATGGCTCCGGCCCAGCTTAAAACGTTTTTAGTCGATAGCAACCTGGCGGCTTCTTTTGCCTGAAAACCAAGTCTGCCCATACCTGTGTCAATTTTAATCCAGGGCTGCAGTTCACCTGCATGCCCGCTTTCACTAAACCACGCATATTGATCAGCACAGTGAATAACCGGCCAGAGCTGGTATTCGTAAAAAGCGTCGCACTCTTGCTTGGACTGCGCGCTCTGTAGAACGAGTATGGGTTTATCGATTGATGCCTGACGTAACTCTATAGCTTCTGCAAGCGTGACCACAGCAAAGCCATCCGCAAGACTCAGCGCACCTGCTACTTGCACAGCTCCATGCCCATAAGCATCGGCTTTAACCACGGCGAATAGTTTTTGGCCGCCGGAACGGATGCGCGCGATCTCCAGATTATGTTGGATGGCAGCGAGATCAACGCTAATGCGTAAGGCCCGTTTATGCGTCATGATCAACCAGACTTTTACTGTACGAAGCGCTATTTTTCACTGTGTATCTTCACTGTGTATCGTTACTATCATCAGGCGGACTTGGCAGGCCCTAAACAAACGATAAATCTGCGCTTCATGCTGTGTGACATCAAGCTATCGCTCAGCGTGAAATAAACTGAACTCAAATTAATGAACTCAATTAGCTGAACTCACCGGAATAGACTTCTGGAGAGTAATTCTCGAAGCGCGTGTATTTACCCAAAAAGGTCAGAACGACAGACCCTATCGGGCCGTTTCTTTGCTTTCGAATCAGGATTTCCGCCATGCCCTTGCTCTGCTCATCGTCCGGGTTATAAACCTCGTCACGATAAATAAACATAATCACATCAGCATCCTGCTCGATTGCACCCGATTCGCGTAAATCAGACATAACGGGCCGTTTATCGGGCCGCTGCTCAAGGCTACGATTTAACTGAGACAAAGCAATAACAGGCACGGTTAATTCTTTGGCCAAGGCTTTGAGTGATCGCGAAATTTCTGAAATTTCCGTGGCGCGATTCTCGCCACCACCACTTACTTGCATCAGTTGCAGGTAATCAATAACAATCAAACTAATGCCATGTTCACGCGCTAGTCGCCTGCATCGAGCGCGTAACTCCACAGGTGTTAAAGCCGGCGTATCGTCGATAAATAAATTGCGTTTCTGATTCAGCAGCGTTATCGCACTGGTGACTCTTGGCCAATCCTGCTCGGCAAGATTACCCGTTCGCAGCTTCTGCAGTTCAACCCGTCCCAGCGATGAAATCAATCTCATACCCAGCTGTTCAGCCGGCATCTCCATCGAAAAAACAGCGACAGGCCCGTCTGCGGTTAATGCGGCATGCTCTGCCAGATTCATGGCAAAGGTTGTTTTACCCATCGACGGGCGACCAGCAATAATAATTAAATCGGAATCTTGTAAGCCACTGGTTTTTTCGTCAAGCTCATCAAAACCTGTAGACAAACCGGTAATGGCCGCATCGGATTCATAGAGCTCATTAATACGTTCTATCGCAGTGGCTAAAACGGTTTTGATATTGGTAAAACCACCACTACCGGTTCGGCTGGTCTGATCAGCAATGGCAAACACTTTCGATTCTGCCTGATCAAGCAGATCTTTGGTGCTTCGCCCTTCACTGTCAAACGCGCTATCAGCAATCTCGTTAGCGACTCCAATAAGCTGACGTAACACAGAACGCTCTCGAACAATGTCGGCATACGCTTTAATATTGGAAACACTGGGGGTCTCTTGTGCAATAGCGCCGATGTAGTGAACGCCATTGGCATCTTCCAACAACCCCATGTTTTGCAGCTGACCAACCACAGTAACCACATCCGGAACCATGTTGTCGCTGACCAGCGTATTGATAGCGCGGAAAATGACTCGATGGTTGTACTGATAAAAATCAGTCTCTGTCACCGTTTCGGAAATTTTGTCGAAGGCTTCAGAATTCAGCAGCAGACAGCCTAGAACGGCTTGCTCGGCTTCTATAGAGTGTGGCGGCATGCGCGCAGCACTCAGTTGTTCGGCTAACTGACTAGTCGACTCGAAGTCAGACTCAAAATCAGACTGGTAGTCGACGGCAATGTCGTCCGGGGTAAACGCCATCAGGAGCGCCTCAAAGCGATGAAACAGAGACGAGCCACTTTATCAGCTAACGCCGTGAGATTACTAAATTCGACACAATCAGCCACGTGATTGAACGCAGATTGAACACTTAATTTGCACTTCAGTGAGCTGGCCAACCCACGGCTGACCAACTCGCGACTGACCGACACAAGCCAAATGCCAAGCCAAAGTGCACAACAATAGAAAAAGCGGACTATTCCGCCTCTTCGCCCACTACGTTAACAGTGACTTCTGAGTCAACGTCGGCGTGCAGGTGCAACGAAATGGGGTGTTCGCCAACATTGCGAAGCGGCCCATCCGGAAGACGAATTTCTTTCTTCTCCACTTCGACACCTGCAGACTCGATAGCAGCCCGAATCTCCTCGGTACCCACAGAGCCAAACAATTTACCTTCAGTTCCACTTCTGGACGTGATGGTGACGCTCAGACCTTCCAGCTGCGCAGCACGCGCTTGAGCGGCCGATAGAGCCTCTGCTTGCTGCTTTTCCAATTCAGCTCGACGAGCCTGGAACGCTTCAATATTCGTTTTCGTGGCCATCTCGGCTTTGCCCTGAGGCAGCAGAAAATTACGCGCGAACCCAGATTTAACATCGACTAAATCGCCTAGCGCGCCGACTTTCTCAATTTTTTCTAACAGTATGACTTGCATGTGTATCCCCGATACAAACTTAAATTTTACGTATCTGGAAAAAGTTATCGGCAATTCCCAGCACGCTTAGTGCAAACATGGTTGGTGGTAGCCATAAAATAGCGTACATACCCGACAACCAACCCGTACTCAGACCGCGTTGCTTGGTGATGCAATGCAGTACAGATAAACCTTGTAAAAAAAACACGAACATCATCGCCGTTGCAATGGATGCCCAAAACGAACCCATAAATAGTTTTGCCAACACAAACGCAACCGCAAACACCGCTACCGCTTCTCTACCAAGTCGCAGCGTGTGGAATTCTTTTTGAAAACCACCATTGTTAAACAACTGCGCTTGCCAGAATCTGGCAATAAAAACCCCACAAACCACGATAAAAAATGCCCAACTGCTGGCTGATTCGGCCAACAGAACCGGCATCATGTCGAGCAGCAGAGTCAGCTTCTGTTCGCCGAGCTGCTCCAACTCCGCATCGGTCAAACTAGACAGACTCTTGCGTAGCGAAAATTGCCAATAGTGCGTAACGTCGGCCTTAAAAAAACTAGCAAGCAAGGCGACTACGACAGCAACCGGCACCGCACTCAGTACAGCAATTTTCAAACTGACTGTTCCGCGCAAAACACTCGCAACGAACACAGCCGAAAGCCAACAGATAGCGGTAAAGATCAGCACTATCTTGGCATCACCCAACAGATACGCGGACACACCTGCAGTCACTAAACCTGCGATTAACGCTGTGGTTACTGCCGATTGCTCGCCGTGCCGTAAGGCAACAAACGCGAGCACGGCCGCACTGAGCATCAGGGCAATTGGTGTTAACAACAAACCAAACACCACGCTGATATCGAGCGCAAGAATCCCGAGTAGCGTTATTGCCGCCGTGATCGTAGCAGCAGCTCCTAAACCCATCTCAGCAATTCTGGCGATGCCTAACATCGCGACAACCCTTCTATTAATCCAGTCGAATGTTGACCGGCAAAAATGTGATTAGCAGAAACGATTAGTGCTGATCAGTGTACGGTAGCAACGCAATGTAACGCGCACGCTTAATAGCCGTTGAAAGCTGACGCTGATAGCGGGCTTTTGTGCCAGTGATTCTGCTTGGTACGATTTTACCGGTTTCAGTAACAAAACCTTTAAGGAGTTCAAGATCTTTGTAATCGATTTCTGAAATACCTTCAGCGGTAAAACGGCAATATTTACGACGACGGAAATAACGAGACATAATTCAACTCCAAAAAATTAAGATGCAACCGTTTCGACTTCATCGGAAGAAGAATCAGACAGCGGTTCGTCTGAGCCACCGTCGCCCGAAGTGCTGTCGTCCGAAGTCGCTGAATCGCTATCGGCACTACGTGCACGACGCTCTTCATCACCACGGGTTTCTTCTTTCTTGATAAGAGGTGAAGGCTCGGTGACAGGCTTGTCTTGAACCAGAACCATGTGTCGAATTACCGCATCGTTAAATTTGAACGCACTCGTTAGTTCATCAAGTGCTGCCTGATTACACTCGATGTTCAGCAGCGTGTAGTGTGCTTTGTAAACTTTGTTGATTGGGTAGGCTAACTGGCGGCGACCCCAGTCTTCCTGGCGATGAATGACGCCTTCTTGAGATTCAATAATACCGCGGTAACGTTCTACCATGGCAGGCACTTGTTCGCTCTGGTCCGGATGGACGAGGAACACGATTTCATAATGTCGCATAACTGCTCCCTATGGGTTTTGTCCGTACACACCTCGTGTTGGTGGCCAGAACAAGGAGAATGGCAATATTGCCGTACTGCTTAGCCGGTTAATTCTACAGCACTCAGTGCTATGTGACAATCTCCTGCCCGCGCGTTTTCCAGGAAAATTATCGCCTCTGCCGACACACTTCAAACAGGCTGATTCCTGCGGCAACCGATACATTCAGGCTACCAACACTACCGTGCATGGGAATGTTGAACAGACCGTCACAGGCTTCTCGCGTCAAGCGACGCAAACCGCCACCTTCCGAGCCCATAACCAATGCCGTATGTCCTTTAAAATCAATATCATACAACGACTCTGACGCCTCGCCGGCGGCCCCGTATACCCAAATTCCATCTGCTTTGAGTTTTTTCAGGGTTCGTTGAAGGTTGGTGACCTGGAATATCGCCACAGTTTCAACTCCGCCCGATGCCACCTTTCGCACAACAGGTGTAATACCGACGCTGTTATCCATGGGAATTACCACAGCATCGACGCCCGCTGCATCCGCACTGCGAATACACGCACCCAGATTGTGTGGATCCTGCAGACCGTCGAGCACTAACAATAAAAGCGGCTTTGCTTTGTCAGACACGCACTCGAACAATGCCTTCTCGTTGCCAATGGGTTGGCCGACCACTTCCGCTAAAACACCCTGATGCTCAATTTCACCAGCAAGCGC
Organism: uncultured Granulosicoccaceae bacterium; assembly: GCA_937922945.1. GTDB lineage: Bacteria > Pseudomonadota > Gammaproteobacteria > Granulosicoccales > Granulosicoccaceae > Granulosicoccus. The sequence goes on from CAKZUP010000193.1 coordinate 29,221, forward strand.
ATCTAACTCCAATCGCGATAACTCTCGAACTGGAATACCGGCCTTTTGGGCCAGCGAGACGAGGGCCCTCATTCTTGTGTCGCGGCGACCTTTTTGAATCAACAGCGATTTTGTGTCGGCCGCATTGGCCTTCAGTAGAGCCTTGACCGCATGCATTCCACCGACCTGGGTGGTGTCACTCACACGCCTGCTCCAAATCCAGAAGAGCAAGCACGCTTACACGAAGGGGAAGCCACCAAGCTCACGAGCGTTTACCGCTCTGCTTTGATTTTTTACTCGATGCCTTCTTGGCTTTCGTTTTCTTCGAGACAGCCTTCTTTGCTACGGTTTTCTTCGCTGCAGTTTTCTTCGCTGCAGTTTTCTTCGCTGCAGTTTTCTTTGCTGCAGTTTTCTTCACAGCAGTCTTCTTCGCTGCAGTTTTCTTTGCTGCAGTTTTCTTCACAGCAGTCTTCTTCGCAGCAGTCTTCTTCGCAGCAGTCTTCTTCGCAGCAGTCTTCTTCGCAGCAGTTTTCTTCGCAGCGGTCTTCTTAGTCGCAGTCTTCTTCGCAGCGGTCTTCTTCGTTGCTGTTTTCTTTGTTGCTGTTTTCTTTGTTGAAGGCATCTTTGACTGTAGATCAGTGGACTGCGCTGTTGCGTCATCTGCTGCCAATGCGTCAGTGGTTATCGGCGCATCAGTAACTGCGGTTGCTGCCACGACCGCTTTATCTTTAAGCGTATCTTTCCTGGCTTTTTTGTGTTTCTTGGGCTTTCGGGAAGACGCTTTTTTTGCGTCTTCCCATTTTCTGGAGCCTTTATCTTTTTTCCTGCTCTCTTTCCTGTTCGCTTCACTACCCTGCTCAGCAAAGTCGATTTTACGGTCTTCCAGATTAACCGAATCTACTCGCACATTAATCGCATCACCCAGTCGGTATTGCTTACCTGTACGTTCGCCGATCATGGCTTGCTCGGCTTGTTCAAAACGATAAAAATCATGATCCAGGTTAGTTACGTGTAACAGCCCTTCCACATGAATATCGGTTAATTCAATAAATAGACCAAAGGAGGTAACGGCTGTTATCACACCGGCATATTCGCTGCCTATATGATCCTGCATGAATTCACACTTAAGCCAACTAACAACGTCTCGTGTTGCCTCTTCAGCACGCCGTTCGGTAGTCGAACAGCTTTCACCCAAAGCCTTCATGTGATCAGCCGAATACCGGTAGTTAATAATGCTATCTCGTTTTAGCACATGCTTGATGGCACGATGCACCAATAAATCCGGGTATCGACGTATGGGAGAAGTGAAATGCGCATATTGATTTAATGCCAACCCGAAATGACCTTCATTCTTCGGTTGATACACAGCTTGTTGCATTGAACGCAACATAAGCGTTGAAATGACTGAACGATCGGGGCGCTCTTCTATCTGCTTTGACAATGTGGCATAGTCCATCGCCGTAGGTTGATCGCCACCCCGCAAACTCAAGCCACGCAACGATAAAAATGATCGTAGATCTTCAAGACGATCAGACTTAGGGCCATGGTGTACGCGATACAAAGCCGGCACGCTGTGTTGCTCTAAAAAGCCTGCGGTCGCAACATTTGCCAATATCATGCACTCTTCTATGAGCTTATGCGCATCATTGCGAACAATCGGGACGATCTCGCTGATTTTTTTATTCTCATCGAAAAGAATACGGGTTTCCGTTGATGCGAACTCGATAACGCCTCGACGTGACCGGCTCGCCGAAAGAATGCCGTACAACTCGTGCAGATTACGCAAATGAGGCACTACCGTTTCGTATTGCTTTTGCAGGTCACTGGTTTCATCGGTGAGAATTTCGTTCACCTGAGAGTAAGTAAGCCGAGCGTGGGATAACATAACGGCATTGTAAAAACGTGCCCGTTTAATCGCCCCCATATCGTCCAGTGTCATCTCGCACAGCATGCACAGCCTTTCAACATCTGGATTTATTGAGCACAAACCGTTGGATAACACCTCAGGCAACATCGGCACAACACGACCGGGAAAGTAAACCGATGTACCTCGATTCTCCGCTTCTTTATCTAATGCGGTATCCGGCATAACATAGTGAGCCACGTCGGCAATCGCAACAAGCAATCGCCAACCACTGCTGGTTTTCTCACAATAAACGGCATCATCAAAATCCCTGGCATCCGCGCCATCTATAGTGACCAACGGCAGCCGGGTAATGTCTTTCCGGCCCATCTTGTCTTTGTCTTCTATTGCAGTGGAGAATCCATTGGCTTGATCGAGCACCTCTTGAGGCCACTCGAACGGGATATCATGACTTCGCAACGACATATCGATTTCCATGCCCGGCTGCATGTGCTTGCCAAGTACTTCAATCACTTTTCCAACGGGAGGATTATGTCGATTCGGCTGCTCGACGATTTCGGCAACCACAATATCGCCGTGCACGGCATCGCCACGTTCGTTTTCAGGAATCATGACATCCTGATGGATTCGTTTGTTATCAGGCGCGATAACGAGCACACCTTTTTCTTCCAAAAAGCGCCCAACGACAGATTTGTTGGCACGCTCAACCACATCGACGATACGACCTTCACGACGCCCGCGCCGATCTACACCCGCAAGACAAACCACCGCACGGTCGCCATGCAATACCAATCGCATTTGTTTACCGTTAAGGTATATGTCTCCCTGACCATCGTTTTTCTCAGGCACCAGAAATCCGAAACCGTCGGGGTGAGCGTTAATGCGTCCTGCCAGCAAGGTATCGGTATCCACTGGCACCAAACCACGTTTACGATTTTCAATGAGTTGTCCATCGCGCTGCATCGCTCGGACGCGCCTGCTTAGCGCATCCAGTCCTTTCGCATCTTCGCTAAGGCCGAGCCGCTTTGCCAAAGCATCGAAATTTAGCGGAGCTTTCTCTTTGCCGAGCAACTCGAGAATGAACTCCCTGCTGGCAATAGGCTCACCATATTTGGCTTGCTCGCGGGCTAGATGAGGGTCACCGGATTTGTGGCGACGTTTACTCTTGTTATTTTTCTTGATTTTGGGCTTACTCATAGGAATATATTTAAAAAACTTTAGCAAGGGTACGCTAAATAGACGTTTTCAACATTTTAGTTTCATTCAACGTTGACAGTTTGGCTGAGCTTCGGTACATTTCGCGCTCTTCCCGAAATTCCAGAAGATAACCTTTGCCGAGGTGGCGGAATTGGTAGACGCGCTAGCTTCAGGTGCTAGTGAGCTTATGCTCGTGGAGGTTCAAGTCCTCTTCTCGGCACCA
>CAKZUP010000194.1 GCA_937922945.1 uncultured Granulosicoccaceae bacterium
CCGGTAACGAACGATGCCATGTGCATAGCGTGAATACCGCAATCGGCAAATTGGGCTGACACACCTGCTTGCGCAGGATCGTAGCGCCAACGTACGCGTGGGTTATCCGCATCGGCGGCATCGGCATGATGACCATGCGCGAATTCTGCGTTAACCAGTCTTATTTTGCCAAGATCGCCCCGGGCCACCATGGCTCGCATGTGTCTAACCAGCGAGTAGCCTGTGTACCCGTAATTAACCGCGCAAATAGAACCTGTTTCTGCCGATGTGCGGACGATATCTTCACCTTCCTCAACCGTCATGGTCATGGGTTTTTCGCACAACACATGAAAACCGGCTTCCAAAAAGGCTTTGGTAATTTCATAGTGCGTTGAGTTCGGCGTGGCAACCGTTACCAGATCGATTCGATCATCGCGGTTTCGCTCGCCTTCCAGCATTTCTTTCCAGTCGCCATACGATCTGTCGGTGGCCAGTCCTAAACGTTGTGCATACTCTCGTCCGGCATCAGGTCGGTGATCAAGCGCACCAGCTGTGAATTCAAATAGCGCGTCGAGTGCTGAGCCCAATCGATGCGCTGGGCCTATTTGCGAACCTTCGCCGCCACCGATCATGCCCCATTTTAGTTTTGTCATGCTTGTATCCGTTATATTCGTTCGTAACTTGAGTCTGTTGTTAACGCGTTACGGCCGATTGTTGTTTACAGGGTTGTTTGCCGTTATGTGTTCGCAGATTAGCTAAAGCCAATGGATTGTAAGTACTCGCGATTGATTCTGGCATCGTCTACCGGACTCACATCCAGCGTTGGGTCGCAGTCCTGTTCTATGGTGCACCAACCGGAATAGTTTGAATCCAGTAACAACTGACGCACAGCAGGGAAGTCCACTTCACCTTTGTCAAGATGGCAAAAGATGCCCTGGCCACAGGCATCATAGAAGCCGGTGCGGTTGGCAATGGCATCGGCTTTCACTTTGGCATCGGTGTTTTTGAAATGCACATACGTAATTCTGTCCATGTGGCGCTGCATAAACGCTACCGGGTCAAAGCCTGCATACGTGCAATGGCCTGTGTCGATACAAATCTTCATTATGTTTGAATCAACTTCAGAGAGCAGTCGCTCAACTTCAGGTTCAAAGTCCATAAACCCGCCAGCGTGTGGATGAATTTCCGGAATAAGCCCGTATTCTTCAGCGCCCATTTTTGCAACAGTCACAATTCTGTCTCGATAGGCCTGCCACTCAGCATCATCCATTTGTTCTGCCTCTGCAGCACGGCCCGCAGTGGGTGCCCGTCGCTCAGAGATGGAGTCGATTAACACAAAGTGTTTTGCACCATGAGCGACCAGCGCTTCACAGGTTCGTTTCGCACCATCGAGCACATCGTCCCATTGCGCAGGGTCGTGAAATGCGCGAAATACCACACCGCCAATCAACTCCAGCTGGTGCTTTTCCAGCGCAGCAGCAAGCACATCCGGGTCTTCGGGCATAAAACCCACGGGACCCAGCTCGATGCCGGTGTAGCCAGCGTCACTGCACTCTTTGAGAACGGTCTCCCAGCTCGGGTTACGTTCGTCATTGGCGAATTCCACTCCCCATGAGCAGGGGGCGTTTCCAATTCTGATGGTCATCTTGTTTGGCCTGTAAAAATTAGGTGAGATAGTAGGGCAAAAGCGTGCGGTTGATCAGGTGTTATTCATGCAACTATGGCTTTGCAACCGGTTGCATTTATTGTATCCTCGCTATTATAGAATCGTCAAACGCTTTTCGTGTTGACCAACCCTGTTTTTTCGCCAGTGAATAATTATGAGCTCACCGCACGCTACCGAAACCATGACCACCGCCCAAGCCATTGTGCGCTGGATGGCCAATCAGTTCATTGATATAGATGGAAACGAGCAACGCGTATTTGGTGGCGGCTTTGGCATTTTCGGCCACGGCAATGTAACCTGCCTGGGCGAAGCGCTATTCGATCACAAAGATGAGCTGCCGTTGTATCGTGGACAGAACGAACAAAGCATGGGCTTTGCTGCGGCGGGGTACGCTAAATATCATTTGCGTCAACGGATGATGTTTTGTACCGCATCTGCAGGCCCGGGTACATCTAATTTATTGACCTCTGCAGCGTTAGCTCACGCCAACCGCTTACCGATGCTACTGCTTTGTGGGGATACGTTTCTAACCCGATTGCCCGATCCTGTGTTGCAGCAATTGGAAAACTTTAACGACCCAACCTTCGGGGTTAACGATGCGTTCAAACCCGTAACACGCTATTGGGATCGTATTTGTCATCCTGCACAAATTCTTCATTCGTTGCCCCAAGCGTTATCAACTTTGCTCGACCCGGCCGATTGTGGTCCTGCGTTTTTTGGTCTGCCGCAAGATGTTCAGGGTTGGACATACGATTTTCCATCGGTGTTTTTTGAAAAGAAAGTGCATCGCATTCGGCGTAGTGGGCCCGATGCTGTTGAAATTGAACAAGCCGCTGCTTTGATTAAAACCGCACAACGGCCAATGATTATTGCCGGTGGCGGGGTGCAATACTCGAAGGCGGTTAAAGAACTTCACGCGTTTGCAGAAACTCATCACATTCCAGTGGTAGAAACCATTGCGGGTAGGGCGAACATGTTGGCCACTCACCCGTTAAACATTGGCCCCATCGGCGTGACCGGTTCAAATTCAGCGAATGCCATTGCTGAAGAGGCTGACGTTATCATCGCTGTTGGCACGCGCTTACAGGATTTCACGACTGGTTCATGGACAGCCTTTGCTGGCGATTCGAAATTTGTATCGTTAAACGTTGGGCGTGTCGACGCCAGTAAGCATCAATCACAAACGGTTGTGGGTGATGCGAAGCGCTCACTGGTTGCATTAGGTCAAGCGATGAGCGGCTATAGTTCGCCAGCTAGCTGGACCGAGTCTGCACAAACCCATCGTAAGCATTGGGATACGTATGTTGCGCAGAACGTATCCTACGGTAACCGACCCAACTCGTACGCGCAGGCAATTGGTGTTGTTAATGCACGATGCGATGCTAACGACAGAGTCGTTGCAGCAGCCGGTGGCTTACCTGCAGAAGTTACCGCGAACTGGCGCACGTTGAACATCGGTACCGTTGATGTTGAATTTGGTTATTCATGCATGGGTTATGAAATTTCTGGTGCATGGGGTGCGCGCATTGCTCAAATGGAACAACAAGCTGAACAAGACACCATTGTGTTTATTGGCGATGGCTCTTACTTGATGATGAACTCCGACATTTACTCCAGTGTGCTGACGCAAAAAAAGCTGATTATTCTGGTGTTGGATAATGGTGGTTTTGCAGTGATCAACAAATTGCAAAACAACACGGGTAATGAGAGTTTTAATAACCTTATAAAAGATACACCCACAGCCACGGCCACACCGTTTGCAGTGGATTTTGAAGCGCATGCC
>CAKZUP010000195.1 GCA_937922945.1 uncultured Granulosicoccaceae bacterium
GGTAGTCACGGTGATAGGGCCTGAACTGATCGTTGAGAAAAGTGTTACGCAAATTCCCAGTGATGTTGGGGACGCGATTAGCTACGAGATAGTCATTCGACACAGCACGGTGGCAGATGCACCAACCAGTGTATCGCAGACTACAGCCTATGATATTACGTTAACTGACAATCTACCGGCGGGCCTAACAGCCCTCATAATCGATTCGGCTGTGGATAGCGGCGGTGCGCCAATACCAGGCTTTTCGCTTGCGGGTAATACGCTGGGCCATGCGGGGTTTGATCTGGCATTCGGAGAAACTATTACGCTCAGTATTAGTGGTATTGTTGGTCCGGCAGTTGTCGAGGGCGACACAATAACGAACATTGCCGACATTGACTGGACCTCGCTAGACGATGACAGCGACGATGGTAACGATGCTGTAGAAACAACAGAGGCGGCTAGTGATAGTGCAGATTTTACGATCGGTAATATCAGTAAAACCGTATTATCGACTGGTATAAACGATGCCAGTAATGATAACGCTGAGGCTGTCACAGGTGAGTACATCACGTACCAGTTAGTCGTTGATGTTCCGCACGGTACTACGTTGGTCTCAGAGATCGAAGATACCCTTGATGCCGGGCTGGTGTTCGACCCAGCGTATGGTATTGACATTGTACCGAGTAGCGCGAATTTAACCACAAGTTTAGCGCCTAACGATTTTAGTGGCATTGTTGCCATTTATGATGCGTCAAATAATCTATTATCCATACCGCTGGGTGATGTCACAAACAACGCCAGTGCAGGGGCGGTTGAAACGCTAACACTGACTTATCGTGTATTTGTTGATAACGATTCGATAAACGCGCCTGTTGGAGCCACTCTGAACAACGCAGTTAACTACAAGTGGGATATCGATGGCGATGGTAGTAATGATGGTTTGGGTGATGGGACAACGGAAGCGAGTTCTCCAGATATTACTGTAATTGCACCTGAGCTGGAAGTTTCCAAAGTGTTGATGAGCATGCCCGCTGATGCGGGTGACACGGTCACGTACGAAATGACTATTAATCACACGCCTAATTCACAGGCCGCTGCATTCGATGCAAGTTTTAGTGACGTGCTGCCATCGCAAATTAGTAACGTAAGCATCGTATCGGCTTTAGACAGTGCTTCTAGCCCAGTAACGGGTTTTGTCGTTAATGGGAACACCGTTACTAATCCGGATTTCGATTTGGCATTAGGTGATTCCATTGTTTTGACTGTAACGGGCACGGCTAACACCAGTGCGTCAGCCAGTACAACGGTTACCAATACTGCGCAGATTACTTGGGATACACTCGGTGATAATGGTCAGGGAAATCAGTCGGTAGAAGATGGTGGGGAGGATGAAGACAGTGATAGCTTTGTTGTTGCCTCACCAACGTTTGACAAACTCATTGCGTCCACAGGCATTAATGACGCAACAAACGATAACGCTGAGGTTGTTGCCGGTGAATTTGTTGTCTATTCGTTAGTGGTAACAGTGCCTGAGGGTACCACCCCGATGGCACAGATTACCGATACGCTTAATCCAAATTTGGTTTTCGATCCAAGTTACGCCATCACCGTTGCGCCATCTTCGGGTGTCGATGTTTCAAATTCCATTGCTTCACCTGTCGTCAGTGGCAATACTGTTCTGTTTGATCTTGGCACCATAACCAATACTAATACAGATAATTCAGTTGCAGATACTGTTACCGTGACCTATCGCGTATATACCGATGCTGACATCGTTTTGGGTGAAGTACTGGATAACAGTGCCACGCTCATTTGGGACGCTGATAACGATGGTGACAATGTCGATGCCAACGACGGCAGCCTAACTGATCAAACCAGTGTCACAACGCTAGTCCCTGAATTAATCATTGAGAAATCGATCACGCAAGTGCCGGCAGACGTAGGTGATACGATTGAGTACACCTTTGTTATTCGACATAGTGATGCCACGGATGCATCGTTAGCGCAATCCAACGCCACTGCATACGATATCGTGTTTAGTGACAGTTTACCAACCGGTGTTGTTAATGCATCGGTGTTGTCTGCGATCGATAGCGCTGGCAATGCGGTGGCGGGGTTTACTACCACTAATACCGCCACCAGCAGCAGCGTAAACAACGCAAGTTTTGATCTTGGTGTTGGTGATTCCGTTACGCTTACAGTCATTGCTCAGTTAAATGATGCCGTGACTGAAGGCGATACCATTGTCAATGCGGCTGACATTCAATGGGGTACCTTGGATGCTGATAGCGACGATGGCTTTGATGCCGGAGAGGCGCTAGATAGTGCACTTGATACAGCGGAGTTCTCAATTGCAAATATTGAGAAAAGCATTGTTGGCACTGGAATAAACGATTCGTTTAACGATAACAGTGAAGCTGTGGCCGGCGAGTTTATACACTATGAAGTGGTCGTTGAGGTGCCGCAAGGATCTTCACCGGCTGCAGAGTTGGTAGATGTGTTAGACGCAGGGCTGGTCTTTGATACGGTAAATGGCATAAGTGTTACGGCCAGTAGCACAAACCTGACTACCAATTTATCGCAGAGCGATTTCAGTACCGTGCAAGCCAATTACAATGAGGTGACTAACTCGATAAGTGTTGTGTTGGGTGATGTAAATAATACTGCGCCTGTAGGTACTGTTGAAACGTTGACTTTACATTATCGCGTTTACGTAGCCAATGACTCAATTACAGCTCCCATTGGAGCCGAATTGAATAATAGCGTTGATTTCCTTTGGGATATAGATGGAGATGGCGACAACAGCGGGCCAAATGATGGGTCCACTGAGGCTGGGGCGGAACCGGTAAGCGTAATTGCACCAGAGTTGGAAGTGCTCAAAGATATCGTGAACATCCCCAGTGAAGCGGGTGATCTCATCACGTATCAATTTACTGTTCAACACACGGCCGACTCTCAAGCGTCTGCTTATGATGTGAACTTTCTGGATATACTGCCAGCAGGAATTACTAACCCCGTAATAGACTCAGTTAGCAGTTCAGGGGCGCAGGTTTCTGGCTTTAGCGTAACTGGTAATACCTTAAGTAATGCTAGCTTTGATCTTGCATTTGGTGAATCGGTTACTGTGCTTGTGTCTGGCATGGTGGATGATTCTGTGGATGCGGGTGATTTCATATCGAATACAGCGGGCATTAGCTGGAGCACACTCGATGCAGACAATGCAATCGATGGGGCGGATATCTATGGCTCCACAAACGCAGGTTCGGGTAACGACACCGATACCGCTATATTCTCCATTGCGGATATTCATAAAAGCATCGTAGATACGGGTATTGCCAATGGGGCCAATAGCAATAGCGAAGTAGTCAATGGTGAATTTATTACCTACCAAGTTGTTGTGGACATTCCGCAAGGGGTGACCTCAACAGCAGAAATCATTGATACGTTAGATGCTGGGTTAGCGTTTGATTCCTTGATAAGTGTGTCGACGAATTCATCAGACGTTAGCACCAGTATCGGTGCTGGTAACTTTGGTGCAATATCGGCCCCGAGTCACGGCAGCACAGGTACCTTATCATTCGAATTGGGCGATATCGTAAATAGCAACACCGATAACAATGTGACAGAAAGTGTGACCCTGGCGTATCGAGTTTACGTAACTAACGCGAACCTGGTTAGCGCTGGGGTTCAGCTGAATAACAATGTGGAGCTGCGATACGATACCGACGGCGATGGTTTAAATAACGGTCCTGGTGATGGAAGTACGATAGCCCAAGCTCCAAACGTTACGGTATTAGAGCCAGAACTATCAGTCGGTAAGGCCGTTGATGACGCTCTACCTCACTTGGGACAAACCGTTACTTATACTGTCGTTGTCACCAATGAATCCACGCCGTTTGGCACTGATGCAATGGACGTAAATGTTGTTGATAACCTGCCACCGGGCATGGTCTTCCACCCCGGTTCAATTACAGTTAATGGTGCGTCGGTCATTGGGTTAAGTTCGGTCACTAATAACTCGATGGGTAACTCGCTTAACCTAACGCTCGACAAGGTATCATACGGCAGCAATACAGTTGTAAGTTATCAGGCTACGGTATCTTCAGACACAGTCGACTTTGGAGCTAACCTTGCCAATACGGTTAGTATCGATTGGTCTAGCTTGTCATCAAGTGATCAAGCTGATGGTATTGATAGTGACGAACGAGGTGGAAGTGATGGCTACGTAGCGTCTGCGCAAAATGCGATTACGCTAACGGCTCCAGACTATTCCGTCAGTAAATCCAGCTCTAATACCGGTGCGTTACGAGCAGGCGAGGCGTTCAGTTACACCGTAACGGTGTCTAACGTAGGAACCCATGAAGGAACCGGGATAGTCGTTACAGATGACTTTCCGGTCGTAGCGCTCGGCTCGCCAATCAGTATTTCTAACGGTGGAGTGTTTGACGCCAACACTGGGCAAATAAGCTGGAATATCCCAAGTCTTGCAATCAATGAAAGCCTAACGTTTACAGTTGAGGCGTCAGTATTGGAGGGTCTCACACCAGACATCGATGGTAATGGTGATAGCCTTTCCGATTCATTTACCAATACCGTGTCGGTAGAAGACGATGGCATGAATGGCCAAGATCCGAACCCTGAAAATAATCAAGCAGTCGATATCGATGAAATTATAGCTACGCCCGATTATGGTATAAGCAAGACAAACGATATTGAGATGGTGGCGCCAACCTCTCAGTTCACGTACGTGATTGAGGCTGACAATCACGGTACGCAGGCTGGTACTGGTGTGGTGATTGTCGATACCTATCCAGTGACGATACTGACCATTGTCGATGCCGATGGTGGTGAGGTAGATCCAGTGGCTGGAACAATTACCTGGCAGTACCCTGTTATGAACGTTGGCGATTCGATCACATTGAACGTCGTTGTGGAAGTACTGCCAACAGCGAACCTGGATACGGCAGATCAGCTATTCCATAACCACGTTAATATTACAGATGATGGTCAGAATGGCCCGGATGGCACTCCTGAAGACAACACAGACTCACACAGTGATATGTTGCTTGCTGGTGCCGGCGAGCCCATGCTGTTGGCGGCTGTACCTGAAGGCTTAGGCAGTGCAACGGCCTGGTTAGACTCGAATGCAGGTGAGCGTACGCAAGAGCTGCTTCCACGGGTTGTCTCTTCAGTGGCTGAACCACGGTTTGTTTCGGCGGCAACAATGCTTTCTAATAGTTCTTCTTTGGGAATGATAAGTGACGATCCAATACGGGGCGGCCACTTAACCGATACGTTTAGCTTGGATAAGTTGGAGCCAAAGGATGAGTGCGCGATTCACTACACGCGCACCGATGTCTTGCCAGAAGACTTACTATCATCAGATACGGCGCCAACGAGTAATAACGCATGGGGGTGGTTGGAGGACCTTCCAGCTGTTTCTGAAGCAGTGGGTGGTCATGAAGCTGTTGATGATCATGAACCTGTTGATAGTCATGAAGCTGTTGAAAGCGCTGGTTACCCGATTTCAACGGTGGCTGAAGAGCCGTTACCGGACAACCAAGCGCTTATGCTAGAGGACAACACAATAGCGTTGCAAATAACGAAGCTTGATACAGCACAAAGTTTGTTCCAAAGTGCCAACACAGATTTAACAGACATGTTCAGGGACATACCGGATGAACCTTCGCGGTGAAGTGCCGTATAACCAGAACGACGAACTGTCAGCGGTTTAGTAGCACCTCATTATTTTAACCTGTGGTGTGCTTGTGCGGTTTATTTAACGCGCAGTGGTAAGCCTGTGAATAAACGCCGCTTAGTTTGCAGCGCGTAGGCAAATTTTTCTGCTTGTTTTCGTGCGTTGGAACCTGCGACTCGTTGGGCTCGACGAAATCCATGGTGCAAAGAATGCTTACGCTGCGCATCGGTAGACGGTGGTGTGTTACCTGCCAAAGGTTTGTGGGCTTCAATATAGTGTGTGCCTTCTTGATTAGCCCATTTAATCGGTTGATTAATAATTTTTACCTTTGTTCCGTGAGAGACGAGACTAACCAGCTCAGAGATATGCGCATTATATAATCGGATGCATCCAGAGCTAACTCGACGTCCAACGCCCCGAGGGTTGGCAGTACCGTGAATCAGTATATTTGTATCTCCAAGCCGAAGTGCATGAGAACCTAACGGGTTATCTGGTCCGGGTGGTATTGAACGTGGCAAAACAATTCCATCTTCAAGATAGGCTTGTCGGATCGACTCCGGTGGAGTCCAGCTAGGGTTGGCTCTTATTTGGCTAATACTGCTATCCATTAGTGGCGTTTCCCAGCCAGATTTTCCAATCCCAATTGGATAAACCGAAACGCGTTTTTTATCGCTATGGAAATAGTAGAGGCGTAGCTCGGGTAGGTTGATAACGATACCCTCGCGTTTCACGTCAGGCAATATTAGTTGGGTGGGCAATGACAGGTTGCTGCCTGTTGGGATTGATTCGGTAATGAAGCCTGGATTAGCTGAATAAAGAGCGTCAAAACCGACTTGGCTGTCAATCGCAATGTCTGAGAGTGATTTTGTGGCTTGAATTCTAATGCTGCTCTTTTGTCCTATAAGCTCTGCACCGTTGGTCGGTAATAAGTAGGTGTGAGCTTGAGCTACCATTGGTAAAGCCGTAAGGACTGCCAATAAAAGCATTTTTACTTGAACAGTAGGGGAACTCGTTCGGTTCAGCATAAATAGAGTCGTTGGACAGTAACGGTGTTATCAGGCATTACTCAATTTATCGGCGTGCTCGTAGAGTGATTAAACTTGAGCGCATGGACTGTGTTCCAGGTCACTGAGATGACCATTTTGGGGTGGTTTTTCTAAAAACTTAGGTCTTGTTGTATGCGTATCAGTTCGTGCTAACCAAAGTACTAGGATAACCGTTTCCATTGTTTCGCCAAGGCTCAATGATGATGTCCAGGGCTCAGTCACCATAAGAACTTGAATATCGTTATTAGCACTCCAGCATCGTTTCGATCTCGTCATTAACACAGGTTTCGTACTTATTGACGTTGCTCGGCTTGAAATTGCCGGCACGATCGCGAGGCAAATCTAGCTCAAAAACGCCCCAAAGCTATGGCGTTTCAAGGGTTTACGAGTTATCGAAAAGAAGGCTGAACGCTTTTTGATCAGATTCAAGGTATTGCATTCCAACCATATTTCTCCAGCTCCGGCATAGTCCAGCCGAAGCAATCCAGACAAAGCACTCCCGCCCGCCTGCCGTGTGTCTAGCTAGGGGAAGAAACAAATGTTAACATCTCGCTGCTGCTGTAGACGACGAAATTTTGTCTTGTTGTTTATTCGAAATAACCCTCACACCAGATGTAATGTCGACATGATGAATTGGCGAATCCTATACGTATTTCTACTCATCTTTTGCCCGTTTTCATTATTCGCTCAGTCTGACTACGGCGCCACCGAATCAGACTGGGTTGTCAGCGATAACAAGCCAGCGGGTGCATTAATTAGTGTGGTTTCTGAACCAATGCTGGCGAAGTCGGTTGTGGAAACCAGCGGCGCCGGTCGTACCAATGCATACCGCACAGGCGGCACGAACGAGAGCAATGGCTGGAACAATCAAAACGAATTTTTGATCACATGGCGATTACAGGCAAGCGAAGCCGTGAACGTGTATGTGCGTGTCGACACTGAGTTGGGTTGGCGTTATTTGCAATACAACCAGTCCACCAAAACTAATTTGTTAAATCGTACGGGTCGCTATATCCATCATGGCCTTGGGCCTGATTTAATCGACGGCAACTGGCACACCTGGACTCGTGATCTTGCAAGCGACTTGCAAGCGGCGGAGCCTGAGAATCAGTTGTTGGCGGTGCATGGTTTTCAGGTGCGAGGCAATATGCGCATCGATGGTGTTCAACTCAACGCGCTTTCTCTCTCACCGCAACCCGTTATTTCTACCGATGCACGTGTCGTGGCGGTTGGTACATCAATCACACTCGACGGCGGCAACAGCCAGGATACCGATGGTTCGGTAGTATCGTATGTGTGGCGCGATTCACAAGGTACTGTCATTGGTGAACTCTCGTCGATTGACATTTCTATTACATCTATTGGTCAGCACCGCTTTTCATTAGAGATCGCCGACAGCGACGGGTTGAGCGCGATCGAGTCTATTGAATTGGAAGCAATGGATATCAGTGTGCCTACGATTTATAGCGACGCAGAGTTAAGTGGTACTGATGGTTGGCGCGTCGCTGACAAAACACCGATAGGCGCAACCGTTCAGATAGTGCCCGACCCAGACAATATTGAAAACAACGTTGTTCAGTTCAGCGGTAGTGCTTTACAAAACTCATTTATCAATGGTTACACCAATCCTGCACGCGGCTGGGATAACCAGTTGCAAACAAACATCAGCTGGCGCAGTCGGGCTGACGAAGATTTTCGTGTTTATGCCCGAGTGACAACTTTGGATGGTTGGCGATACATCTGGTATGACACACGGACCGAAAGCAAACTGTCGAACAATAGCGGACTTTATATTCACCATGCATTAGGCGAGAGTGCCAAAAACGGACAATGGCAAACGTTTACGCGTGACTTGCAAGCAGATCTTGCAATAGCAGAACCAGACAACATCGTTACAGCAGTGCACGCTGTGGTGGTGCGCGGCAGCTTTATGCTTGATGATCTATCTTTGGTAGCCGAAGCTATACAGGAACCACCGTCATTGCCACTGCCGGATGTTCCGACTAATCTTACGCCGGTTGTTGATGTGCAAGTGGAAGCTGGCGCAACGCAAACCTTCACTTGGGAGTCGCAAAGCGTTGCTGCGGCATACGATTTTCACCTGTTTGACCGAAC
>CAKZUP010000196.1 GCA_937922945.1 uncultured Granulosicoccaceae bacterium
CACAGCGGACTATCTCGATCTTGATTCAGATAACGATGGCTTAACCGACACCTCTGAAGCAGGTGGAGTCGATACAGACGGCGACGGTATTGTCGATGGCTTTAACGATGCCGATGGCAACGGTATAGACGATGCCACATCAAGCACGCCGCTACCAGTCCCGGATACCGATGGCGATGGCGACGCAGATTATCTGGAACTGGATTCTGATAACGATGCCATTAATGACATTTCCGAAGCAGGCGGTGTTGACGCCGATGATAATGGTGTTGTCGATAGCTTTACCGATGCGAATGGCAACGGCGTTGATGATCCGATAGATGCAACGCCGCTCCTGAACCCCGACACCGATGGCGATGGTGTAGTCGATGTGCTCGATATCGATTCCGATAACGATGGTATTACCGATGCGGATGAAACGTCTGGTGATGCTGATGGCGACGGCGTGGTTGATTATCTTGATAACGACTCCGATAACGATGGCATACCGGATTCTGTGGAAGTATCTGCAGACACCGATGGTGACAGTGTGCCGGATTATCTCGACACAGATTCTGATGGCGATGGTATCGACGATGCCATCGAAGCAGGTGTTACCCCCACCACGCCGGTTGACACCGATGCTGATGGCATTCCGGATGCAAAGGATACCGATTCAGATGCTGATGGTGTCCCAGATGCTGTGGAAGGTAATGTGGATACTGATGGCGATAGCACGCCAGATTATCAGGACACCGATTCAGACAATGACTCTATTCCCGACTCGGTTGAGTCGCAAGCAACAGGCACTGATGCAGATGGCGATGGTATCGACGACGCTTTCGATGTCGATCAAACCGGCGGTGCTGATACGAACGCCGATGGCGTAGACGATGCGATAGAGCCATTGGACACTGATGCAGATGGCCTATCGGACGCTCTCGATACAGATGCTGACGATGATGGCATTCCGGATGCGACTGAAACATCGATTGATACAGATGCAGATGGTATCCCCGACTATCTCGATCAAGATTCAGACAACGACGGTATTATTGATGCTCAGGAGGGGTCGACTCCTGGTATCGACACTGATGGCGACGGTATTCCGGATAACCTGGACGTTGATTCCGATGGAGACGGCATTCCTGATGCGATAGAAGCTAGCGTTGATACCGATGGCGATGGTGTTGCAGACAATCTGGATACTGACTCAGACAACGATGGCACGCCTGATGGTGCAGAAGCGCAGATCATTGGCAACGACACAGATGGTGACGGCATTGACGATAGTTTCGATGTCGATCAAACCGGCGGCATCGATATGGATGGTGATGGTGTGGATGATGCTTTGGAGGCCAGTGGTACAGTCGATTCTGATGCCGACGGTATTCCTGATGCGCTAGATAACGATGCCGATAACGATGGCATTCCAGATATGCTTGAAGCGGCCGGCGATACCGATGGCGATGGTGTTCCCGACTACGTAGATACCGATTCTGACAACGACGGAATTCCGGATATTGTTGAAGCAGCTGGTTCCAGTGTAATTGATACAGATGGTGATGGTACGCCGGACTACCTGGATACCGATTCAGATAATGATGGTGTGAGTGACGATATCGAAGACTCTGCAACACCACCATTGTCTGGTAACGACAGTGATAACGATGGAATTGATGATGCCATTGATGCAGACATTACCGGCGGTGCGGATGCCAACGGAGATGGAATCGATGATGCGCTACAACCACCAGATACAGATGGTGATGGAGTTGTGGATTCTCGCGATGAAGACTCTGACAACGATGGTATCCCCGATGCAGTAGAAGGTTCTGCAGATTTGGATGGCGATGGCATTGCGCAGTATCTTGATCTCGATTCTGACAATGATGGTATTGCCGACATTGTAGAAGCCGGTGGTTTGGATTCAGATGGTGACGGTCAGCTTGATAGCTTTATCGATAGCGATGCCGATGGTCAGTCCGACGATATTGCACTAACACCATTAGCGACCTCGGACAGCGATAACGATGGTGTCCCTGATCATCTTGATCTTGACAGCGATAACGATGGCATATCAGATATTATCGAATCGCAGGGCATTAGTGCAGACAGTGATGGCAATGGCCGTGTTGACGATATGGTCGACAACAATGGTGATGGTATCGATGATTCTTTCAATTTAATTCCAGTGGTACCCAGCGATACAGATAACGATGGTGTACCAGACTACCTCGATCTTGACACCGATAACGATGGCATATTGGATGTTGTTGAAAGTGGTGCGCTCGATACCAACGGTGACGGACTTGTCGATGTCTTTGTTGATTCCGATGCCGATGGCGTACCGGATGATATCGATGTTGATATGACTGGCGGGGTTGATACTGACAACGACGGTATTGATGATTTAGCTGATGCTGATTTTGCCGATGGGGATGATTCTGACTCCGACGGTGTTATTGATGCTTACGATATAGATGCAAACGGTGATGGTGTTGTTGATACTCTGGCCGAAATACCGTTGCTTGGTGCTGCTATACCAGATGCCGACAACGACAACATTCCGGATTTTATGGAACGCACTGGCGATATTCGCACGGGCTTGGCTGGGCAGGGTTGTGCTGTGACTGGCGCAGCTTCAACCGGAACAGGACAGGGCGATCCGCTTTTTCCTGGGTTGGTTCTGTTGTCGGGAATGCTGGCGTTTATCCGACGACGCACGAAAGCATAGCGTGCTTGACCATTGAAAAGGGCTGGCCATGATGGCTGGCCTTTTGTGTCAGTGCTTTACTCGCATACAATCGAGAATGGCCGCCAGTTGTCCCTCATCACCAGGAGGGTCAGCAACTTTTGCAGTGTGATCAAACCCCAGTTTTGCGGCCATTACAGCGCAGCGTTCGCTGTTAACCACAAGCTGAGTTGCATGCAGTTCGGAAGCGTAGGTTGGGCCAGCTATATTGATCAGATTTCTCAGAACGTCGTCGCTGGTAACGCTGATGATGCTTGCGGGTGTTTCGATAAAAATGCGTTGTCGTTCAGCGTCACTAACTGCTGGAATAACTCTTTTGTAAACTGATTTGACTGTGACGTCTACATTGGTTTTTCTCAAATTGGTTTCAATCAGATTTCTGCCGTTTAAACCTTTAATAACAAGAGCTGATGTTATAGCTGGTTGCGTGGCATGCCATGCTAAAAAAGCTTCGCTATTATACGGTTCAATTGGTGGGTGTATTAATGTTTGTCCAAGCTTTGACAGCGCCCGCTCCGTGGCTCTGCCAATGGCATATACCTTGGCATGTGGCCATGGTAAAGGCAGTATTTTATGGGCAAAGTCAACGGCATTTCGGCTGGTGAATAAAATTAAATCTGATGCGCTAACACCATCGGTACTTATGTTGCACTCAACCGGAAGAATGTCAATGCACGGCAAGCTGACTGTTTCCAGTCCGGCTCGTTCACATAGTTCCAGGAAGTGATCTTGTTGATGTTTTGGTCTGGTTACCAGAACGCGTTTTGAGTGCGCGTCGATACTCAAGCTGATAATCCGGCTTCGGCATTATCCAGAATGTCTTGCGCTCCGTTATCGAGCAATTTTCTTGCGAGTTTTATTCCCAGTTCCTCGGCCTGCTCAACTGGCATTGAATCGCTGAACTCAAGTAGTTTGCTACCGTCGAGTGCGATAACCCGAGCGGTCATGCTGACTGTGTTGCCATCGATGGTCGCATAGCCTGCAATAGGAGCGGAACACCCACCGTTTAATGTCGCACTGAGCGCACGCTCGGCTTGAGTTCTATAAGTGGTTTCCTGATCGTTAAGCGGCGACAGCAATTCTTTCATGCGTGTATCGTTTGATCTGATCTCAATACCGATGGTGCCTTGAGTCACAGCGGGAAGGCATTGATGCGCCGGTATGGATTGTGCGATGCGCGAGTGCAGGTTCAGACGTTCTAAACCTGCGCAAGCGAGCAGCGTAGCATCGAAATTTCCATCATCGAGTTTTTTCAATCGTGTTCCAACATTGCCCCTGAGTTCAACAATTTTAAAGCTTGAGTTAAAATGAAGCAGTTGGGCAGCGCGCCGTGGGCTGCACGTGCCGATAACTGAATTGTCTGGTAGCTCGTTAAGTGATTGATGGTGATTCGATACCAGTGCATCGTTTGGGTTGTGCCGTTTGATAACGGTGCTGATTATTAAGTCCGGTGGCATTTCTGCGGTAACGTCTTTCATTGAATGCACTGCTAAATCGGCTGACCCATCAAGCAAAGCGTTTTCAAGTTCTTTTAGAAATAACCCCTTGCCGCCAATTTTCGCCAACGAAGTTGACTGCTCCCTGTCACCTTTGGTTGTCATAGGCAATAGCTCTATATTGAGCTCTGGATGCTCCGCCAGTAACTGATCTCGCACGGAGTAGGCTTGCCAAAGTGCCAAAGGGCTTTGCCGTGTTGCTATACGTATGGGTTCTGGCATGAATAAAAGGTACTCGCGAATAAACATTGTTAGTATACGGGTTCAGAACCCCGATTTTAATACCTCAGCACTATGAATACGCCAGAAAAGCCAACGAGTACATCATCCGGATCAGCTGCAAAACTGTGGGGAGGACGTTTTGAAGAGAGCACCGACGCTTTTGTCGAGTCGTTCACAGCTTCTGTGCAATTCGATCAGCGGATGTATAAACAGGATATCGCAGGTTCTCGAGCCCATGCTGCCATGTTGCAAAAAGTGGGTGTGCTTAGCGAGACTGACGTCGATCAGATTAATAAAGGGCTCGACGCCATAGAAGCTGAGATAGCTGCGGGTACCTTTGAGTGGTCGGTGTCCCGTGAAGATGTTCATATGAATATCGAGGCTGCGTTAACCGAGCACATAGGCGACGCTGGCAAGCGATTACATACCGGACGATCACGTAACGACCAGGTCGCTACCGACATTCGCCTCTATATGCGCGAAGCCTGCGATCTGGCCGCTGCCGAAGCCATCCGGCTCATGGAGGGTATGCTGGTGCTGGCTGATAAGCACAGTGACACGATCATGCCCGGGTTTACACACTTGCAATCTGCACAACCAGTCACGTTTGGTCATCATTTAATGGCGTGGTTCGAGATGTTATTACGCGATCTCGACAGACTATCCGACACACGAAAAAGATTAAACGCTATGCCCTTGGGTGCGGCCGCATTGGCGGGCACCTCGTACCCTATCGATAGAGAAATGACAAAGGTGCTATTGGGTTTTCATTCTGTCTGTGAAAACTCCCTCGATGCGGTCAGCGACAGAGATTTTGCTATTGAGTTTTGCGCAACTACAGCGACTTGCCTCATGCATCTATCGCGTATGTCTGAAGAGCTGGTGCTTTGGACGTCAGCGCAGTTCAATTTTATTCGTCTGCCCGATAGGTTTTGCACCGGGTCGTCGATTATGCCTCAGAAGAAAAACCCGGACGTGCCGGAGCTTGTTAGGGGAAAGAGCGGGCGTAGCTTTGGTAATTTGATGACCTTGCTTACTTTGATGAAGGGCCAGCCGTTAGCCTATAACAAAGATAATCAGGAAGACAAAGAGCCACTATTCGATTCTGTGGACACGTTAATTGGCAGTCTACGGGCCTTTGCCGACATGATTCCGGCTATTGAGCCTAATGAAACTGCCATGCGGGATGCGGCTAGAAGCGGTTTTTCAACGGCCACCGATTTAGCTGATTACCTCGTTAGAAAAGGTATTGCGTTTCGGGATGCGCATGAAGTTGTAGGACTTGCTGTTCGTTATGGTGTGGAAAATAATTGTGATTTGGCCGATATGTCGCTTGATACGTTAAGGCAGTTTAGTGAGCAAATTGATGCTGATGTTTTCGATGTGTTAACGCTTGAGGGTTCGGTAAACAGTCGAGATCATATCGGTGGTACCGCCCCCGGACAAGTTAAGGCGGCAGTGGTTAGAGCGAAGCTACGCCTGTCGACTACATACCGAACAGACGTTTAAGCCATACTGATAAATCATCTACTTCTTCATTGCTAACGCTGTGTGGAATATCGTATGCAAACCACTCAAGCGATGCGTTGCGTGCCTGGAGCTTGTCGCGCGATTGTTCAGCGTAACGAATATGAATAACATCATCCATGGAGCCGTGAGCCATAAAAATCGGTGTACTCATTTTATCCGGGCTAACCAGGTCTAAGTCCTGCTCACTCATGGGCAAGTAGGTGCTTAATGCGATGACACCAGCGATTTTTCTTGGCAGTGTAAGTCCGGCTTGCAAAGCAACCGCCCCGCCTTGTGAGAACCCTGCGATTATGATGTTGTTTTCGTTCACTCCGCGCGCTATCTCTGCAGCAATGAGCTCATCAACCAGTGCGACAGATTCTGCAATACCTTCTCTATCCTGATTACGCAATTCGAAGTCGAGTGAATCGATGTCGTACCAGCCTCGCATCGAAGCGCCGCCGTTAATGGTGATTGGTCGAATCGGTGCATGTGGAAACAAAAACCGAACACCCGGGCGAGCGAGTAGCTTGAGCTCAGGCACAATGGGCTCAAAGTCATGACCGCTTGCTCCAAGACCGTGGAGCCAAATAATCGAAAATTCCACATTTTCGCCGGTTTCGATCTCGATAAATTCGAGTGATTTGTTCATGAGTGCCAAGAATTAATGAGTGCGAATGCGCTGTGCGAGTATACTCTAATCATCGTAATCCGAGATGCTTTTAGCCATGAAAGCTCAATACTTGTGCCTCAAAAAGCCTGAGATTTCCTTCAATCAGCGTATTTTTCGTCTTATAACTTGTGTTGTACTGGGCTTGCTGCTGCAATCGTGCGGTAACAAGGGCGATCTTTACTTGCCAGAACTGTCGCTGAGTGAAGAGCAAAAAAACATGCTGGACGAATTAGACAGTGAGCTTAACAACGGCGTAGATGAAGATCCGGACCGTGGCACGAGTAACACATCTCAGCAACCGGCAGGCGTGCCGCAAAATGAGTTAACAACCGATCCGCTCTTGGCCTCTCCTGCTGTGAAGTCACCCGATCCGGCGGCTGAGCCAGCTTCGAAAAAGAAAAAAACGACAAACCCGTAACGCAGTAATCGCATTAAACCGAGATTATCATGGAACATTTCAACCGACGTAAGGGTGCGCTATATGCGCAGAATTACCCCTGCTCCGAACTGGCTGAAGAATTTGGCACTCCCTTGTTTGTTTATAGCCGAGATGCGCTGGAGCAGGGTTGGCTGGAATTTTCTGATGCGTTAGAGAAACAACCGCATCTCATTTGTTATGCAGTTAAGGCGAATTCCAATTTGGCCGTTCTGGATGTACTGGCGCGTTTGGGTTCAGGTTTTGATATTGTCTCCGGAGGTGAGCTAAAGCGCGTGTTGGCAGCAGGTGCTGATCCTGAAAAAATTGTTTTTTCAGGTGTTGGTAAAACGGTTTCAGAACTTACGGAAGCGTTGGAAATTGGCATACGTTGTTTCAATGTTGAATCAGAAGCAGAGCTCGATCGATTGGCCAATATTGCAAAGGCGCTGGATGTGGTTGCTCCTGTGTCATTGCGGGTTAATCCCGATGTTGATGCACAAACGCACCCCTATATTTCAACGGGGTTAAAGGAGAATAAGTTCGGTATCAATATGCTGGATGCTGTTAGCGTTTATAAGCGTGCAGCGGATATGCCTTCCATCGATATACAGGGTATGGATTGCCATATAGGCTCTCAACTCACGAGTATAGAGCCGTATAAAGATGCAATGGAACGCTTGATAACGTTGGTAGATGAGTTATCCGATGCTGGAATCCACTTAAAGCATCTTGACGTTGGCGGGGGGCAGGGCATTAGCTATGAAGACGAATCGGCATTAGATATTAAGGAGTGGGCAGCTTGTGTTATCGATGCAATCGGTCAGCGAGATCTTGAAATATTGGTTGAACCCGGTCGATACATCGCCGGGCCAGCGGGAATTTTATTAACGCGGGTAGAGTACTTAAAGAGTAATGAGGATAAACACTTTGCAGTGGTAGACGCTGCTATGAACGACCTTATTCGTCCTGCTTTATACAGCGCGTGGCAAAGCATTGAGGCGGTAGAGCCTGGTAACGCTGTAGAGAAGCAATACGATGTTGTTGGCCCTATCTGTGAGTCTTCAGACTTTCTGGGCAAAGATCGTTCTTTGGCAATTGAGCAAGGAGATTTGCTTGCCGTGATGTCAGCAGGCGCGTATGGGTTTGTCATGAGCTCCAACTACAACACTCGGCCACGTGCTGCAGAAGTCATGGTCTCAGGTGATGATGCTTATGTAGTACGGGAGCGGGAAAATGTTGAAGATCTGTTCGCTGATGAATCGCTGCTACCTTAGGTTGCAGCCTTTACGCTAAAACACAGGCCGGAGCTATTTAACACGACTCAGTACAAGCCACTTGGGTATGAACTGAACTTGAGTAATTAGTATGAAAGATGTCCCCTTTACCAAAATGCATGGTCTCGGAAACGACTTTATCGTGGTCAATAATCTTGATGGCGATATTGCGTTTAATGCCGAAAGAATACTTGAACTTAGCGATCGTCGAACCGGTATCGGGTTTGATCAGCTGCTGGTTATCGAATCTGCATCTGTTGCCGAAGCAGAATTCGACTATCGAATTTTTAACGCCAATGGTGGTGAGGTTGAGCACTGTGGTAATGGCGCCCGATGTTTCGCACGGTATGTGCGAGACAAAGGCCTGACGAATAGCACTGTAATTCCAGTTAATACCACTGGCGGCTTACTTGTATTGCGGGTAATCGATCAGAGCAATGTAAAAGTTGAAATGGGTGTGCCAACCTTTGTTCCGTCACGCATTCCGTTTGTTGCAGATGCCGAACAGGACTTCTACGACATTAGTGTTGCAAATCAAACACTGCGTGTTGGCGCTGCCGCCATCAGTAATCCTCACGTGCTTATCCAGGTAGATTCTGTTGATACCGCACCCGTTGAAACCTTAGGCCCACTTCTCGAAGTACACGAACGTTTCCCCAAACGGGTTAATGTGGGTTTTATGCAGATTGTCGATAAAGGCAATATAGAGTTGCGCGTGTTTGAGCGAGGTGTTGGGGAGACCAGAGCCTGTGGTACCGGCGCTTGTGCAGCCGTTGCCATAGGGCACAAACAAGGCTTACTTGACAAAACAGTCAATGTGACCTTACCCGGTGGAACGTTGAAAATTGAATGGAAAGATTTTCAGTCAACGATTGAAATGACTGGAGCATGTTCTACAGTCTTTGAGGGCCACACAAGAATGTAGATATGCAACTCGAACAAACTGAACGCCGGGATGTACCCAACGCAGACTCTGTTCTGAAGTTTTTGACACGTAATCCGGACTTTTTCAATCAGCACTCTGATGTGCTGCCAAGATTGACGATTCCGCATCATACCGGTGACGCCGTCTCATTGATTGAGAAGCAAGTCAGTGTGCTTCGAAACAAATGCTGCACGCTGGAAAACAGCTTGCGTGATCTTATCAGCGTGGCCCGGGAAAACGAGCAGCTCCATCAGCGTTTGCATCGTCTTATCCAAGACGTTATCACTGCCTCCTCGCTAGACGACGTTGTGGATTTAACCCGCGATAACATGCTGGCAAACTTCAACGCCGATGACGTTAAAGTACTGATAATCGCCGACGACAACCAATCTCAGCCCGATTCGGATTACTTGCAGGTCTCCGCAAATGATCCTGGCCTTGCGCTATTCAGCGATATTTTTAAACGTCGTGAAACCCGCTGTGGGCCGCTAGGCGATGCTCAAAAACAATTTGTATTCGGTGCCAGCGCGCACGAGGTGGCTTCTGCTGCGGTTATTCCATTGGTTCACAATCGTAAGCTGGGGCTTGTTGGTTTAGCCAGCAATGACGAAGCGCGATTTGCGCTTGGTAAAGGGGTGATGTTTCTAAATCAACTCGGTGAAGTACTAAGCCGACGGATTCATACCTTAACTTAACTGGAAAAAGAGTCTAATGTCGAACTTTGATCTTGCAATAGATGACTACCTGGAAGATTTGCGCGTTGCCAGACGGTGTTCGCCGCACACAGTAAGCAACTATGCTCGTGATCTGAAAGCCATAGCAAGGTCTGCTGCCAGTCGGGAAATTAGTGGCTGGCAGGACATTACCGGCGGTGATGTGCGCTCGATAATTGCAGAGCAACACCGTGAGGGTATAGCAGGCCGCAGTTTGGCCAGACGCTTATCGGCAGTGCGTGGGCTTTATAACTTTCTTATGAAACTTGGTCGATGTGAGGTCAACCCCGCGTCTGATATTCTTGCACCAAAGGACAAAAAAGCACTTCCAGCAACGTTAGACCCGGACGAAGTGAGTCGATTGCTGTCGCAGAATCTCAGCGATCCAATGATCTGTCGTGATCTGGCTATGTTCGAACTCATGTACTCATCGGGGCTTCGGTTGGCCGAATTGGTTGGACTTGATCTGGCTGATCTTGACCTGAGTGTTGGGCAGGTTCGCGTAACAGGAAAAGGTGGCAAGGTGCGTGACTTGCCGGTTGGAACGCATGCGGTTGAAGCAATAAATAAATGGTTGAAGTACCGTCGCATGACGCCGGGTGCAGATGATAAAGCTGTTTTCCTGAGCTCGCGAGGAAAGCGAATTGCACCTAGAACCGTGCAGATGCGACTGAAAAAACTAGCCGAGTCGCAGGGTTTGAACCGAGATTGTTATCCGCATATGTTGCGTCACTCTTTCGCGAGCCATTTACTCGAAAGCAGTGGCGACTTGCGGGCAGTGCAAGAGCTATTGGGACACGCCGATATCAGCACAACCCAAGTGTACACACACTTGGATTTTCAGCACCTTGCCAAGGTTTATGATGAAGCCCATCCCAGAGCCAAGCGTAGTAAGGTAACCGAAGAGTCCTAGATTGATGCGCGTGGTCTCTACAGGCATGGCTCGATCAACATGAGCGACAGATACGTTATCAAAGCTTGCGATATCGCTGAATTGCCGGGAGTGGCGAAAACGCACTTTCTTAACGACAATGCAACACGTAACAATAAATCCTTGGGTGATTTAACCGGGCTAACCGGCATCGGTTTTCACATTATCGAGGTATTACCCGGACACGAGTCAACTGAGTATCACAAGCACTATCACGAAGATGAGTGCACCTATGTGTTGTCCGGTACTGGTGTTGTGACAATAGGTGATGAAGAAACACCGATAAGCAAAGGCGATTTTATCGGATATCGCGCCGGAGGGCTGGCTCACACCATGCGAGCCACCGGTGACACAGCTCTGGTGTGCATAGTGGTGGGCCAACGATTGGCACACGATGTGGGCGAGTACCCGAAGCTTGGAAAACGTATTTACCGTCAGGCTGGCTTGCCTTGGAATCTTGTTGATCTTGATCACATTCAAGAACCCAGCGGCGGTAAAAAATAGCCCTGTTTGCCCATTTTCAGTGCCCTCCATCCACTAGCGATACACCCCGTTACAACCTGATTCACCAGCGCAATGCTTATACACAGCCAAGCGCCGATACTTCTCCTGCACATTCAATAAACAGGGGAAAGTAATGAATCGATCAGTAAAAATAGTATCCGGAATTGTTATTGCAATTGCCATTGTTACCGCAGGGGCAGCTTATGCTGGAAAACGATTCCATGGGGATCATGCCGAACATGCGGATTATGCTGTTGGTTTTATCGGTAAGAAACTTAATTTAGATGAAACCCAGATGCAGGCGCTGGATGCGTTAAAAGATCAAGTGCTGGTTGCTAAAGAGACCATGCATGGCCAAATGGAAAACACGAAAGACAATGCTCAGTCTTTGATTGAGGCGGACACTTTCGATCAGGCGAAAGCACTTGATATGGTCACCAGCAAGACAGCAACCGTTAACGCCGTTGCGCCAGAATTGGTGGTAGCGCTAGGAAATTTTCTGGACTCTTTGGATTCTGAGCAGAAAGCAGAAATTGTGGAATTTATGAACTCACGTCATGGCAAGCGTGGCCGCTGGGGTCACTAAGTTCTTCAAGTTTGTTGGCAAGGTTTATTCCTGCCGTTCTTGTAAGCTGGAGGGGCGATGGCGATCATCGTTCCTTTGGCTTTGTACCATGCTTATTAGCTAAGCGAAAGTAACTATCTGATGCGACTACGAGCTACTAAGACATTTTTATAGCGTTGTGCTTATGCCAATGCGATGGGCTGTGCTAGTTTAGAGTCGCAAATCTAAACATAGAACCACATATGTTAAATGTTTTACTCATAGATGACGACGAGAAGCTAGGCCCGTTGCTGGCAGATTATTGTGCCCGATACGATATCAATGTGAGCCATGCCATGAGGCCATCAACTGGATTCGACATGATCGATAAGCATGAGTACGATGCGGTTATTCTCGACGTCATGTTGCCGGAGATGGACGGGTTCGATGTATGTAAAAAAATACGAACCACCAGTAGTATTCCAATCATTATGTTAACGGCGCGTGGTGAAGTTATGGACCGTGTTGTGGGGTTGGAAATTGGCGCTGATGATTACCTATCTAAACCTTTCGAACCAAGAGAACTCGTTGCCCGCATTAATAATATCGTACAACGCAAGCAGCCATCGCCCGATAATACTGAAAGTCTTGTGTACGATGATTTAATAATAGATCTTGTTCAACGCGAGGTTAGTGTAAAGAACTCGCCGGTCTCATTAACTACCATGGAATACCAGCTGCTGGTTCTAATGGCGAAATCACCGGGTCAGGACTTTACCAGAGACGATATTCTCAACGGATTAAAGGGTACCGAAACAGAGCTGTTCACCAGATCGGTTGATATTCTGGTGAGTCGACTTCGATCCAAACTAAAGCCTGCCAAGCCGATAAAAACGGTTTATGGCTCTGGGTACGCTTTTGTGGGTAAGCGCAAAGAATAAAGCCGGATAGCCACGAATTTAAAAAGCCATCGCATGCTCACCAAATACAATCCATTTCGACGTTCGCTATCCACCCGTTTGCTTGTGGTCTTTGTTATTGCCTCTGTTTTGCTCACCATTATGGCAATGATTACGCTCATGCACGGCTTTGCAAATGCCTGGCAGGTGAATGCTCGCCCGCATCTGGAGCTGTATCTGGATTACATTAGTGAAGATATTGGTAGCCCGCCCAGCGAAGAGGCTGCACTTGCTTTGTCGAAGAAGCTTCCTGTTCATATCTACATCAGCGGTCCATCATCTTATTATTCAACTAATGGCGAAACATTAGAGCTGGACGAAGTGTATTTTGATAAGCCCGGCTTGCGTCATCATCCGCGATTTCCGCACGGGAAAAAGTCTATAGCCGATGTCGAGTTTGGTGGCAATGAGGATAAAACTTTGCTCAAGCGTGAGCTGGGCGAATATACGGTTTATTACGAATTAAGTCATCAGGGAAGAAAAACTGAACGGCGTAAATTCATGTTGCCCGCGCTAAGTGCCTTATTGGCATCGCTCGCTATTCTCTATTTTATTATCAGGCGAATGCTTTTACCGGTAGCTGATATACGTAAAGGCGTGCAAAAAATGGGACAAGGTAATCTTTCCCACAGGATAATTGTTCGCCGTGATAACGACTTGGGTACATTGGCAAGCAGTATCAATAGCATGGCTTCAGATATTGAAGATATGCTCGATTCAAAACGTCAGCTCTTGCTGGGTGCAAGCCATGAACTACGCTCGCCGCTTACTCGGGCAACAATCGCAACACAACTACTGCCCGAATCCCGCGAGAGGCAACAAATAGAAGACGACTTGAAAGAGATGGAAAAGCTTATTTCAGATATTCTGGAAAGTGAGCGGATGAAATCTGGTCACTCGATCCTTGATTGTGAGCGGGCAGATATTCAGCAGCTGGTTGAATCTGTATTGGAAGATATGCAAGCCAATAACGTAACGCTCGACATGCCAGATACATTGCCATCGGTGTTTGTTGATTCAATTCGTATCAGTATTTTGATTCGTAATCTTGTTGGAAACGCGATTTCCCACAACTCATTGTCTTCTGAGCCAGTAAGTATTCGCGCCACGCAGAAGAATGAGTTTATCGAACTGAGCATTAGCGACCAAGGGCCAGGCATTGCGCCAGAGCATTTAGAAAAAGTCACCGAACCGTTTTATCG
This sequence comes from uncultured Granulosicoccaceae bacterium, assembly GCA_937922945.1. Classification (GTDB taxonomy): domain Bacteria; phylum Pseudomonadota; class Gammaproteobacteria; order Granulosicoccales; family Granulosicoccaceae; genus Granulosicoccus. The sequence goes on from CAKZUP010000196.1 coordinate 14,105, forward strand.
GGTTGATCAATCCCGAACAAGGCAAACAGGTGGTTATGGTTTGGGTCTGCATCTGGCAAAACTGATAGTACAGGCGCACGGCGGCAGTTTAACTATTCACAGCAGAACCGATAAGCACGGCGATTCAGAGGAATACAATAAGAGCAGTATAAAAGAATCAACCGGAACAACGGTAGTGGTGAGCCTGCCATTGAACTAGTCTTCTTTTGAGTATTAAGCTTGAGTATTGAACTTGAGTATTAAGCTTGAGTATTGAATCTAAGCGACAGCTACGCAGACTCTGTATCGAGCATAGAGAAATGACTGAACAGGCCGTTGTTTTGCAATGACTTGTTGAGTTTGACATGACGTTGCTTTTTGTTTAGCGCAACAGTTAGTCGATCACCAGGCTGATAAAGATAAGCAGGCAGTAAAATGGTTTGCATGACAGTGTTTTTTACTTTGCAGGCTATTATCATTGCATCGTCCGCAATAATATCATCGCTGTGTGTTCTGGAGATACCAACGGGCAAGACGCCTTTTGCCAGATACTCTATTCCAAAGCGAACGGCACTACCTTCTTCGGCAGTGACCCATCTAACCACTCCGATCATCGCGTTAGAGCGCCCGGATGTGTGAGCTGTCAAGTGTGCATCTATGGCTTCAATGCTGATTAGCTCGCCAACCTGAACAACGCCTGCTCGACAATCAGGGCTAAACAATGCTGCACCCTGTGTAGACTGATTAATCAGAAACCAGGTTTGCTTGTCTTCGTTATCCAGATCGCTAACCAGTTTGTTCATCGCTGCATAACCGGATGCTAAATCGCTACCGGGTGATTCAGCTGCAAGAATTTCTGCCTTGTTTATGCTCAGTTGTAAGTGAGCGCATATGGACTTATGGCCCAGTACAACCACCTTTGAATCATGTTGAATGGTTCGTTGTGAACGACGCTGTCTTGTTCGTGCGAATGTGACTCGTAACCGTGCAAAGGTTTGTCTATCGAGTGATTCTGCACCGAGCAATGCGAGATCCTGAGATCTGGATTTAGCCAACTGAACATCAATACTTTTCAGCACTGCAGATAAATTAAACCAGCGAAGGTGTTTGTAGGTATCTGATAACAGAGATGTTGCGGGCACAGGTTTTGTGCCGTACTTAAGGTGCAGTACAAAGCTATCGGTCAGGGTTGAGTCGGTGGGTGTTTTATTACGGATTCGAACACCGTTTGAAATCTCACTTAAAAACTCAATGAGCAGAGGTAGTTGCCTGACTCGATGCTGTTTACAGTCTGCGAGTGACAACAGCATTATGGTCTTGTAGTTTTCAGCAGTGCTGCGAGAACCTGCTTCCGGTGTGTTATCGAGTAATGAGAATTCTTCAGCTAACTCATACAGCTGATTAGCGTCTTTTAGTAACGATTCGGGAATACTTTTATAACCATGGATTCTCGCCTTTGCTTGCCTTGCCAGCGCTTGCATGGCGCGCCTGACATCATCTCCGCGAGGTTGGGGGCTGTCTGCCAGTAAAATTTTGAATGCAAATGCCTCTTCCCGAAGAAAGCCATCGAGCAACTGAGCGCTACGTTGAAACTCGTTGGTCAGTGGCATTGGTTGTGCCCGACAAATCTCCAGTAGCGATGTATTGAGATCTCGCAGTGTAGGAATAAAGCACGCAACAACTGCTCGGCGCCGGTTCAGGTCGTTGTGTAATCTATTACTGTGCCGTAAGCCTCGATAGACCTCCATGGCATCGCTGGTGGATTGCGTGGGGTTGAGCTTGCTTAGCCATCGGTTAACACCGTCCGGGTCTACCGGAAAGCTCTCCGCATCTGCGACAGTACGTTGTGGAACAGTTAACTGCATAGGCCCATTCAGGTTGGGGTCGAGGGTGCGGGTCGATCCCATGATATTGTTTATATCGATTAGGCTAAAAAAACGCCTATTCGATGCAGGATACCTCACTCTCCCTGCTCCAACAGTTTAAACTACATCACAGTGTAAACGTGTGACTTCACACGGATAATCTGGGAGTTTGATGTTGGAACAATACCGCGGAACAACCATTTGCTCGCTTCGTCGAGGCAATCAAGTCGTTATCGGTGGTGACGGTCAAGTCAGCATGGGTAATGTTGTCATGAAGGGCAACGCACGAAAAGTGCGCCGGCTGTATAAAAATAAGGTGCTGGCAGGCTTTGCGGGTGGGACTGCCGATGCGTTCACACTTTTCGAACGGTTTGAAGCGAAGTTGGAAGAGCACAGTGGTCATTTAACCCGCGCAGCGGTTGAGTTGGCAAAGGACTGGCGAACCGATCGCATGCTTCGGCGGCTCGAAGCACTGTTAGCTGTAGCTGATGCCGAAAACTCGCTGGTAATAACCGGCAATGGTGACGTTATAGAGCCAGAGCGTGGTCTGATAGCTATAGGTTCCGGCGGCGATTTTGCAAAATCTGCTGCCACAGCGTTGCTAGACCATACAGAGCTTGATGCTGAAAGTATCGTGCGTTACAGCCTTGAAACTGCTGCGAGTATCTGCATATACACCAATAACAATCTAACCATAGAAACTTTGGATTATTGATCAAACATGTCTTACATGACTCCTAGAGAAATTGTGCAAGAGCTGGACAAGCATATTGTCGGACAGAATGCCGCGAAGCGCTCTGTGGCAATAGCACTGCGCAATCGATGGCGACGTATGCAAGTGGATGAAAGTTTGCGCAACGAAATAACGCCAAAGAATATTTTAATGATCGGACCAACCGGCGTGGGTAAAACCGAAATTGCGCGTCGGTTATCACGTTTGGCCAAAGCACCTTTTATCAAAGTCGAGGCAACAAAATTCACGGAAGTTGGTTACGTTGGCAGAGACGTAGAGTCCATCATCCGAGATCTGGCTGACGTTGCCATGAAGGAAACACGCGAACAGGAATCCAGCCGTGTAAAGAACCGGGCAGAAGATGCGGCAGAAGAGCGAATTTTAGACGCACTGCTACCGCCTGCCAGAGGCGGCGCAGGCTACAGCGTAGTAGAAACGGAAGAAAGCAGTACGCGGCAGAAGTTTCGCAAGAAGCTGCGCGAAGGCGATCTGGACGACAAGGAAATTGAAATGGAAGTCAGTGCTGTACCAGTGGGCGTTGAAATCATGGCGCCTCCCGGTATGGAGGAGATGTCGCAACAACTACAGGGCCTGTTTGCAAACATGGGTGGCGCGGGAAAAACCAAAAGCCGTAAACTCACCGTAAAAGAGGCGATGAAACTGGCGACGGAGGAAGAAGCATTGAAGCTACTGGATGAGGAAGATCTCAAGCTCCAGGCTTTGCAAAACATCGAGCAGAATGGCATCGTCTTTATCGACGAAATAGACAAAGTCACAAGAGGCTCGGAGCGCACTGGTAGTGGTGAGGTATCGCGCGAAGGTGTGCAACGCGATTTGTTGCCATTGGTTGAAGGCTGCACCGTTTCCACCAAGTTTGGCATGGTTAAAACAGACCATATTCTGTTTATTGCCTCCGGTGCATTCCATCTGTCCAAACCTTCCGACCTTGTTCCTGAGTTACAGGGCCGTTTACCCATCCGTGTAGAGCTTGCAGCGTTAACCACCGATGACTTTGTTCGTATACTAACAGAGCCGGATGCGTCACTGACAGAGCAGGCAACGGCACTATTGGCCACAGAAAATGTTGAACTGTCGTTTACTGACGATGGCGTTAATCGTATTGCCGAAGTTGCCTGGCAGGTAAATGAAACAACCGAAAATATCGGTGCTCGTCGCTTACATACGGTAATGGAGCGTCTGCTCGAAAAGGCGTCTTTTGAAGCATCAGATCAAGCAGGGTCGACGATTGTTGTTAATTCAGATTATGTTGATAGTCATTTGGGCGATCTGATTAAAGACGTAGATTTGAGCCGCTATATACTCTAGTTTCAGATGGAAGAGTATAGGCAGCAACTGTTATAAGCAATAATGGACCAAAAAATCGACCTGCAGCGTTAACTCACTTGCGGTCTTAGGTGAGTCGATTTTTTAAACAACAACCAAGTCGTCCGCTAAAGTGACGCAGATAAAGGTAGCTCATGGCAAAACCAACGGAAATAAAATTGCATCAGAAAAGTCGTGTGCTTGAACTCACCTTCGATGATGGTTTTACCTGCAATCTTCCGTGCGAGTACCTCCGCGTATTTTCACCCTCTGCAGAAGTTCGTGGCCATGGCCCCGGTCAGGAGAAGCTGCAATTAGGTAAAGAAATGGTTGGTATCGATCAACTTGAGCCTGCAGGAAACTACGCCGTTAAAATTCATTTCGATGATGATCATAATAGCGGTATTTATACATGGTCGTATTTACATGAACTTGGTCAGAACTATGATCAATACTGGCAGAACTATCTTGAAGAGCTTAAGAAAGCCGGCCACACACACAAAGGTGCACAGGGTAGCTAACGCATGAGTGAAGATAAAACCCACTTTGGATACCAAACCGTTGATGCTGATGCCAAAGCAGGCATGGTTGGAGAGGTATTTCATTCTGTTGCGGATAAATACGATGTAATGAACGACTTGATGTCGTTTGGCGTACATCGCCTTTGGAAGCGATACACCATACAGCAATCGGCTGTCAGGCCCGGACAGCACGTACTCGATTTAGCCGGTGGCACGGGAGACTTAGCCATAAAGTTCTCGCGCCGTGTTGGCACATCCGGGCGCGTTGTGTTGGCAGATATAAACGAGTCTATGCTGCGCGTTGGTCGCGAACGCCTAACTAACATGGGTATTGTGGGTAATGTTGAATATGCACTGGCTGATGCGCAAAGTCTACCGTTCGAGGACAACAGTTTTGATTGCATCACTATCGCTTTTGGCTTGCGCAATGTTACCGATAAAGATAAAGCCCTTGCATCCATGAATCGGGTGCTTAAACCAGGTGGTCGATTACTGGTGCTTGAGTTCTCCAAGCCCGTGTTGCCATTACTCAGTAAAGCTTACGATGCCTATTCCTTTAGCGCGTTACCGTTTATGGGCAAGCTCGTGGCAAACGATGCAGATAGTTATCGGTATTTAGCAGAATCGATTCGTATGCACCCAGATCAGGAAACCTTAAAAAGTATGATGGACAATGCCGGTTTTTTCAAAACCAGCTACCACAACATGACAGGTGGTGTAGTGGCTTTACACAAGGGCTTTAAGGTTTAGTTAACCGCATGGATTTGCCCATACCATTTGCCATTGCCATACAACAGGGCATAAAGACACTACTACGGCTCGATCCGCATACCAAACGCTCACTGTCGAGCATTGACGGAAAGGTTATTTGCGTTAATGTCACGGCTCCAGCACTTGTGTTTCACGTTATTGTGGTCGATGAAGACATCGATGTTGAAGGTGGTTTCGATGCAGAACCCGACGTCACCATTACCGGCAGCGCTGCTGATTTACTCTCTTTGAGAAACAATAACGACGCTTTATATACGAATGCAGTTGCCATCTCTGGCGATATGGCAACAGGCGAGCAACTGCGTAAAATACTTGCCAATATTGAAGTGGATCTTGAAGAGATCATAGCGCCGGTTACCGGCGATGCCATTGCGCACAAGTTAGGTCTTTTTGGTTCTCAATTAAGCCATTGGTTCCGTGATACCGGTCATAGCATGAAACGTAATACCAGCGAATACTTACAGGAAGAGGCTGAATTGTTAGCACCAAACAGTGAAGTTAAACGGTTTTGTACTGAAGTGGATGAATTACGTGAGCATGCCGATAGACTTATTGCGCGACTAAATGCGTTAGAACAGAAGCCATCGTAATTATGCTAACTCGTTTATCCAGGCTGTTTACTATCGAACGAGTTATGGTTAAGTACGGCCTGGATTCGCTCTTTCTTGAAGGCACGCGTGCAGATTTATTCCGGCATGTGTTTTTATTGTCTCCAACACGATGGTTAAGCAAGGAAACACGATCACTCCCTCGGGGTGAGCGAATTCGTCTTGCACTCGAAGAGCTTGGCCCTGTGTTCGTCAAGCTGGGTCAAATGCTTTCCACTCGCAGAGATTTATTGCCCGACGATATTGGTGATCAACTGGCATTGCTGCAAGATCAAGTGCCTCCATTCTCTGATTCTCTGGCACGCGAAACCATTGAATTAGCCTTGGGAGATTCAGTAGAGAATATTTTCTCAGAATTTGAATCCAGCCCAATAGCTTCGGCTTCGGTAGCGCAGGTGCACGGTGCCGTTCTTAAAGATGGATCAAACGTTGTTATAAAAGTGTTGCGTCCTGGAATCGAGAAAATGATCGATCGCGATGTAGCGCTAATGTACATGCTGGCCGATATGGTCGCATTGACCTTGCCAGACGCAAAGCGATTAAGGCCGCGCGATGTGGTGGTTGAATATGATCACACTATTCACAATGAATTAAACCTGATTAACGAAGCCTCTAATGGTGTGGTTTTTAAAAATAATTTCAAGGACTCCGACATACTCTATGTTCCGGAAATACATTGGGATTACACTCGTAGAAACGTGCTTGTTCTGGAGCGGATAAGCGGCATACCCATTCGCGATATCGATGCCATGAACGCCATCGGTATGGACATGAAGAAATTGGCCGAACATGCTGTTGAGATTTTCTATACACAGCTGTTCTCGCATAACTTTTTTCATGCCGATATGCATCCGGGAAATATATTTGTATCCGAGGAAAACCCGGCCTACCCCAAATTTATAAGTATCGACTTTGGTATTGTCGGCACGTTAACCGATGAAGACTTAACGTATCTTGGCGAAAACATGTTGGCCTTTTTTCGCTCGGATTTTCGTCGTGTTGCACAACTGCATGTCGATTCGGGTTGGGTGCCACCTGATACTCGCGTGAGTGATTTTGAGGCAGCTATACGATCGGTCTGCGGCCCTATTTTTGAAAAACCTTTAGCCGAAATATCGTTTGGCAATGTGCTATTGCAGTTATTTCAAACCGCTCGACGATTCGAGATGGAAGTACAGCCACAACTGGTGCTGTTGCAAAAAACGTTGTTGAACATTGAAGGCTTGGGTCGGCAGTTGTACCCGGAGCTTGATTTATGGGCCACCGGCAAACCCTATTTGGAAGCATGGGTAACTGAGCGACGTGGCCCCAAGGCCATTGCAAAACGTTTCATTGAACAAGCACCCATGGTGCTCGATGCTATGCCATACATGCCCATGCTCGTGCATGATTATCTTCAGTCCAACAAGCAGCCGATAGCTGCAAGTAAAAAGAAGTCACGACTGAATAACGATACGTCTTCGAAGCTATTACGATTTTCTATCGCGGGGGCGGCTGCACTCATTTGCGCCTCTTTACTTGGTGGAGCATACGTGGTTCAAGGCGTTGGCATTCCGTGGTGGTGTTGGCTAATCGCCTTGGTTGGCATTTTGGCCTTACTTCGCGGGTTGTTTGCGCGAGAGTAGGGCACATGGTTACTCATCGCATGCGTGTGGTGCATAGTCAATTGGTGCGAAGACGATGGGACTGGAAATAGAAAGAAAGTATCTGGTAACCGGGGACGGTTGGAAGCAAGGTACGCCCCAGCGTCTGATGCAGGGTTATCTGAATACCGAACCCGGTCGGACAGTTCGTGTTCGCATAGCAGGTGATCTCGCCTTTTTGACTATAAAAGGAAAAACCTCCGGCGTCAGTCGTTCTGAGTTTGAATACACGATACCAATCGAGGATGCGAAGCAGCTGCTGTTATTGTGCGGTGATGCGGTCATAGAAAAGTGTCGCTACTCACTACGCATAGATAACCTTGTGTGGGAAGTAGATGAGTTTTTCGGAGCAAACGCAGGTTTAGTCGTTGCCGAAGTCGAGCTGGAATCTGAATCGCAGCTTATTCACTTGCCCGACTGGGTAGGTGAGGAAGTCTCCGGTGCACTAAAATACTATAATTCCTCGCTAGTACAATTTCCTTATTCCAAATGGCGCCGTTCTTAGTCGCTTTTTTCTTAGCGGCTTTTTTCCAGAGGCCTCGTTCCAAGCGGCTTAGTCCTGGCGGGTAAGTTTTAGCGGGTAAGTCCTGGCGGGTAAGTTCTAGCGGCTTAGCCCTGGCGGGTAAGTTTTAGCGGGTAAGTTCTCAACTATAAGCGTATTCAACCAAGGGCTGTCCCATGACGGATGATTTAAGTCTTACAACCAAGAGACTCCTGCTGCGCCCGATCACTACCGCAGATATACCCGCCTACGAAAAGCACTTTGTGGACTACGAAGTCATTCGACATTTAGCCCGCCATGTTCCGTGGCCCTATCCCGATGATGGTGTTAAAGATTGGGTTGAAAACCATATATTAAAACTTCAGGGAAATGATCGGTGGTTCTGGGGCCTGTTCCTGAATCAAGATATTGGTGAACTCATCGGTGGAATAGAGCTATGGCGCCCAGGTAATCCGGAGAATCGCGGGTTCTGGTTGGGCCGTGCACATTGGGGGCATGGCTACATGACTGAAGCGACCAATGCAGTGACTGACTTCGCCTTCAATCAGCTCAATTTTGAAAAGCTGACTTTCTCAAACGCCACAGGTAATGCGAGATCAGCGAAAATAAAACAAAAATGTGGTGCACGATTGTTATACAAAGAGCCATTCGCATTCGTAGACCCTGCTTATACGGAGCGTGAGGTGTGGGAGTTGCTGAAGCCCGTTTGAACTTGTCATGTAACACCGTAGTATTGCGCTCGTCCGAATTATCAACTAGTGTTAATATATTCCTCGAACCACAAGATATAGCGTAGTATTCTTGGCTGTTGTACGTAAGTGGTTGTTCTTAACAATCCTGTTCATCGCGTGTATTGGATAACATATAGCGTATGAAGGCTAGAAATTTAAGAAAGCTGGAGCCAAAAGAACCCGGCCGTGAAGAATCCTCCAGTCCATTGGACGATGGGGGACACGCTAGCCCGGGGGATACGCTTGGCTTGAACAAAATCCTTGGCTTTTGCGAAAAACAATTAGAAAAATTAGACAAATCGGACAAGAGCTCAGCCCCCCGCCTGGATAGCAATGCAC
>CAKZUP010000197.1 GCA_937922945.1 uncultured Granulosicoccaceae bacterium
TCATCCCAGATGGCAGCTGCAAAATCGCCATCAAGGCGATGTAAGCCATCGATACCACGACGTCTGTAGACATGATTGATGAGCGACGCATCATCGCAAGCAGTGCGATGATCTGCTCCAAGCCAGGCTAAAATTTCTTCAGTGTTGCAGATACTTGAGGCAGATACGGCCGTATCCAGACTTGAGGGGCATTGATCTTCCTGCTTTTGAACTTCGGCGGGGCCATCTTGAGCGAACTTAGTTTGAGCGAACTTAGCTTGAGCGAACTTAGTTTGAGCAAACTTAGTTTGAGCGAAGAAAGCCGACCGAGTCTTGGACCAGTTTACTGACCAAGGTCCGGCCCAGCTATCGAACATCTTATCGACGTCATCGGGGTTGAGTCGGTTGGATCGCAAAGCGACCCCTCCACATATGGCCTCAATAAGATGCTCCCCAAAAACAACTAGCGCGTGTGACTAGTGACTATTGTGGTTTATGAGTCCGCAGTATCGCCTTGGAAAGCCCCACCATCCCCGCCTACACCTTCAAATCCTGCAACCAAAGTCGAGATGCTCTCGATATGGTTGAACGTTGGAGAGACGTAGGCTTTTTTGGATAGTACATTCTGTTCAGATGTACCTTCGGTTAGCTCCTGCTCTGGTTTTTCTATCGACATAATTCTATCCTGGTTTGCTTTGTAAATAATGCGTACGTAAATACTGCTTTGGTTGTTTTGATTTAACTAATCTTTTTTGTTTAAGTCAACTTTCAGTTGTTAGCACCGGAGTTTGAAACGGCACGTACTTTTTCGCGACTGCCGCAGATTCATTGACTGGTTTGCCCTGATACTCAAGCCACGCATGCGCTGCAAGCTTATGATCAGCTTTGGATTGTCCGAACACTAACGCAACCGATACGCCCTTTGATTGTAATACTCTTCCCAGCACCAGTGATTGAGCCAGACATCGACCAAACGGCAACACCCGGACCACTTTTCTCATCAGGCGAGCATGCCTCTTAAGTAGACGAGCGGTTTCTTTGTCAGCAAGGGAAGAACGTTGTTTTGGATTCCAGATGAGTGATGCGGTTCGTTTGAAACCGATGCTCAGTAGTAGCACTTCGACAATGGGAATGAGGCCGACCAAAAATAAGACTGTTTTCATATCAGAAAACGGTAGTTTTAAAAATGTTCGGGCTGCACGAATCATTCTGTTTGTACCAGACCTGACTTGACAAGATTATTTAATAATACGTTAAGATCAGCGCGCAGGCTCTCAGGAGAGGCATCATATTCCTGCTCCATCTGTGCAAGAACCGCATCGGTTGAACCATGCTCCACCAGCAGCTCCCAAAATCGACCACCTACTTCATTCAATTCAAAGTATTGCTCGTTTTCAAGATTAAGCAGCACTGTTTCGGAGCCGAGCTCCTGGAAAAGGATATCGGGTGCAATGTTGACTTTCGATGGCAGCATTCTCTTTGCTTCTCCCTTACTTATCTTAATCCGTATTCAATTGGTCGGAATCTGACCCTATTCAAAGGTCCGTTTGACAGACTAATTATATTCAAGGTCTATCGATCAATATACAGAATAATAGCGTACCTGTTATGAGACGATGTTCTCAGTTCAACAAGGATGCAGCTTTCCACCAAGGCAACCAAAATCTTCCCCCAAGTGTACTGATAGAAGTATAGCTAAGTCACCCACTAGCGATACATTATACGAACGAACTAAAATGCACAAAGAAAGCGCTACTTGAACACGTTATGAGCATGAAATTGGCTGTTTTTTCGGAGAATCAAGACCGACCGTGCGCTAAAGTGATCAAAGTTCCGTCAAATTAGTCATCTCAGACAAAACTCGCTACTAAGAATCCAGTTTAATGCTTCGAACTTTCCGCCATTTTATCGCTGACTTCGCGACGCAAACAGGCCGATATGGGTTGTATGGCCTGTTTCTGAGCTTCGCAGGAGCGTTAACCGATGGCATTGGATTCTTATTCGTGCTGCCGATTCTGCAAATTGCGACTGGCGACACGAATTCTGCTTGGGCTAAAGCACCGCTTAGCGTGTTAAACCATCTTGGATTCACCACCACCAGTAGTCAGATAATCAGTTTTCTCATCGGATTTCTGGTCTTGATGCTGCTGCGAAGCTATTTAGCATGGCGGCGAGCCATCGTGTTGGCCGATCTGTCACACGGATTCGTGGACGGTTGGCGCATGCGTGTGTTTAAAACCATGGCAAGAGCGCGATGGCCACAATTGCTCGACATGCGACGGCATGAAGGCCAACATGCTCTGCTACAGGACGTATCTCGCTTAGCCGCCGGCTCGAATCAACTATTGCGTGGCAGTGTCGCCATCATTTTCATCCTTGTTCAGTTAATTGTATCCGCCGCCATCTCACCTGCGCTTACAGCCGTGGTGATTTTGATATTACTTGGCGCCTCTGTCTGCCTACCGTTTGTACTGCGCCTATCACGCCACTCCGGACGCCGCCAAACCCTGCTCGGTGCTGCAATGCACGAGACCTTGGCACAGTTCTCCGGTGCGCTGAAACTCATTAAAGTTCACAGAGATGAAAGCATTTACGAAGAAGCGTTTGACAACAAAGTTGCATCGGTAAGGAAGGAAAAATTAAGGTTTGCCGGTCAAAAAGCTTTGTCACAAGCTGCTTTACAGATAATCACAGCGCTATTGATGTGTGCCGTGGTAGCCATTGGCTTATTGGTATTCGATGTACCGACACTGTCATTAATTGCTTTTGTGATTATTCTTTCGCGCATAAGCGGTCCGCTGTTCAGTCTGTTCAGCGGTGCACAAGTCATGGCCAACATGCTACCTGCTTATGAAGCGCTTGCAGAATTCACTTCCAAGCTGGAGAGCACGAATACCACCGTTTCAACAGCTGCTAAGAGTGACTCAACCGTTAAGCCTATTTCTGTGACGTTCAACAAGGTCGCTTTCAGCTACCAAGGTACGCACAAGACTGAGATCGACAATTTGAATTTCCACATCCAGGCCGGGCAATTGGTTGCATTGGTGGGCCCGTCGGGGGCCGGAAAAACGACCGTGCTGGATTTAATGACCGGGCTACTATTACCCAGCGAGGGAGACATCACACTCGATGAAAAGAAAATGGCATCGGAGGCGGATTGGACTTTTATCTCTAATGGTATTGGATTCGTACCGCAGGAGCCATTTCTGCTTGATATATCGTTGCACAACAACCTGGTAGGTTCAACGACCAACCCTTCTCAAACACTTATCGATCATGCACTGCGTGTTTGTGGTGCAGATTCCATCATCGATCGCTTACCCGATGGATTGCAAACTCGCGCAGGAGAGCGAGGTCAGAATTTATCCGGTGGTGAGCGCCAACGAATCTGTTTGGCACGCGCTTTAATCCGCAATCCGGGATTGCTTATTCTGGATGAGGCTACGGCTGCGCTGGATAGAGAGTCGGAAGAGACTATATTACGCGCACTTTACTCACTTAAAGACAGGCCTACGATTGTTATCGTCACTCATCGTGAGCTTGATCAAAGCCTGTTTGACCAAGTTATCCAATTAGAGCCTTCAGTAACGCAGCACCACGCCTGATAAGAAAAAGCGGCACACGTATTACTGGATAAACCCAGTGAAGAAATCTGGGCAGTGGAATCAGAATAATATCGACAGTTGACACCAGTCTTGGGTACAGAAGCCCGACAGCTTTACTTGCGGGTTTGAACAAACGCCAATGAACGGTAAAGTTTTTAACGTAAGATAAGAATTTACCCTGCCGTGTTTGTGGCTTAGCACTTTGCTCGATACGCTTGCACGATATTGAAACCAATGCTTTGGTATCAAGCCAGCCAAATTCAGGCAATGGCGTATGGAAGTAAATAGCACACAGTTGCATGGCTTGGGATACGGCAACACCTGCGCCCTTTTTGGCTGCATAGTCCATGGCTTGTACTTTTTCCTCCATAGACATGTGGCTCATAAACGCGTTGAAATCTGCAAGCCACTTAAGTCTATGCCAATTGTGTACAGCACCATGCACGCACAGATACGTAAACAAATCGATACGCTCCATCGTTTGGACAGAGCCAAAACGATCAATGTCAACCGTAGTAGTGCTATAGCTTTTCTCAAGCTCGGTTAACAACCCAGGAAAGCCACTAAACTTCCAGTGCAATTCCACCTGATGTCCGCGTTTATCCAACATGGGCGCATCTTTTTTAAGTTGCATTAAGGATTTTTTTAGTGCCATCGGCATTTTTTTACTGGTCAGTTTATAGCGATAGCCCTGTTGCTCCATCAATTCAATCGCATAAATTGCCTGCACAGGCGGTACGTAAATATCGATATCCGACGCCGATTTTAATGCGATCGACCCATAGGCCATTTGACCAAGGCTTGCGCCTTTAAACTGAACGGCGTCTATTCCAGCTGCGATGAATTGCGCATGCAAACGAACCGTTTCTTTCGCTTGCATCATCGATTGAACCGTCACGAGCAGCGCTTTTTCTTTCAATTCCAAGCGAAATTTTTCAGGTATAGCGTCTTTATGCGGCTCGATGGCGGAATGCACGAGTGCCACAACGCGGTGGTGTAGAACAGATTTGAAAACGCTATCCCAGTCATCAACGGCCTGGATACATTGATTAATCCGCTGAAGTGAATTTGCAGTGCGAGGCCACGTACTGCAGGCAGCAATAAAATCTGTTGTGTTCTGCATTAACGTGATACCAGACAAATCGAGTTAAATCTCAACGCATCCTATCACCCCAACATTCGATGAAATGCGTCCACTATCAGAAATAACGGCAAATTGTTTAAGACCTGTCACCAATACGGCAAACATTTGGTGTGTTTTTGAGACATGGTTTCTTTGCGGACGTACTTTTTCAGCCCCCGACTTGATGAACGCGAATCAATATTCTCCAAACGAGCATTCCTCATTCAACTAACCGCTGGCAAACAGCTCAACTAAGCGTCTTCTCTGAATCTTACCCGACGGCCCCTTGGGCAGTTCATCGAGAAAATAAATTCTATCCGGCGTTTTAAATTTTCCAAGAAAATCCTGACAAAATTCGAGCAAGATACTTTCATCGAGTTCAGAAGCGGCATCAACGGATACTGCCGCCTCAACTCGTTGCCCGTAGTTGTCACAAGGGCAGGCAAACGCAGCGGCTTCAATAACTGATGGGTGGCGGTATAACGCTTCGTCTATTTCTCTTGGCGCAATGTTCTCACCACCTTTTATGATCAGCTCCTTTAAACGACCCGTGACGAATACATAACCATCGTCATCTTTTTTGCCAAGATCGCCAGTTCGCAACCAACCAGTTGGCGTTAAAGCATCGCTGGACGCATCAGGGTTTTTATAATAACCCTTCATAACATTATCACCACGGACCAGTATTTCACCTTCCATACCCGGTGATACTTCGCTCAATTGTGCGTCTACGATAATAACCTCGCAACCAAAGGCTACACCGGGAGAGCCGATTTTCCTTACCTGTGGCGGCAATGGGTTCGACAGGATGGGTGCGGCAGTTTCTGTCAACCCCATGGTTTCAACAATGGCCACACCAAAACGATCTTCAAAGCTCTGCTGCACTTCTGGTGATAACGGCGCGGAAGCCGAGCGACCAAAGCGCAAGCTCTTATGCCCAGCAGCTGCATCAGTGGTTTTAGGCTCTGCATGCAGCAAGTAGGAAATTTGCGTTGGTACAACGCTGAACCAGGTACAGCTAAATGCATCGATAGTGGTCCAAAACGCAGATGCAGAAAATTTACCGGGTATAACCACCGAACCGCAAGAGACCAACGGCCCCATTAACGTAACAACTAAACCATTGATGTGATAAAGCGGCAATACACACATTGCACGATCAGCCGATGTTAACTCATGGGCCAAACAGGTATTGTTACCGCCACCGAGTAAATTTGAATGACTTAACTGCACACCTTTTGGTGTACCAGTTGTACCCGAGGTATACATAAGAAGCGCATCGTCTACCGGTGCAATCTCAACAGATTGCTGAACGTCTGGTTGCTGACGGTCTGGTTGCTTGGACAATTCCTCAAGAAACGCATCGATAGCAGTGTCGTCTAGATCCCAAACCGGTAGCTCAGTCAATAATGGAGCATCAGATTTTCTTAACGAAAATATCTCGTTGAGCAACGTATGTTGTACTGGCTCGGTTAAAATCAAGCGCGCTTCAGAATGTTCCAGAACATAGGCAATGGTGCGGCTTCCCGACACCAGATTAATCGCCGTTGCTCGGTACCCGCCATACATTATCCCGAGCACAGTTAACGCACACGCAGCGGAATTATTCATGGCAAACGCTACGCTCTCTCCTGGCTCAATCCCCCTTTCACGAATACCATCAGCAATAGCGCTAACAATAGACCTGGTTTGTGCATAGGTATAGGTGCGTTTGGTAGCTGCGTCTATGATAAAGCTGTTTGACGCTTGTTTCTCAGCACGCTCATCGATAAGACTACGTAAATTCACTTTCCGACAGCAGCCCAGTAGTGTTCAAAAATAGATTCAGCTGAGGGTTCATTGGGTTCGATGGGTCGCACAACTTGTGTGATGTTCATAAAATGCTTGTAATTCAGGTTGTCGTCAATCGAATTACCTCCCCAGCTGCCACAGCCCATAGACAGTGAAAACGGTAAAGCGTTATCAAAGGAACCACCAGTAGCAAAACAATGCGCCTGATTCACGATTACCCGACAGGTTGGCATTGCCGAACCCAAATGCAACGCTCGCGAGTCTTCAGTACTGTGCAGCCCAATAGAATGCCCTGCGCCCTGGTGCGCTAAAATCTCCTGAGCAATCTGTGTGGCGTGATTAAAATCTTCCGCAGAGTACATAGCGAGCGCCAATGAAAGCTTCTCCCCCGATTCAGGGTAGTCAGCACCGATTCCCGTCGATGGCAGTACGACAAAGCGCGCACTCTCAGGCTCTTCAACGCTGACACCCGCCGCGTGTAAAAACGGACCAATGTCCTTGGCAATCATTTGTCTGTTCAACTTACCGTTTTGAAACAGCGCTGTTTTTAACGTAGTGGCGTCAGCCTCGTTAAGAATACGACCACCGGCTTTATGTAATTCAGTGACAAATGCATCCTTTACCGCATCGAGTACGATTAGCACGTTCTCAGAAGAACACGATGTTGCATTGTCGAATGTCTTGGATGCCGCAATTTTTTGCGCGGCAGCGGCAAGATCGGCAGATTCATCGACAATAACCGTTGCGTTACCAGCCCCGACACCAATAGCCGGTGTACCACTGGAATAGGCACGCCTTACATTATCCTGGCTTCCAGTCACTATAATAAGATCGACCATTTCCATAACACGCTGGGTTTTTACTTTCGATGAAGGCAAAGGCACCATCTGCACAAGGTCTTTATCCAAATCAAGCTTTGTGAGTTCATTGTGCATATAGCCCACGAGTTTCTCGCATACTTTTGCACCCGCCGGTGATGGCGAGAGCACAATAGCGTTGCCGCACTTCAACGCATTGACCACATTATTTGTAGGAGTAGCTGCAGGGTTTGTCGATGGCACTACCGCACCAACCACGCCTATCGGTCGCGCAATTTGTGTGATACCGGCCGTGCGATCATCGTTTATAACACCGGTGGTGGCTTGCCCTTTTATGTCGCGTAGAGTTCCAAGAATCTTACGATGATTCTTTTTTATCTTATCGGCAATATTGCCCAGCCCGGTGGATTCAACCGCCAGTGTAGAAAGTTCTTTGTTCCGTTCCGGCTCCATTAACGCCCACGCAGCAGCCAAAGCGGCCATATCGTAACGGTGCTGCGTAGCGCCTTTTTCAAAACGCCGCTGCGCATCCGCCGCTCGTGCAATCATGGCATCGATTTGCAGTTCGTCTTCGCTGAGTGGGGAGTCGTCTCTGGTTGGAGGATTAACCATAGGATTGCATTAGTAAGTTAATAAAATTTAACGCCAAGAGTTAAATGTATTGCGTTGGATTATCGTGTGGATACAATCTGGTGCAGGACGATGCCAATGACGCACGAAAAGCGCTCATTGACATCGTCATTACAACCAACCCGCATTCAACACGGTTTTCCGTATCGACCAAAACTTTATTTCAAACCAGCCAACAACTCGGTTAGATAAACCTCACGATCAGCCCACATTTTCTGGACTTCGGCACGAGTCATAATTTTTAGCGGAGAACCGCCCGCATCCATTTGCTTCTTTACGCGAGCATGTTCAAACATGGCGGGCACTTTCTCAGCAAGCATATCGATGATGGCAGGATCGGTTCCTTTTGGAACCATAAGACCACGGAAATTCACCGACGAGTTATCGACCTCGTAGCCAGCTTCCATAAACGTCGGTACGTCTGGAAGGAACTGCTCATTACGCTCAAGATCTGCCACAGCCAGAATTTTTACGTTACCGGCTTCGCGCGCACGATACGCATCAGACAGATTGTTGATTCCAGCGATAACATCACCAGCTATAACGGCTTTCATGGCCGCAGCACCACCACCTTTTGTGGGGATGTAAGCCATTTTCGCACCTGTCGCTTTTTCCATTTGCAGTGCTGCGATGTGATGGCCAACGTAGAGCCCTGCTCCTGAAAGCGTGACTTTTCCGGGATTGGCTTTTGCAAAATCCACCAGTTCACCAATGGTATTGTATTCGCTGTCTTTGCCTACAACCACAACCGCCGGGTCGGAGCCCCAGTTCGCTATGGGTTCAAAGCTATCAGCGCTGTACTTGACACCACCTTCAATAGACTGTGCAACAAAGTGGGGAATGTTATAAGCACCCAGCGTATAGCCATCGTTTTCGGCCTCGGTTGCAAACCAGTTCCAGCCAACTCGACCACCCGCACCGGGTTTATTGATGATAACAATGGGTTGAGTGAGAAAATCTTCCCCACCCGCCATCATGGTTACGATTCGAGCCTGAAAATCAGTTGCACCACCGGCGCCATAGGAAACCATCACAGAAATTGGGCGTTCCGGATAATCGGCAGCGTTTGCAACGGAGCTGCCTAACGCCAGAACAGATAATGCGATAGCCGCACCAAACACTTTTAATTTCATATTTTTTTCTCCAAGAGTTATCGATAAGCAAACGCTTATCACATATAGATACCACGCGGCGTTTGAACTTTTAGTAACAGCGTGAACAAGGCATAAATGACCAGCATAAAAAACACGGATACTCCGATCCGTTTCATCCAACTGCGCGCATTCGTATGCGATGCAGGATCATACAAACTAAACAACAAAAAAAACGTGATGAATGAAGCGAGATAAAATCCAAGGTACTTAGCCGCAAAGAAGACGTAAACGCACAGCACAACGAGCCCCGGTAGAATTCTGCCCAACACACTCAAACTAATACCTGAGCCAACTTTCGACAATCCTTTTGCCGCTCGGATAAAATTCCACACCGCCAGCGCCAACATAACCACTGAGACAAGCCGTGGGAATAAAAAAGCATCCGCCGGTTCGCGAGTGAAGCTCAAATAGGCCACTGTCGCAGACAAAAGCAGAACGCACAGCGCTGGAAAGACATGTTGTGCGCGAGAGGTATTGTGCGTGACGTTCATTGCGCTCCCCCGACTTCCGAGCTTGGTTCAGACAGGCTTACTGCGCTCTGCCGTCGTGACATTAAGAAGCTGTACGCGATTGATGCGAAAACGAGCGCAATAAGAAACAGGTTTAGTGGTCCGAAAAGGAAGTACGCAGCCGGACCGTCCATAGCGTTGGCAATCATGCTGCCTTGAATAAAATTACTTTCGGCAATGGGCCCAAGGATCAACCCCAAAACCAACGGCGCTGCCGAGAACCCGAATTTTTCCAAGAAGAACATGGCGATACCCAACGTCGCCATAATGTAGACGTCTCCCATGGACTGCTGTACCGAATAGGCACCAAAAACGGCAAGAACAGTGACGCAGGATGCCATTATCGCGGTTGGCACCTGCGCAACGCGAGCGGCATACCCAGCTATCCAGATACCAAAAATGACCATCAGCACCTGCCCTATTAGCATTGAGTTAATGAACGTCCAGGCGACTTGAGGATGATTTTCGAAAAGATCGGACCCGGGGAAAATGCCATGGATTAGCAGGCCGCCCAGTAACACAGCAGCAGTTGGACTGCCCGGAATGGATAGCGTTAACAAAGGCACCAGAGACGGGCCAACCATGGCATTATTCGCCGATTCCGCAGCGATAACCCCTTCTGGGTGACCGGTTCCGTATTTTTCCCTATGTTTGGAAAATTTCTTACTCTGATCGTAAGACACCAAGCCGGCAATCTGACCACCGACACCTGGAATTAAACCCACAATGGAGCCGATGACCGTGCCGATGGAGAGTGCTTTGATGTTCTGAAATAGCAACTTTAACGAATCACCCAGCGACTGCTTTTCAATCGTGATGGCCGATACACTCATGGGCTGCCGCCCTTTTGCAAACATATCGATGACTTGAGGAATAGCGAATATACCGATTAGTGCAGTAATAACATTAACGCCACCGGTTAATGCATCGGTGAATATAAATCTTTGAGCGCCCTGAATATCGTCGTACCCGATCATTGACAACCAGAAACCGAGACAACCCGACAATAAGCCTTTAACAAACGACTTGGAATCCAGAGAGCCAATAATAGTCACGCCCAGTATCGCCATCCAGAAAAGATGCGATGGGCCAAAGGCCAAAGCCCACTTGGCTAATACTGGGGTTAAGAATATTAATAGGAATACGCCAATTATGCCTCCGACACCAGAGGCCAGAAACGAGACGTGTAAGGCCTTCGCGCCCTGACCTGCTTTGGCCATTTCATGGCCATCGAGCGCTGTTGCAATGTTGGCCGGTGCGCCGGGAATTTTTAGCAAAATAGCGCTTACCGCACCACCAGCAACGGTTGCCGTGTAGGCCGCACCTAACAGGATAAGCCCTTGGGTTGGCTGCAACTGAAACGTAAACGGTATGAGCAATGCTACCGCCATGGTCGGTGATAGCCCGGGAGTCGCACCGAGGATAAGACCGCCAATGGTTCCGAACACCAGTAATGCAAAAGACAGCGGCTCGAACACACCACCAAAGTACTGCAGAAACTCCATACCAGCGCTCGTCTAAATATTTAATACCTTTGCATTAGGATACGGTATGAAAATAAAAATGCAAACGTTTTCATTTCTGGTACCTTATTTTGATGAAAAGGCCAACACGCACAAGAAGTGGTGCCCCAGGAATGATTGACGTGGCCAACCGTGCTGGCGTGTCCCCAGCGACCGTGTCACGCTTTTTCAATTCACCAGATGTTGTCAGCGCTGATGCTAAAAGGCGCATACACGCGGCGGCCACCGAATTAGGCTACATTCGAAACCGTATGGCCGGTGCCATGCACAATCGATTCTCAGGCACAATTGGCTTGGTGGTACCAACGATCAATAACGCTATTTTCAGTGAGCTTATCGCTGCATTCTCTGCACAATTATTACTTCACGATCGAACGATGCTGGTCGCAAGCCACAACTATGATTTAACGCTGGAAGTGTCCATTATCCGAACGCTGCTGGAGCGCAAAATCGACGGTATCGCGCTGGTGGGACAACATCATTTAAACAGTGCCATTGACATGCTGCAGGTGCGCTCAGTGCCGGTTGTTGCTTTGTGGGGTTATCAACCCGACGCAGCCATTCCGTTTGTTGGGGCTGATAATCAGCTAGCTGCAAAAAAGGTTACTCAGCATTTAATCGAACAAGGCCATACCGATATTGCTTTTCTCTTTCCCGAAACGAACAGTAATGATCGCGCTGCCGATCGGCAAAAAGGCGCCATAGATGCCATGCGCGAAGCTGGACTCAATGTACCCGCCCACCGGCAACTCACCTGCTCTTACAATATTGCCGAATCCAAAGCCACCACATTGGAAATATTAAACGAAGATAAACCCAGCGCTGTGGTATGCGGCAACGATGTTATTGCGCATGGCGTTATTTACGCTGCACAGGAACTATCATTAGATTTACCACAAGATTTGTCTGTGGTTGGTATAGGCGATTTTGCTGGCTCTGCTGATATTGTGCCCGCACTGACAACAGTGCGCTTACCTGCCAGACGCATAGGCAAGGTGGCCGCCGATGCGTTGGTGGATATGAGTGAAAATGGCAGTAACAGCGATTTCACCAGCCGGCTAATTGAAACAGAGCTGATCGTAAGGAAATCCAGCTGCGCGATTTAGGGTTAACTACTAGAGGTTCACTACTGGAGGTTAACTATTAATGGCTAATGAGAACGTTGTTAGTGCTTTGGGAAAACACGGCCGTTATATTATTAACACTGATTTTCTTTGTTTAATACGTACCAATTAAATTAACGAACCAACCTTTAACATCGTAACTATCGTTCGTGAGGTTGTCGTCGAAGCTTGTGAAGTTATAGCCTACAGAGAACGTTAAATGATCGCCTACACGTCTACCAAGCGTCAGTAACGCGCCATGCTGTGTTCCATTGCTCGCACCGGAGTGCAGCCAATGATAGGCCGCGGATGCATCGATGCCAAAGCGTGCTCTATAGCGCACACGCGCAGAGGCAAGACTTGCGTCATTATCAATCCATTGCCCAACATTTCGCTGCAGCCGGATTTCGCTGGTACGGTGGGCAAGCTTTCCCCCCACACTCCAACTTCGCGTCAGGTCGTACAGGCCCTCAATACTGGTTACCAATGAACGTTGGTCGGATTGCGTGCTTTGTGACAAGGGTTGCAGGTCGTTCAAATAGGTTAATCGACCCAGCATATTCAACCGGTCATGCTTAACGGGCCGATACGCAAACCCGATGCCAGCCTCGACAAATCGTGCATCATCCTCAGCTAAGCGGTCATCGGTAACCGATGCGTTGAGTTTTCCCTGCCAGCGAAACGACGGGGTTTTTCGGTATTCAAATCGATTGGTCACAACCCATTGACGTTTATCCAGCGCAACTCCTTCGTCCCATCTGTATTCGAACTTGGAATTTAATCGCGTATTGTCTCGTTGATAGTTCACACCAAACGATACCGAATTGCGTTCAGTATCCGAACCATCCTCATTTTCCACGGCGGCTCTTTGGGCTGATAAAT
>CAKZUP010000198.1 GCA_937922945.1 uncultured Granulosicoccaceae bacterium
CGATGACCATCGCGCTGCAAGTAGACAACATCGTCCGCATAGTCTGCATGGTACTTTCCAACCACAGGGCCATCAAACACAATGTTGTCCCAGTGAAAGGTGTAAGTGTCGTAATTGTTCTGCTTATAAGGTGTATAAGCGTGTGTTTTGAAAACCACAAGACCACGGTCGAAAGGCAGTCCACCTGGAACCGGAACCGAAAAGCTATCCCAAGCACCGTCGTCGGTGCGAATTCTCCAGATAATTCGCGTGTCGCGCAGAGAGATACGCATTGTACGACGAATTCTTCGATCACTCAGCGCCGGATCATCAGGGTGCAACGCCCCCCAATAGGCCCAATCGTATTTCGCAAACTCACGCTCTTTGACGAGCCATCCGTCGGGCGCAAGCGCGCCTGTACCCACTTTTATCTGTCTGACCAGGTGACGAAAATCCATAACAATACGATCAGCAGGATAGGTCTCGTCAATGGCTGAATCGACCGGGCCGGCACCCACTTTCAATTGCTCCCTGGGAACAATCATGATCTCCCACCAGTGCCTCTGCGAATGTCCTTCATTAACGTTGACATCAAACTGTAGGGTGCCGCCATCAGAAAAATCAAACTCTTGACGAGGCCAGAATGCACTCACCGAGTAAGGACCAACCTCACCCATAGAGGACATCATATGGTGCTTGCATATGTAAAAACTCTGGTCAGGATTTTGGCCGTTCGATGTCTGCGTTGTGTAGACCTGGTGCTGGCGTGTCGGCACAATGGCGGGGTCCGGTCCTGCGCAGTTCTCGTCATGATCTGCAGGGTAAGGTGCATAGAGTTTTGAGAATTGCTCCTTTGGCTCGGTACGATGAGTCACGACATAGTCGAAATTCTCTGGCAACAGTGCTTGCGATGGGGATGATGGATTTCCCGAAAAACGCTCTATCAGCGCCCATCTGTCAGCACTGTTGGCATCTCGAACTGTCACGCATAGAAACACCATCACGGTAAAACACACAGACATGGAACTTAGTGTTCTGTCTGGAGCGGTAGTATTGAAGCGCATCATGAAATAATCCTATCTTGACGTACACCAAAACGGTACGAGCACAACTATTAATGATTCCATGGCCTCGTTCAGGTCGCCAACAGGTCGCTTTCCGGTCAAAGTCCGGGCGTTATGATAAATTTGCTCACATCGTAATTAAAATGCTGTGGCGGTATCGCAAACAACTTTCCAGATAATGTACTTGCTGACTAAACAACAAGCCGACACGGCAGGTTTCAAACTGCTTGATCTGAAGGCGTGCGGCGGTACTGCGACTGTGTACAAGGCACAGCACAAGGTAACGGATAGGAACGTCGCGCTCAAGCTATTGAATCCGGGTAGCGACCCTATGTACATTCAACGTGAAGCTCAAGTCCTGAGCCGTTTGCATCACACAAACATCGCAAAATTCGTTGATGTTGGAGAAATCGGAAGCATGCCGTATCTTGCTACTGAGTGGATTGACGGCATATCGCTGCGGCAGATGCTCGATCAACATGTTGAGTCTCAGAAACCTTGGATGAACCTCGACCTGGCACTGTTACTCATTGAGCCGATAGCCGGTGCTTTGACTCACGCACATGCACATGGAGTGACTCATGGCGATATCAATCCCAACAATATTCTCATTACACCAGAACATCAGGCACACATCATCGATTTTGGAATCGGGAGGGCCAGAGATGATCAGCCGGCAACGGTGACAACCGAGCTGGCCGGTACACCGCGTTATCTGGCGCCGGAACTGATTTCAGGAGACAGACCTTCGGCAAGTAGTGACCAGTATGCCCTCGCCTTAGTTGCTTACGAAATGTTAACTGGTCAAGGACCGTATCCAGAGCATGAAACGAACGCTGCGACAGTGTTACACCATCAGCTGTACTCCCAACCTGCGCCGATACAAGAGCTGCGACCGAGTCTATCGGCGTCGATGAATCAAGCGTTCAGCACCGCGCTGCAAAAATCACCTGATCGACGCTTCGATAGTATCGAGAGTTTTCATGATGCACTTTCTAACGCGACATCAGTCGTTGCACCCAGTCCCGACACGCCGTCATCCTCGCGACTCAAAACCCCGAGCATTATGTTGGGGCTTGTTGTCGGTGTTCTGATAGTGAGTAACCTGTGGTGGAGACATGAGAAAAGCATTGAACCGGCATTGGCATCTATCAGCACAACAGGCGACAATGCTCTTTCCGCAGCGTCTGCAACGGATACCAAAAAACAGCTCATTGAAACACCCTGCAATCTATTTGCAAACGCAACGTTCGATGACGAGCTTGATGATAACTTCTATCGAGACGCCCAATACACAGACCTTGCAGTTCGGGTCGATCATCCCGATGCAGAATCATCCCCCGTCCTACAACTGGGAAACACTGATCAATATGGAGTGTACGGTGTCATTCTGGAAATCGCTGGTGGTCAGCAGTATTCGTTTCGAGTCGACTTGATGTTCAGAGACTATGTGCACAAAGCAGAACTGACCATTCTCTGGCTCGATGAGAACTGGCAGACTATGGAGGGTGAAGAGATAAAACAAAGTGTGGAGCGACTCTTCGACGGTACGTTTGAATTATCCAATGCCATTGCCCCTGTCAATGCGCACTATGCGGTACCCACGCTCTACAAGGATGCGTCAGCAGGCATCGTATACGCTGATAACATCCGCTTTTCAGTAGCAGGCCACAGTTGTAACTAATCTAAAGGAGACCCGGGTGACGACGCATCTATCTAATACCCATCCTTCTCTTTATATTTCTGATGGCACAACCTGTGGCGAGGAACAGTTCTGGCCGGTGACACGAACGCTGATCATCGGGCGTCAGGACGCTGATATCACCATTGCTTTACCCTCGTTGTCCAGATGTCATGCGCAGGTGTCTGTTCATCATGGAATGATGTGTACGATACAGGATCTGAACAGCAAGAATGGCACAGCCGTTAACGGGACGTACCTCAAACAGGAGCCCTATCATCTTACGCATGGCGATGTCATCGTACTTGCAGGCGTTATAGAGCTTTGTTACAACGACCCTCATGCGACACCACTGACACGAAAGCTGGGAAAACTCTCAGGACTATGGGTCGACCCGCTCACACTCGATGTCTGGATCGACGCTGAGAAACTGGTACCGCCCTTGTCAAAAGGGCAGATGATGCTGCTTCAGCTTGTTGTAGATGCTGACGGTAAATTTGTGTCAAAGGATGAAATCGTTTCGCATATCTGGTCTGAGAAAAAAGACAACGGTATCTCCAACGACGCTGTGGATTCACTGATTAAACGGCTGCGCCGACGACTGCATGCCATTGAACATGGCGATCCAGTTCTCGAGATTGTCAGAGGTCGTGGCCTTCGTTTAAAACCCGATCGTTGAAAAAACATAATAGCAATTGCTTTTGAAACATGCTCCGTGACGGGAAATTCGAGCTTACAAGATGCATTTAGTATGGCGTCATACACTCTAGGATGAAGTTTGTCATCTACCTTGATAAAACCGCATCCAGAATCATGCAAGCGCAGCGCCTCGTTTTCTATTTGGCATTTCTAGGGATTAATATCAGTCATCAGAATATTATCTGATGTTTTTGCTCACGATAACAGTCAAAGAGCCTTATACCCACCATCGACAGGGTAAATGGATCCTGTAACAAAGCTTGCATCTGAGGATAATAACCATTTAACCACGTTGCCGACCTCTTCCGCTTTTCCCCAGCGCTTCATGGGTGTACGACTAAGGATGGCATCACTGCGCTCTGGGGCATCGCGTAGTCCTTGCGTCATTTCGGTCTCGATCCAGCCCGGTGCAACGGCATTGACTCTGATATTGTCTTCAGCCCACTTTCCTGCAAGCGATTTCGTTAACTGCGCAACCCCGCCTTTCGATGCTGAGTATGCAGGCACCAACGGGCCACCAAACGTACTGAGCATGGAGGCTGTGTTAACAATGGCGCCATGACTATCACGCAGTTTGGAGTGGGCAGCCATGCAACAGCGCATAGTACCGACTAAATTTACGTTCAACACTTGCTGAAATACGGCTAAATCGTATTCGTCGCCACGTCGTAATATACCCGCACAGTTTACTAATGCATCTAGCCCGGTTAAGCCATCGAACAAGTTACTGACTGATGCGTCATCAGTTACATCGAGAACCCTGCGTTCGATATCGGCGTGGCCCTCAAACGCGTCTATTTCTGCATTTGAATTACTGGCCGCTATAACCTGCCAACCCGCCGCAAAAAGTACCTGCGATACTGCTGCGCCAATGCCGCGCGTGCCGCCTGTTACTACCACATTTTTTTTCATGATGACTTTACGCTCAAAATATAAAGAATTGAATGGCCTGGTTATTAATTTTTTAAGCTCTACCGACAATTGAATCGTAGCGCTTCTTCTCATTATCGGCTCTAGCTTAAAGCATTAAGGTAGGCCTCAGACGGCTGATAACCTGCAATAAACCGAAAGTCGGTTGCAAGCGCTGCTCCTGATTCGTTGGGCCTTCTTTCTTCTGGCCTTTCGACCCTGAATGAGCGGATATAATTTCTTCCGGGCATGTTTAACCATGGAAGCCACTGGTCTGAATAAAAAACATACGCGTTATTCTTGTAATAGTGATAAGCGTTTTTCTCGCCAACTGAGTAATCGACATGAAAGTGTATACCCGCTATCTGATTATTTTTGATGTGTATCAGCACTGGAATATGATGCGCACCATCAATAAAACCTTGTGCATAAACAATGTCTTCCATGGCCTTATCCCCAACGGAGAACTCACTCCATTGAATAGAGTTACCAAGCTCATACTCAGGAAAATCCCATAGATTACCCCAGTAAAACTTAATCAGACAAGGCTCACCCTGATAGTCACAATGCAAAATGGCACAAGACTCAATGCGCGTTTTCTGCGTTATGTTTCCAATGCGATTGAATCGCAGCTTAAAAAAGTGTTGAAAACTTCTGCTAAAGAGTTCCGGGGAAACCACTGCGCGATACTTGGATAATAAATACAAATACTGAATAGACTCGTTTTTTGCCGACTCACTAAATGCAGGCCATTGAATCGCGCCGCACTGCCTAATTTCAGTAACGTTGGTGTCCGCGATCAACTGGCTCCATGCTTCGTCTATCCATTGTTTTTGATAATCTTCCCAGGCAATAAGATCATCTGTAACGAACGGTCCTTGAAAGCAGTGTTGTACCGATGTGAGTACATCTGGTTTAAGGCCAACAACACGATTGTTGACTATTTCAATGAACACGTCTTTTTCGGAGTGACCACAATGAACGCATGTGGAGTCTGATGATGCCTTCACATAGACTCTATCCAGTTCCTTGTACCCGAATGTGCGACCCTGCCAGCGAATCTTATCGCCAACTTGGTATTCAATAAAGCCTTCAACACTTCCCCACTGAAACTGAAGATAAAAGTTCGAGGGCTCGCCGCAGGTGCACCTACTATCTGGATCACTTAAATAACTATAGTGGGCACGTCTACCCAGTTGCTCGGTAACCAGAGGATCGCCAAGTTGTCCTCTGTGCGCGTGAACAATACGATCTGGCACAGGTGAGTTCTTTCCTCTCTCTGAGGGTTTCCAATTGCTAAACTGTTTGGCTAAGTACGCATGACGAATGACATCTTGCGGTGTTGTAGCAGGCTTTATCAATTTTCGTTCGTCCAACAACAGCTCATCACCACTGCCATACTCATTCTGATATTGAAGAAGCCACTGAGACGCAGTATTCGAAAAAACCACAGACACAGAACAGATACAGACCTCGGATAGACGCAGCCACATGTGTTGCTGGTTTTCTATGAGATGGTAATGTAAGTTAGACAGATGTTTAAACGCGTGTACTAAATGAACCGAGCTTGGGGAATAACGTTCACCGTATAGGTTGAGTTCAACAAGTAAATCGTTAACGGGCAGTTCGATATGACTGGCTTTACCCCCGCTACCTGATTCAGCGAGCGACTCAGTTTGCGAGCTATGCTGCAACTCGGGCTGCGTACCAGCCCAATCTGGAATTCGTTTTAATTCCGCGCTCCAGACATCATGGAACTGGCCTGCAAGGTCATGGTTATGGCTATAAACGCCCCATATCAACCGATTAGCGAACACATACTCTGTCATCTTCAACAACAACCAATCTGCATAGGAGCGATTAGATGCTGATGTGGACAGTTCACTTAACCAGAGCTTTTCTGCATCGAACACAAAGCCCAGTTTATCTTCGGCGCAGGCTAATTCGGCCAACCGGTAGTTTATTGAGTCGGTATCGGGCGCTTTGAGGGATTGCAAGGTGCCGTGAGCGTAATGATCATACAATCGCCAATACTCATCGACTGCAAATGCGCGCCGTATTTTTGAGGAGAAAAGGTCCATAGGTTCTGGCTACTGGAATAGGCAGGTAAGTTCTTGATATAACCACCCTATAGGAACGGTGTTTTTACTTCAACAGCGCGATACGCTCAAGCAGCAAGTTGAAAAAGCCATCGGCATCAACTTTTGTCATCCAGAGCGCATTTCTGGGTTTGTCGGTAACACGCCAATAATCCGCTACCGTCATTCCAAGCGTCAGCTCAGACTGCGTTTCTATGTCTACATTGATGTGCCTGCCTTCGTATAAATCTGGCCTTAAAAGATACGCAATGACATTCGGGTCGTGCAATGGACCGCCATCGGTACCGTACTTCTTTTCATCAAAGCGTTCAAAGAAATCCAGCCAACCGACACACGCATTGGCAACCGGTGTATTTAATGCACGAAATGCGTCTACACGCACCTTACTGGTGAGTACTTTATGCGTAACATCCAGCGGCATAACA
>CAKZUP010000199.1 GCA_937922945.1 uncultured Granulosicoccaceae bacterium
AATCCTCGAAGCTTCAGTTTTCACTCAAAAAGCCAAAAAATTGCCTATATTGGTTCAGACAATCATCTCTATTTATTCGATACAGAAACTGGCGAAAAAACGAAACTCAGTAACAGCGATGACGATCTTCGCTATGCGCAGCCATTTTTTTCACTATCTGGCGAAGCGTTGTACATCGTCCAATTGCCTGGCGGCAAGAGTAGGCGTACAGAAATAGTCAGCATATCCATGAGCGATCTTAATAAACGTTATATCGTACGAAAACGCACAGCACAATTTGAACCTTATACTCGCGACAACGAACATCTGTACTATTCAACGGCCATTTGTGTTGATGATTGCGAAGGCATGATTTGGGAGCTGTGGCGGCGTGAAGCCAGTACAGCTAGGCAATATCAGCTTACACTGTTGAATCATGTATCAAATCAACCGCATCTAAGTGCCGACAATTGGTTGTATTTCTCATCCAATGCACCAGATGGTTATTTTCACATTTGGCGCATGCGTCCAGAGGTAGGTGCCACACCAGAGCAACTTACATTTGAAAAAGCACGAGATAGTGAGCCTTTTACCGATGCAAATAACAACGTGTATTTCATACGAAAAACAAGAGCATCGACAAAACTCATGCTACTCCAATCTGGCGATGCGGTACCACTTGCTACAAATTCAGAACTAATAGATTTCAGAAATCTGGAGGTTCGACAATGAACAGTTTTAATGGAATCGGTAGTACTATTTTATTGAAGATGAAGTTAATCACCCGGCACAGGCTCACTGAAGTGCAGGTTATTGTTCTGTTTTTGCTTATTTTGTTGGTGTCAGTTCAAGTCCATTCACAAGATGCATCAAACACGGCTGAACCCACTCGGGCACATCTAACTGATAACAACCTAAGCACTGAAATAGTCTTTTTGGAACGTGTTCCAATGAATGCCGAGAAGCAAGTTGGTCTGTTATGGCATAAACATTCAGAGTTTTCACCGCAATCTGGACAAATAGCCACTATACGATTCAGCGTTTTAGAAGACTCGTTAGTAACGTTGAACATTCACGGCCCTGATGGTGAGGTTGTAAGGACCTTACTGGCCGATAAAAAATACTCGCAAGGAATTCATAGCGTAAGTTGGGATGGCAATGATGACGATGGTCAGTTAGTGCCAGATGAAGTTTGGCTGCCTGTGTTATCCGTAACAGATTCTTCTGGAATCACAACGGTTGATGATTCAAGGCGTTATTCCGGTGGAGAAATTATACCTGACATACAGTGGACTGCCAGAGCAAACACTGAACTCTCGTTTGATGTTCCATTCCCGGCTCGAGTGCTGATCCGCACTGGCATTAATGATGGTCCGATGATGCGTGTGCTAAGGCGATGGGAGCCGGTAGGGGCAGGGAAGGTGGTGGTTCGTTGGGACGGTTTTGACGCAAATGGTATAGAAGAGTTTTCTACGCGCGATGATAAATGGTTTGTTGTCATGGCGTATCAATTGCCAGAATTTGCATTTATTTCTTCTGGCAATGATGAACTGAATTACCGGGAGTACCGCAAATTAAAATCATGGCCTGAACCAGATTTCAATCTGGCAAAGCTTAAACTTCAACGAGACGGAATAAGGTTGTCGCGCGACTATTCGTTGCCGCGAAGCTTTCACCCCAGCGTGACCATTTCATTAGCAGAGGAGTTACCCGTATCGCGTACAGGTTTGCCTGTGGTAAAAGAGCGTGTCCAATTTAAAATAGATGTTCCTAAGGATGATCGCTGGGTACTCGATAGTGCGTTTTATGAAACCGGGTTTTATATAAACTATGAATTTCAGTCTGAGGAGGAGCAGGGTTTCGTACCCATGATATGGGACTACGATGCCAGTAAATTACCTCCCGGGCGACATATAGCCACGGTGCAGCTATTTGGGTTCGGTGGATTTATTACATCTGCGACACT
This sequence comes from uncultured Granulosicoccaceae bacterium, assembly GCA_937922945.1. Lineage (GTDB taxonomy): Bacteria > Pseudomonadota > Gammaproteobacteria > Granulosicoccales > Granulosicoccaceae > Granulosicoccus. The sequence goes on from CAKZUP010000199.1 coordinate 1,946, forward strand.
CGCATTTGAAATTCATGACAGGTAGATCTACTGTATTTATTGTTATGTGTTTAAAATGATAGTCGACAAATTTTAGTCAACCTAAGAGATGCGCATGCGACGCCTTAAGCAATTAATCCGAAACAATAGCTCCCTGATACTGTTTATCGTATTTTTGGCCACCTTTCGCGGGGCTATTGCAGATTGGCATCCTGTGCCAACAGGCTCTATGAAGCCAACGATTTTAGAAGGAGATGTCATCTGGCATAACAAACTCGCCTATGACCTGAAATTTCCTTTTACCGATGTAAAGCTGGCGAGTCTGGGTGAGCCTCAGCGGGGTGATATTGTCATTCTGAATTCAGCATCTGCCGATAAGAGGCTTATAAAACGTTTAATTGGTTTGCCGGGAGATTCTATCTCCATTGTTGGAGACCAGCTCATTGTGAATGGGGTGGCCGCTGATTATGAGTTACTTCCCATACAAAGCGTGCAAACTATCAGGCCCGTTGATCGTGAGCCAGGCGCGTATGGTTTAGAGCAGATAGAGGGTTCCCCACTTCATACAATACACGTTAATACGCCAAAATTACTTTCCTACGATGAAACGTACACTAATCTTCACCGAGGCCAACATGTTGTGGTTCCTGATAACCACTATTTTTTACTTGGCGACAACCGTGGCAACAGTGCAGACTCGCGTTACTATGGAGCATTTCCGCGCCATGAAATAAGAGGAAAAGCGACTCACGTACTACTCTCATTAAATTTACTCGATTCTTATAAACCGCGATTCGAACGTTTTTTTAGCGTTTTGCAGTAGCACCACTGGTTTGGAGTAGTTTCTGTGGGGCAGTTACAGTGTAATGGTTGTGGTGGAACGATCGTAGTTGAACGGTTGTGCTCGAACGGTTGTGCTTGAACGGTTGTGTAGAAAGAAATCTTGGGTTGAACTAACGCCTTCATCTAGAGACACTGGATGAAACTTGAATTTTAACAGTACAAACCTTTACACTAGTTAAGATCCAGTAGGAGTCTTAAGGTGTCCATATGGTTTCAGTTAATCCTGCAGAAGGTGTTGGTGCCTATGTCTCAAACATCAATCTAAGTGCCTTGACACCGGATGATGCTCAATTGCTAAAGCGTGCACTTGGCGAGTTTGGCGTATTGTTCTTCCGGAACCAGAGCGTCAGCCCGGAGCAACACATTGAGCTGGCACAGAGTTTTGGTAAAATTAATATCAATCGATTTTTTAATCCGGTTACTGACCATCCTGAAATTGCCGAAGTTCGGAAAGAGGCAGATCAAGTCAATAACATTGGCGAGACCTGGCATACCGATCACAGTTACGATCGCATTCCGGCCTTGGGTTCTATTCTGGTGGCGCAGCATTTACCAAGAACGGGTGGCGATACGCTGTTTGCCAGTATGTTTGCAGCCTACGATGCGCTTTCAGACGCATTGAAAGAGAAACTGCAAACGCTTACTGCCACTCATTCAAGTCGGCATGTGTTCGGACCGTCGGCTTACGAGGGTGAAGCTGATAAAGATCTGATTGGTCGCTTAGGTAATACGACAGCAGCGACACAAGATGCTGTTCATCCAGTTGTAATCAGACACCCTATCAGTACAAAGCGTGCGTTGTATGTGAACCCGAACTTTACGCTGCGTATTAATGAGCTCGATGAGCAAGAGAGTGCGGATTTACTGTCCACCTTGTATCAACATTGTCAAAAAACAGAATTTCAACATCGATTCCAATGGTCAGAAGGGTCGGTCGCCTTCTGGGACAACCGTGCTACGTGGCATAAGGCACTGAATGATTATCCGGGGCAGAGAAGGCTTATGCACCGTATCACTGTAGAAGGTGTTCCACTCAGCGCCTAGTCGGCATTGCTAGCATGGCGTGTTAGATTCGTGTCGCATCTGCGTTTCGCTCTTTTTTGTTGCAACTGCATTAAACCGTTTTATCAGAGACGTTGTCGCGGTGTAGCGCTTGGCATAAACAATGAACACCACCGCCGCCTAATGTAAACATGGACATATCTGGGTCATACACTTCATAGCCCAACGCGCGCATGTTGGAATTGAGTTCCGTGGCGCCTTTCATAGACAACACTTTTCTATTGCCTAGCGCAACCAGATTAACACCAAGGTTTTTAGCTTCACGATAGGGAACATCAACAAACGAAAACCCCCAATCTGTTAGTTGTTTTACAAGCCACGGTTCCAGTGCGTCGAGACAGGCGACAAGCAGTTTATCGTCGAGCGGCACAACCAACCCGTCCATATGCACGAACTCTCGACTAATTGGAGCAGTAACAGCCTCCCAGCCTTCAGCTCGCACAAATTCAGCGACTTGCTCCGACCCTGCTTTTTCTGAGCGTTCACCACAATACCCAATCAGAACTTTACCCGGTTCCAGAATAACAAAGTCACCGCCCTCAAAATGCCCAGCAGTTGCAAATTGCCATATCGGGATATCATTTTTTTGATAAAACTGAATGGCGGTTACATAGTCTGCTCGTCGAACTTTAAGTTGCATATGGCAGATTAGTGCTCCCCAGGGTGTCATCGCTGAACTATCTCGAGCGAAAAAATTACGGTGCAATACGGGGTCCGATGCGAGGTAATGGCACCTCACATTGTTCTGTTCGTAAATCGCCACCATTTCTGAATGCTGCGCCATGGCAGTTTGTAGGTCGAACTTAACACCGGTTTTCTCTGCATTATTAAGTGTACGCGCAATGAGCGGGCCTGCTTCTACCCACTTGTAGTATTCAGGCACTCCGAGCAAAACATCGTTAAGGACTGCATAGTCGTTGTCAATACCCCAGTGTTGTGTTGGCTTATTCATACCCAGCTTCTACTTTAGAATGGTCAATTTATTAAATCATCAAAACACAAGAGCTACAGCAACGAAGCATCTCGCAACAATGCACCAACAAAGTGGAAACTGCTTAAGTTCGAGATCGACCGTTGTTGGTTTTTACGTTTTAATCAAAACGAGAACGTCTGTAAAGCAATACCTGTTGTGTGATGCGCATGCATCGTTGGCACTGTATCAGCGCATCTGCACTATCGTGTGTCAATATAATTTTTGTGTATTCATTATGTTGTTTATACATGGATTACGACATGCATTGGGTGTATTGTGTTTTTCAGGGCACAAATAGGGTTGATAATTACGCATTCGCTTCTCACATTTCCAATAAATTGAATTTTCTCACGATCCACGTAAACTAGTGCTTGGCGATTTGCCCTTACACCATTGAATCAATCAACATTGTTTCAACTAATAAAAGAGGATGACCTTCTATGAAATTTCCCAAGCTAATCACAATGGCATGCGTTGGTTCGGCGCTGTCATTTAGCTCGGTTGTACACGCCGCCGATGTCGTTATCGGTGTGCCTAATTGGCCCTCTGTATTGGCAACTGCGCATGTATTAAAAGTTGCTATGGAAGATAATCTGGGTTTGGAAGTTGAATTGCAAAACGGGACTAATCCGGTTGTGTTTGAAGCAATGGATACCGGTGCTATGCACGTTCATCCGGAAGTCTGGTTGCCAAACCAAACCAATCTAAACGATAAGTTCGTGAAAACCAAGCAAACCGTTCGAATGAATCCTAATGGGGTTGCCGGTGATCAGGCTATGTGTGTCACCAAAGGTACTCAAGAGCGCACAGGAATCGAGAACTTATCTGACCTGACTGATCCTGATATGGCTAAGAATTTTGATACCGACGGAGACGGTCGGGGAGAAATCTGGATTGGCGCATCTGGTTGGGCATCGACAAATGTTGAGAAAATTCGTGCTAAGTCGTACGGCTACAACTTAACGATGACACTTAAGGAAATGGACGAGTCGCTCGCGTTGGCTGAAGTTGATAGTGCGGTAGCGCAAAACAATAATATCGTGTTCTTCTGTTACACGCCTCATCACATGTTTGCATTGCATGAGCTAGTCATTCTTAAAGAACCTGCCTATGACGAAGCGAAGTGGAACGTAATACAACCTACAGACGACCCGCAATGGCTGGAAAAGTCTGAAGCAGGTGTTGCATGGAATACAGCTCAGCTACACATTCATTATGCAACTGTATTGGAAGAAGCTCAGCCAGAGGCTGCTGCTATGCTTGCAAACGTAAAGCTCGATACAAAAGTTGTGTCCGAAATGACTTACGCTTTGGTTGTTGAAAAGCAAGACCCGGCTGAATTTGCTACCAAATGGGTGGCTGACAATGCTGAAATCGTGGATAGCTGGTTACAGTAATTATCCAAGTCGGTTTTAAAAAACGTTGAGAAAGGGAGTGTGGTAACACGCTCCCTTTTTTTATGATATTGACATACTAAGCGGTGGGAATTATCGGTGAGTGAAGACGTTATCACGTTGAAAAATGTCTGGAAGATATTTGGTGACAGGGCAGAGGAAGCCATGCGAGCAGTCGAGTCCCGTGGTTTGACAAAGCCTGAGGTACTGAAGGAGTTTGCCTGTGTTGTTGGTATTGCAGATTGCTCATTCTCAGTTCGACGCGGCGAAATCTTCTGTGTCATGGGCTTGTCTGGTTCAGGTAAATCTACCATGGTCAGACACCTGAACCGGCTAATCGAACCAACATCAGGTGAAATCTCGGTACTCGGCAAAGATGTTTTAGCCCTGAATAATCAACAACTGCGTGAAATGCGTGCTAATCATCTGGGTATGGTGTTTCAGCACATGGCATTGCTACCGCACAGAACGGTGAGAGACAACGTGGGCTTTCCATTACAAGTGCGTGGCGAGCCGAAGTCGGTTCGCTGGGAGGTGTCTCAGCGTTGTTTGAATATGGTGAATCTGGATGGTTACGAAGATCGATTTCCACGTGAACTCTCAGGTGGTATGCAACAGCGGGTTGGGCTGGCTCGCGCGTTAGCATCTGACCCGGAAGTCTTGTTGATGGACGAGCCATTTTCTGCGCTCGACCCGCTTATTCGACGACAACTTCAAGATCAGTTTATGGCGTTATCCGCTGAGCTAAACAAAACTACCGTTTTTATCACACACGATCTGGATGAAGCCATACGAATTGGAAATCGAATAGCGATTATGAAAGACGGGCGAATTGTGCAGATTGGTACGCCCGAGCAAATTGTGACAGAACCTGCTGATGATTATGTCCGAGACTTTGTTGAGGGCATATCCAAACTCAAGTTAGTGTTTGCTCATTCAATTATGGAGCCCATCGATAGCTATCAACTGGAAGCTGGCGATGACTTGGCGCAAAGTCCACGCGCGTCTCATGGCACTGATCTCGACCAGCTTATCGACATAGCAACCACGACATCTCATCCCATTATTATTCAGGATGATGACGGTCAGGACGTTGGCGTCATTTCTAAATCCAGATTGCTAAAAGGTATCCAAGGGGGGAAGGCATGAACGATACAGGCCTTGAGATGGGACCACGGTCGCTGGATTCGTCGGTTGCTGAATTCGTTCAAGAGAACGAAAGCTATTATTCCAGACAATTTGAAAAAATCCAGGGCACCACCGGGTTCGCATTATCGTGGAACTCAATGGCAGCGCTTTTTGGGCCGCTGTGGGGAGCGTTTCGTGGCGCATGGGGCTTTTTCTGGAGTTTTTTAGTGCTGGAGTTATTTGCGCTTGTGCAAATTGGGCGCGGTTTATGGGGTGAGTTGGGTGCGGAGCAAATGGCCCGCTACGAGAAAATGTTGGTCAATATTGCAAAGCGTGAAGAGCAAGCAAGAGAACTCATAGCCGCTGGAAATCAAGCCGACGCCGATGCGAAGCTCAAGATCGCGAGCAACCTGAAGCGGGTTGCTGCCGAGGCCAAAGAAAAAGCAGATTTGGCCTCGAATGAAGCGCTCAGTATTCTAGTAACCGGCTTGATTCTATTCGCTGTTATTAAAGTGCTGGAAGGGTTCTTGGCGAATCGCACGTATGAAAAGCAATATTTAAACTGGCGTGCGAACCCGACTATCCAATCCGGGGTAAACAAAATGAGCGCACTTTTTGGTGGCTTTCTGATTATCGCTATCTGGCCATTAACCTTGTTTCGTTTTACCGTTTCCGACCCAGACAAAAAGTTGAGTGCGCTTACCGGAGGGTTTATAGGCGATCGTATTCCAATAACGGAGTTTCCAGTCAATCGAGAGTACTTTGCCATTCTGGCGAAGAAGGGTGATGCTGGGTTTGATTGGTTGGCTATTAATTTTAATCATGTTTTTAAAGGCATTACCGCTGGCATTCGGTCGGTATTAGACGGTCTGGAGATCATTCTTATCGATACGCCTTGGCCCGTTGTTATGATCGTTATCGTGGTTATGGCATTGCGACTCGCAGGTCCCAGGGTCGCTATATTTACAGCAGCTTCGCTGGCCTATTTGGCGTTTATGGGATTATGGAAAATTTCGATGATCACGGTTGCGCTTATTGGAGCGGGAGCTGCGCTGTGTATTATTATCGGGATACCTTTAGGTATCTGGTTTGGCAAATCCAAGCGCGCTTACTCTTTTGCCGAACCCATTCTTGATTTCATGCAAACGATGCCTGCATTTGTCTACCTTATCCCGATCATTGCTTTTTTTGGTACAGGGAAACCCCCCGGCGTTTTAGCAACATTAATTTTTGCCATGCCGCCAGTAATTCGATTAACCGCACTGGGTATGCGCGGCGTGCCGGAGTCAACCAAGGAAGCTGCCACCGCGTTCGGTTGCTCGAAATGGCAGCTGCTGACGAACGTTGAGCTTCCGCTGGCCATGCCCTCCATTATGACAGGTATAAATCAAACCATATTGATGTCTTTATCAATGGTGGTTATAGCTTCGCTTATTGGTGCTGAAGGTCTTGGGGCACTGATTTTGGAAGCATTACAATATGCTGCTAAAGGGCAAGGGTTGCTCGGTGGGCTAGCTATCTTGTTATGCGCTATGGTTATCGACCGCATAGCGCAGGGTATGTATCGCCGTAAGGTTTCCGGTGTTTAACGCCGTATGAGCCGTGCTTGATTTGCACCTTGATGACGTTTGGGTTGCGCCCTGATTGCGCCTTAAAATCGACTTGATCGCGCCTTAAATGCGACTTGTATGCGACTTGAATGCGTCCGGGCCGCGTTGAATGATATCAACGCGGCTTATACGAACACTGCGCCGAGTCTGGGTGTATTAGGCTGGTTGTTTGTGTGGCATAGATTTTACATAGAGACATCTGGTTTCGTTTATCGCGAGCGTTGAGCTATATATAACGAAGAACTTGATTAAAATAAATGCTGTCAAATGGAGGCTGTCAGGAAGATGAAAAGCAAACAGATTTTCACGTTATGCTTGCTGTCATTCATGATGAGCGTATGCGCTGGATGTGCCAGCATTAATAGCTCGCCTATACATGATGTTCGTATTTTAAGTACCCCGGAAAACGCTCGTTACGCTATTACGAACGAGCAGGGCGAAGTGTTGGCACAAGGTACCACGCCCGATAGCGTAAAACTGCGTTCAGCGGAGAACGGATTCAAAGCCGCCAGATACTACATTCGATATGAAATCGACGGCCATCACCCACAGACAGAATCGCTGAATAGTCATTTTTCGAGTTGGTATTTTGTCAATTTGCTGTTTAGCGTGCCTGGTTTGGTAGGCCTACTTGTTGTCGACCCGTTCACCGGAGCGCTATACGATATGCCCGCTCAATCGAGTGTTGTGCTGCAGCCACTTCCTGGCAACAGTTAAGATCAACTCTGCTACACGTGCCAGTAAAATTCCAATCAATGATAACCGGCGTATTTGGCAATGATGCGATATAAAACAGCGGTATTACTGATTCTGCTCTGCTGGCTAGCTGCCTGCTCACATGCGCCACTCACACCGAGAAGCAATGCTGCGTCCCTTGCGAGTGGACAGTTTAAAGTTGAAACCAGTTTATTGCCGACAACCACGATAAGTGCGTTGTATGGGGCATCCGATAAATTTGATGTTGGTATGGACATTGAGCAGGCGTTCATCACCAGCGTGTGGGGCCGATACAGTTTTGTTAATAATCCTATAGGCGTGTCATTGGCAACGCATGCAGGTGTGTATGTCGGGGTTGGTGAGTTTGAATCAAACGGATGGTACACCGGTGCGCTAATGAGTAATCAGTTCACTTCAAAAGCACGTTGGAGTGTCGGGCTGCGTTACACCGAGCTGGATTATAGAGTTAGGCCTGAAAACGAAAGGGGTGGATGGTTCGATCCGCTCGATTTTAGCAACCCGGACGATGGCGCAAAGCAGGCGCATGCTGAAATGACATTTTCTTATCGATTCAAACGGCATGCCGAGTTGAATGTAGGTATTGCATGTCAGAAGCTATTGCAAAACGAGGATCCTTTTATTGACGATGATCTTTGTTTGCCGATTATTGGTTTTCATTTTTACAGGCTTTAAATATTGGCTTTCAATCTGGGTTTTCAATATGGGCCTTAAAAAAGCTCGTCTTCGCTATTAGAGCTTAACCCAACCGCCGTTCTTCTTACTCGACGCAATTGCTGCACTGATAAACCCGATACCTTCATAGCCTTCCTTTACACCGGGACAAAGGTTTTCTACTGATTTACCATCGCGCGCAGCGTAAATGGCCTCAGCGGTTTCTGAGTATAAGGTAGCGAACCCTTCCAGATACCCTTCAGGGTGCCCGGCAGGGATGCGGGATACGGCATTCGCCGCATCGTTTGCACCGGGGCCTGAACGCGTTAACAAGCGTGTGGGTTCTCCAAGTGGGGTATACCAGAGTTTGTTTGGCTCTTCCTGGCTCCACTCAATACCACCTTTCGAACCGTATACCCGCAAGCGCAGACCGTTCTCGTTGCCGGGTGCGACCTGACTGGACCACAACATGCCTTTTGCGCCTCCTTTATAGCGAAGCATAATATGCACGTTGTCATCGAGCTGGCGTCCTTCAACAAACGTGTGAAGATCGGCGCACAAGGATTCGAGCTGCAGGCCTGTGACAAAGCCTGCCAAGTTAAAGGCATGTGTGCCTATGTCGCCGATGCATCCACCGGCACCTGATCTTTCAGGATCGACCCGCCAGCTGGCTTGTTTTTGATCTGTGTTTTCTAAATCGGTGGATAGCCAGTCTTGTGCATACTCTACTTGCACAACTCTGGGTTCACCGAGTTCTTTGGAATGGATGATATCGCGTGCCTGGCGAATCATTGGATACGCTGTGTAGTTATGGGTAAGAACGAACAGGCTATCGGAAGATTCAACCAGCTTTAAAAATTTCTTGGCATCGCTTGCAGTTGAGGTAAGGGGTTTGTCGCAAATGACATGTATGCCGCGTTTCAGGAATTCCTTCGCGACAGCGAAGTGAAGATGATTGGGAGTAACGATGCTAACTGCTTCGATACCTTCTTTTAACCGCGCCTCCCGTATAGCCATTTCTTTATAGCTACCGTAGCTACGATCTTCAGCTATACCCAAGTCAAGGCCACTGAGTTTGGACTTTTCGATGGTCGACGAGAAAGCGCCGGCGACAAGCTCGAAATGGTCGTCGATGCGTGATGCGATTCGGTGTACGCCACCTATAAAGGCATCACGCCCGCCGCCCACCATGCCAAGGCGGATTCGTTTTGGTTTGCCCGCTGCGCTCATAGACCGTATTCCTATGGTTATCAGGCTTATACGATGCCAATTTATTCAGTGCAGTGCAACAGGAAAGGAGCATTTACTGGGTAATTGCGAGCCATTTTCACGTGAAGGCTTGAAACTAGGCGCTGAGCAGTTCCTCGTTGGGTACCTTGGCGCCAGTCATGTAAGCGACTGCATCTGACATGCTGTGCTGTTTGGGGTCGATAACGCAGAGGCGTTTACCGAGTCTGTGCACATGTATTCGATCGGATACTTCAAACACGTGTGGCATATTGTGAGAGATAAGTATAATGGGGATACCACGTTCACGCACATCCTGTATGAGCTCCAACACGCGGCGTGATTCTTTTACACCGAGCGCGGCGGTGGGTTCGTCCATAATAATGACTTTAGAACCAAACGCAGCGGCCCTTGCAACAGCGACGCCTTGTCGTTGACCACCCGAGAGAGTTTCTACCGACTGGTTAATATTCTGAATGGTGAGCAAGCCGAGTTCAGACAATTTGTTTCTCGCCTGTTTTTCCATTTCCTGCTTGTCGAGCATTCGAAAGACGTTTCCCAATACGCCCGGGCGGCGTATTTCGCGACCCAAAAAAAGATTATCCGTAATAGACAAAGCGGGGGAGAGCGCCAGATTTTGATAGACGGTTTCTATACCAGCGTCGCGCGCTTGAATGGGTGAGTTAAATTGTACGACTTCACCGTTTAGCCATATCGTGCCGGTATCGGGTTTCATCGCACCAGAGATCGCTTTGATTAGTGATGACTTTCCTGCGCCGTTGTCACCGATAATACCCAAAACCTCGCCCGGATAGAGCTCGAGTTCAGCATTGTCCAGTGCGACAACCCGACCGTAGCGTTTGGTCAGGTTACTCGCTTTAAGCACCGGTTGTGGATTGCTCATGATGATATCTTCCTTATCCATTGATCAATGGCAACCGCCATAATGATCAGTAGTCCGATAAGTAAATAAGTCCACTGCGGGTCGGTACCGATCATACCTAAACCCAACGAAAATACGCCAACAATGAGAGCGCCGAACAACATACCCAATATGGAACCGCGACCACCGAAAAGCGAGATCCCACCGATAACTACCGCAGTGATTGATTCGATGTTGGCGAACTGACCGGCTGTTGGCGATACAGATCCGATTCGACCGATTAGAGCCCAGCCAGCAAGAGAGCAAATAAGGCCAGCAACAACATAGACTGATATAAGCACCCGCTTGGTACGCACACCACTGAGTTCCGCTGCATCGATATCATCGCCAACCGCGTATACGTGCCGGCCCCATGCGGTTCGATTCAGTACATAAGCCAGTACAAGAATCAAAATGACAAATGCAAACACACCGTATGTGAATACAGCGCCTTGGAATTTTATTTTTTCACCGAAAAATTGCAGTATGGGCGCGTGTTGTTCTATGTCGCGTGAGCGAATCGTTTCATTGGCGGAGTACAGAAAGTTGGTGGCTAGCACTATTTGCCACATACCCAGCGTGACAATAAACGGGGGGAGTTTCACTATCGCCACCAATACCCCATTGATGTATCCGCATAATGCTCCAACGGCAAAACCACAGACAATGGCAATTTCAGGTGGAAAACCGTAGCGGAAAGTGAATTGACCCATTACAACGGAGGAGAGCACCATAATCGCCCCAACCGAAAGGTCGATGCCAGCCGTTAAAATCACCAGTGTTTGCGCAGCTCCAACGATGCCGACTATGGCGACCTGTTGAAGAATAAGCGAGAGTGTGAACGGATGGAAAAACTTTGGCCGCACCTCTTCGATAAGTGCAAACCCTGCGATGGATGCGAGCAGTACAATCAGAGGCACAAGAGATGGATTGTGATGAAGTGTCGACTGAATCCATGTGAGTATGCCGTTTCGACCATCATCGAATGTTGCTACTTCATCAACGCTGTCTTCAAGAGTCGATTCGAATTCTTGCTTCGCCAATTTTTGCTCCATTGAATGATGCAACCATATTTTAATATGATGCTTATTTAGTGCAATCTTATTTTATTCGATCTTATCTTATTCGGTCTTATCTTATTCGTCTTAGTCCAAATGCCCTTACGCTGGCCGGAAACAAAATCGCACCGGAGCATTGGATTAAATAGTGAAGTTGACGATGAAAAACGGCGCTGTAATCAGCGCCGTTAAAGATCTTCAATTTTCCTACTATTCAGTGACCTTTTCTAAGGGGCATTAAGGCGTTGCTTAATGATCATTAATCGAGAAGCTTAATTAGCCCCAGCACTTCTCAGTACCTTCTGCGGTATCGATTGATTCAACGCCGTCTGCTGGCTGGTCAGTAACAAGGTTAACGCCCGTATCGAAAAAGTCCAGACCAGGCGTATTTTCAGGTTTGGAACCGTCTTTCGCCCAAGCCGCAATTGCTTCAATTCCCAGAGACGCCATCAGCAGCGGATACTGCTGTGAGGTTGCACCGATAACGCCATCTTTTACATCAGCAACACCGGGGCAGCCACCATCGACTGACACGATAAGCACATCGCCTTCGCGGCCAACGGCTTTCAGCGCTTCGTATGCACCGGCCGCTGCTGGTTCGTTAATGGTGTAAACGACGTTAATGAACGGATCTTTTGCGAGCAGAGTTTCCATCGCTTTTCGACCACCTTCTTCGTTTCCGGCTGTCACTTCGTTTCCAACGATACGCGAATCGGTTTCATCGCCCCACTTATTAGGATCGCCCAAATCGATACCGAAGCCTTGCAAGAATCCCTGATCGCGCAATACGCCGACAGAAGGCTGGCTAACAGCAAGATCGAGCATGGCGATTTTTGCATCTTTTGCAGCATCACCCATGGCAGCTGCAGCCCAGGCACCAATCAGCTCACCGGCTTTGAAATTATCGGTGGCGAATGTTGCATCGGCAGAGTCGATAGGCTCAAGTGGTGTATCGAGTGCGATAACCAGTAACCCGGCTTCACGCGCTTGAGTTACCGCTGGCACAATACCTTTAGTATCTGATGCAGTAATTAAGATGCCTTTAGCGCCATCGGCGATACAGGTTTCAATTGCAGCGACTTGTGTTTCCGAATCACCATCGACTTTACCCGCGTAAGACTTCAGCGTAATGCCCATTTCTTCGGCCTTGGCTGTAGCGCCTTCCTTCATCTTGACAAAGAACGGGTTAGTGTCGGTTTTTGTGATAAGGCAGGCTGCAGTTTCAGCCTGTGCTAGTGACGTACCTGCAACGGTGAGCGCTAATACGCTTGCTGCTGGCAATAGAGCACGACATAGTTTCATTATAGAAATTCTCCTTAGTGGTTTAATCTTAGCGAAGCTACCTGGA